>NZ_JBIBJK010000005.1:0-299373 GCF_042958635.1 Streptomyces sp. NPDC007971
CCGGCGGTGTGCTGCTGCCGTTCTTCTCCTTCATGACCTTCCTGATCGCCGTACCGACCGGTGTGAAGTTCTTCAACTGGATCGGCACGATGTGGAAGGGCTCGCTGTCCTTCGAGACACCGATGCTCTGGGCCACCGGCTTCCTGATCACCTTCACGTTCGGTGGTCTGACCGGTGTCATCCTGGCCTCGCCCCCGATGGACTTCCACGTCTCCGACTCGTACTTCGTGGTGGCCCACTTCCACTACGTGGTCTTCGGTACGGTCGTCTTCGCCATGTTCTCCGGCTTCCACTTCTGGTGGCCGAAGATGACGGGCAAGATGCTGGACGAGCGCCTCGGCAAGATCACCTTCTGGACGCTGTTCGTCGGCTTCCACGGCACCTTCCTGGTCCAGCACTGGCTGGGTGCCGAGGGCATGCCGCGTCGTTACGCCGACTACCTGGCGGCCGACGGCTTCACGACCCTGAACACGATCTCGTCCATCAGCTCGTTCCTGCTCGGTCTGTCGATCCTGCCGTTCCTCTACAACGTGTGGAAGACGGCCAAGTACGGCAAGCCGGTCGGCGTGGACGACCCGTGGGGCTACGGCCGTTCGCTCGAATGGGCGACCTCCTGCCCGCCGCCGCGGCACAACTTCCTCACCCTGCCGCGGATCCGCAGCGAATCCCCGGCGTTCGACCTGCACCACCCCGAGATCGCCGCGCTCGAACAGCTCGAGTACGCCGGTCACGGCAGCGCCATCGAAGGCAGCAAGGAGGCCGGCAAGTGAAGATCCAGGGTCGGATGTTCATCTGGCTGAGCGTCTTCATCCTGATCATGGCCATCGTGTATGGCGTGTGGTCGAAGGAGCCGGCCGGTACCACGGCGCTCTTCCTGGCCTTCGGCCTGAGCATCATGATCGGCTTCTACCTGGGCTACACCGCCCGGCGGGTCGACGCGGGTGCGCAGGACGACAAGGAGGCCGACGTCGCGGACGACGCGGGCGAGCTGGGCTTCTTCAGCCCGCACAGCTGGCAGCCGCTCGCCCTGGGCGTCGGCGGCGCGCTGGCCTTCCTCGGTGTGGCGGTCGGCTGGTGGCTGCTGTACTTCTCGGCACCGATCATCCTGATCGGCCTCTTCGGCTGGGTGTTCGAGTACTACCACGGTGAGAACCGCACCCAGTAGCACGCGCCGAGCGCATCGGGAGCCCGGACACTCCGTCAGGAGGTCCGGGCTCCTCCTTTTGCCGGAGTGTCCGTCCCTCGTACGAGTTACGTGCCGCGCCAGTACGCTCTCCACCTCATAGCGTGATCGTATGAAACACATTCCGCGGACCCGCACCGTCGTCAGCTGCGCCTTGCTGGTGACCGCCCTCGGCGCGGGCGTCATCGGCTGCAGTGCGGACGGCAACCCCCTGTCGGCCAAGCCGTACGACGCAGCGGACCAGATCTCCTTCAGCGGCCCCACCGGCGACGGGAAGCCGGCCGACCCCGACAAGCCGCTGGAGGTCACGTCCAACAGCGATGACGACCGGATCACCGACGTCACCGCCCAGGACTCCACAGGGCGCTATGTGGCGGGCGAACTCGCCGCCGACGGGAGCCGCTGGCACAGCACCTCTCCGCTGGCCGCCAACGCCCATTACACGGTCACGGTGAGCACGGAGGACGACGACGGCGCGCCGGGCCGCAAGGTCCTCACCTTCGACACCAGCAAGCCGACCACCCAGAAGCGCCTGAACGTCACCTTCGGGCCGGAGGCGGGCCAGTACGGCGTGGGGCAGCCCATCACCGCCCAACTCGACCAGCCGGTCAAGGTCAAGGCGCAGCGGGCCGTCGTGGAGCGGGCCCTCAGGGTGGACTCCACCCCGGCCGTGCAGGGCTCCTGGTACTGGGTGAGCGACAAGGAACTCCACTACCGCCCCAAGGACTACTGGCCCGCGCACGCCACGATCCAGGTGCACAGCAACCTGGACGGCATCAGGATCAGCGACCGGCTCTGGGGCGGCAAGTCCAAGGCGCTGAAGATCACCATCGGGGACCGGATCGAGGCCGTGACGGACGCGTCCGCCCACCAGCTGACGTTCTACAAGAACGGTCAGCAGGTCAACCAGGTCCCGGTCACCACCGGCAAGCCGGGCTTCGAGACCCGCAACGGCGTCAAGGTGGTCCTGGAGAAGCAGTACTTCGTACGGATGCGCGGCGCCACCGTCGGCATCGCCGAGGGCAGCTCGGACTCGTACGACCTACCCGTCTACTACGCCACCCGGGTCACATGGTCGGGCGAGTACGTCCACGCGGCCCCGTGGTCCGTCGGCTCCCAGGGCTATGCGAACGTCAGCCACGGCTGCACCGGCATGAGTACGTCCAACGCCGAGTGGTTCTTCGAGAACGTCCACGAGGGCGACATCGTCAAGGTCATCAACTCCAACGGCGAGCCGATGGAACCCTTCGGCAACGGCTTCGGCGACTGGAACGTCGACTGGAAGAAGTGGCGCACCGGCAGCGCCCTCGGCAGCGGCACCACGGACGGCCCCTCACCGCAGGATGCTCTGCGCGTACAGCCGACGGCGCTGTGAGCGCCCCGTCAGGCGCTCGGCCGCTGATGTGCGGCCCTGCCGCGCCGGCGCGACCAGCCCCCGCCGGGCCGGCCGCGCAGCCGCCTCGCGTCCCGCGCCGCTAGGCGCTCAGCAACCGCTTCCGACGGAGCAGGGAAGCCAGTGCAGAGGCGAACTCCACCGGATCCACCGGAAGCGTCACCGCAGCGTCGGCACGGCTCCAGGTGGCCAGCCAGGCGTCCTGGGGACGCCCCATGAGCAGCAGCACGGGCGGGCAGTTGAAGATTTCGTCCTTGATCTGCCGGCACACCCCCATGCCTCCCATGGGCACGGCCTCGCCGTCGAGCACGCACACGTCGATGCCGCCCCTGTCCAGCTCCCTGACGACGGCCTCGGGAGTCGCACACTCCACGAACTCGACCAGGGACACATCTGGGGCCGGCCTGCGGCCGGTGGCCAACCGCACCTGTTCCCGCGTGTTGGAGTCGTCGCTGTACACCAGCACCGTAGCGGTCGGCTGCATGCTTCCTCCGAGACGTCAGCGTCGTACGGAAAGGCCCGTCGGGGCCGGATGTTACTCCCATGAACACCACGTCAACACCGGTTCGGCGGGCAGCAACACTCCGAACGGCACCCCCCGGAGTGAGGGCGGGATAAGCGACCGACATAATGTCGGTCGTGGCGACAGCAACGACAGTAGAAACCGGGCACGCGCACCCGTCGGTCAACCGGCCGAACCTCACCAGCGTCGGAACCATCATCTGGCTGAGTTCCGAGCTGATGTTCTTCGCGGCCCTCTTCGCGATGTACTTCACCCTGCGATCGGTGACGGGTCCGGCGCACTGGAAGCACATGGCCGAGGCACTCAATGTGCCCTTCTCGGCGACGAACACCACGATCCTGGTGCTCTCCTCGCTCACCTGCCAGCTCGGCGTGTTCGCAGCCGAGCGCGGGGACGTGAAGAAGCTCCGTGGCTGGTTCATCCTCACCTTCATCATGGGTGCGATCTTCATCGGCGGTCAGATCTACGAGTACACGGAGCTGGTGAAGAAGGACGGGATCTCCCTGTCCTCCGACCCGTACGGCTCGGTGTTCTACCTGACCACCGGCTTCCACGGCCTGCACGTGACGGGCGGTCTCATCGCCTTCCTGTTCGTCCTCGGCCGGACCTACGCGGCCAAGAGGTTCACCCACGAGCAGGCGACCGCGGCCATCGTCGTGTCCTACTACTGGCACTTCGTCGATGTCGTCTGGATCGGCCTCTTCGCCACGATCTACTTGATCAAGTAGCCGGGACCGCTCCCGCAATTCCAGAAGCATCGACGCAGAAGATCCTGACACCGGGGTAATCCGTGAAAAAGCTCTCCGCACGACGACGCCATCCGCTGGCGGCGGTCGTCGTCCTACTCTTCGCGCTGGCGGCCACTGGGGGGCTGTACGCCGCGTTCGCACCCGCGAGCAAGGCACAGGCCGATGAATCCTCCCAGTCCCTGACCATCAAGGAGGGCAAGAAGCTCTACGAGGTCGGCTGCGCCAGCTGCCACGGCACCGGTGGCCAGGGCTCCTCCGACGGCCCGCCCCTGACCGGTGTGGGCGCCGCGGCGGTCGACTTCCAGGTCGGCACCGGCCGTATGCCGGCGGCCACCTCGCAGGGCCCGCAGGTCGTAAAGAAGAAGAACATCTACACCCAGGAGCAGATCGACCAGCTCGCCGCGTACGTCGCGTCGCTGGGTGCCGGTCCTGAGGTGCCGACGAAGCAGCAGTACGGCCCGGACGGGGCGGACATCGGCAAGGGTGGCGAGCTGTTCCGCACCAACTGCGCGCAGTGCCACAACTTCACCGGCAAGGGTGGTGCCCTGACCAAGGGCAAGTTCGCGCCCGACCTGACGGGTGTCGACCCGAAGCACATCTACGAGGCCATGCAGACGGGCCCGCAGAACATGCCGTCCTTCCCCGACACCACCCTGTCGGAGAAGAACAAGAAGGACATCATCGCGTACCTGCACGCGATCAACGGCGATGAGACGGAGCAGCCGGGCGGCATGCAGCTGGGCGGCCTCGGGCCGGTCAGTGAGGGCCTGTTCGCGTGGATCTTCGGCCTCGGTGCCCTGATCGCGGTAGCCGTCTGGGTCGCCGCTCGGACCGCAAAGGCCAAGAAGTCATGAGTAGCCAAGACATTCCAGAAGAGAACCTGCCTGCTGAGCAGTCCGCAGGACACAACGAGCGAGCGCACGGCGCCGTGAGCGTCGCGGACGAGAAGAACCCGTTCGCGGACCCGGGGCTGCCGCCCCACGAGCACCGGATCCAGGACATCGACGAGCGGGCCGCCAAGCGGTCCGAGCGCGTCGTCGCCCTGCTGTTCACGGTCTCGATGCTGGCCACCGTCGGCTTCATCGTCTCGTACGTGTCGATCCCGCACGACAAGTCGATCTTCGTCTTCCCGCTCGGTCACATCAGCGCGCTGAACTTCGCGCTCGGTCTGACCCTCGGTACGGCGCTGTTCTGCATCGGCGCGGGCGCGGTCCACTGGGCCCGCACCCTGATGTCCGACGTGGAGGTCGCCGACGAGCGGCACGCGATCGCGGCCTCGCCCGAGGTCCGCGCGCAGGTCCACGCGGACTTCAAGCAGGGCGCCAAGGAGTCGGCGATCGGCCGCCGCGGCCTGATCCGCACCACGATGTTCGGCGCGCTGGCCCTGGTGCCGCTCTCCGGCGTCATGCTGCTGCGTGACCTCGGTCCGCTGCCGGGCACCTCGCTGCGCCACACGCTGTGGGCCAAGGGCAAGCTGCTCGTCAACGTGAACACGAACCAGCCGCTGCGTCCCGAGGACGTCGCCGTCGGTTCGCTGACCTTCGCCAAGCCCGAGGGCTTGGAGGAGACCGACGAGGACTTCCAGAACGAGATCGCCAAGGCAGCCCTGATGATCATCCGGATGCAGCCGGACAACATCAAGGACAAGCGCGAGCTCGAGTGGTCGCACGAGGGCATCGTCGCCTTCTCGAAGATCTGCACCCACGTGGGCTGCCCGATCTCCCTGTACGAGCAGCAGACGCACCACGTGCTGTGCCCGTGCCACCAGTCCACCTTCGACCTCTCCGACGGTGCCCGAGTGATCTTCGGCCCCGCCGGTCACGCCCTGCCTCAGCTCCGCATCGGCGTGAACGACGAGGGTTACCTCCAGGCGCTCGGCGACTTCGAGGAGCCCGTCGGTCCTGCATTCTGGGAGCGCGGATGAGTACTGCAGAGAACCAGACGAACGGATCCGCCGCCGACGCGGCGGGCCGCTCCCGAGGGAAGGCACCGGCCGGCGAGCGCATCGCCGACTGGGCAGACGGACGGCTCGGGATCTACTCCCTGGCCAAGTCCAACATGCGCAAGATCTTCCCCGACCACTGGTCGTTCATGTTGGGCGAAGTCTGCATGTACAGCTTCCTCATCATCATCCTGACCGGTGTCTACCTGACGCTGTTCTTCCACCCGTCGATGAACGAGGTGGAATACCACGGCAGCTACGTCCCGCTCCAGGGACAGCTGATGTCCGAGGCGTTCAACTCGACCCTGCACATCTCCTTCGACGTGCGCGGTGGTCTGCTCATCCGGCAGATCCACCACTGGGCCGCGCTGATCTTCCTCGCCGGCATGTTCGTGCACATGATGCGCGTGTTCTTCACCGGAGCGTTCCGCAAGCCGCGTGAGATCAACTGGCTGTTCGGCTTCCTGCTGTTCGTCCTCGGCATGTTCACCGGCTTCACCGGTTACTCGCTCCCGGACGACCTGCTCTCCGGCACCGGTGTCCGCTTCACCGAGGGCGCGATCCTGTCCATGCCGATCGTCGGGACGTACATCTCGTACTTCCTCTTCGGCGGCCAGTTCCCCGGTCACGACTTCGTCGCCCGGTTCTACTCGATCCACATCCTGCTGCTGCCGGGCATCATGCTCGGCCTGATGGTGGGCCACCTGATCCTGGTCTTCTACCACAAGCACACGCAGTTCGCGGGTCCCGGAAAGAGCGAGAAGAACGTCGTCGGCATGCCGCTGCTGCCGGTGTACATGGCCAAGGCCGGCGGCTTCTTCTTCCTGGTCTTCGGTGTGATCGCGGCCATCGCCGCGGTGACCCAGATCAACCCGATCTGGGCCATGGGTCCCTACCGTCCCGACCAGGTGTCCACCGGCGCCCAGCCCGACTGGTACATGGGCTTCGCCGAGGGTCTGGTCCGCTACATGCCGGGCTGGGAGATCAACTTCTGGGGTCACACGCTCGTCCTGGGCGTGTTCATCCCGCTGGTCCTCTTCGGCCTGGTCCTGGGCGTGATCGCGGTCTACCCGTTCATCGAGTCCTGGGTCACCGGCGACAAGAGCGAGCACCACATCCTGGACCGCCCGCGCAACGCCCCGACGCGTACCGCGTTCGGTGCGGCCTGGGTCACGGTGTACATGATCGGCCTGGTCGGTGGTGGCAACGACCTCATCGCCACCCACTTCCACCTGTCGATCAACGACGTGACCTGGTTCGTCCGGATCTTCTTCTTCGCCGGACCGGTCATCGCGTTCCTCGTCACCAAGCGGATCTGCCTCGGCCTGCAGCGCCGCGACCGCGACAAGGTGCTGCACGGTCGTGAGACCGGCATCATCAAGCGCCTGCCGCACGGTGAGTTCATCGAGGTCCACGAGTCGCTCAGCCAGGAGCAGCTGCACACCCTCACGGCTCACCACCAGTACGAGCCGGCCGAGATCGGCCCGGCGGTGGACGAGAACGGTGTGGAGCGCAAGGTGAAGTCGTCCGAGCGGCTGCGCGCCAAGCTCAGCAGCGCCTACTACGGCGAGGACAACCAGATCCCGAAGCCCACCGTCGAGGAGTACAAGGAGATCACGAGCGGCCACGGCCACCACTGATCCCGCGTCGCCACGCCACGCAGAAGGGCCCCGTCCGGCTTCCGGACGGGGCCCTTCGTCGTGTCCTGCGCTGGATAGGGTGGGATCACACGGTTCTGACACGACACACAGGAGCGGCTGATGAGCGCTGTGACCCCCGCTGGAGGCGACACCGCGGCGGGCCGTTCCTGGCCCGCCCTGCTGAACGGACTGCTGGACGGCCGGGACCTGTCCGCCGACGACACGGCCTGGGCGATGGACCTGATCATGCGCGGGGAGGCGACCGACGCACAGATCGCCGGGTTCATGGTGGCGCTGCGGTCCAAGGGCGAGACGGTGCAGGAGATCACCGGCCTCGTGCGGACCATGTACGAGCACGCCAGGGTGATCGAGGTGCCGGGGCCGGCCGTGGACATCGTCGGCACCGGCGGCGACGGCGCCAAGACGGTGAACATCTCCACGATGTCGTCGATCGTCGTCGCCGGCACCGGCGCGAAGGTCGTCAAGCACGGCAACCGTGCCGCGTCCTCCGCCTCCGGGTCCTCCGACGTCCTGGAGAAGCTCGGGATCAATCTGGACCTGACCCCGCAGCGCGTCGCCGAGGTCGCCGACGAGGCCGGCATCACGATCTGCTTCGCGGTGCGGTTCCACCCGTCGCTGCGGTACGTCGCCCCCGCGCGGGGCCAGCTCGGGATCCGCACGACCTTCAACGTGCTGGGGCCGCTGACCAATCCGGCCAAGGTGCGGGCCCAGGCCGTCGGGGTCGCCGACCCGCGCATGGCGCCGATCGTCGCCGGGGTCCTCGCCGAGCGGGGCAACTCCTCCCTGGTCTTCCGCGGGGACGACGGCCTGGACGAGCTGACGACCACCTCCACCTCCCGGGTGTGGGTGGTCCGGGACGGCAAGGTCACCGAGCAGAGCTTCGACCCGCGGGACGTCGGCATCGACCTCGTCCCCGTGGAGGCCCTGCGCGGCGCCGACGCGTCGTACAACGCGGAGGTGGCGCGGCGTGTGCTGGACGGGGAGCGGGGCCCCGTCCGGGACACGGTGCTGCTGAACTCGGCGGCCGCGCTCGTCGCCCTGCGGCCGACGGACGCGCCGCTGGCCGAGCAGTTGCGCTCCGGCATGGCCGAGGCGGCCGAGTCCATCGACTCGGGTTCGGCGAAGCGGACGCTGGAGCGCTGGGTCGCCGCCAGCAACCGGTAGCGGCATCGGTGAGGCCCATCGCCGCCGCGGCGGTTCCGGGGACCCGTGTCCCGGGATCCGGACACAAGTTGCGCGGCGGCGATCGGCTCGGCTAGTTTCCTGATCAGGTCATGAGTGACAGCCAACAGGCCCCGGCCGGCTGTCCGGCAACCCTCCGTCCGTGGCGGGGTGCCCCGGGTGAGGACCAGGTCGTAGGCAGCGAGGTCTACGGCAAGCGCGGACCCCTCGAGAAACACCAGGGGTCCTGGTCGTCGAGGGAGCCTTCCGTGAGCAAGCGAATGCGATAGGGCGTAGAGCCCCGCCTCCGCATCCCCCTTTCACCTTCCTCCGTGCTGGAGCCGTATCCGCTCGCACGGTGGTTCCGCCTTGCCTCTCACGGGAGTTCGCCATGTCCGTCTCCACCGTTGCCGCCGACCAGTCCGTTTGTGCCCATCTGCCCGTCCTGGGCGCGGATGTCACCGTCCCGCTCGTGACCGGCGGCGAAGTCACCTACGCGGCGCTCGACTACGCGGCCAGCGCCCCCGCACTCCAGCGCGTCTGGGACGACGTGGCGGCCTACGCCCCGTACTACGGCAGCGTCCACCGCGGCGCCGGCTACCTCTCCCAGCTCTCCACCGACCTGTTCGAGAACGCCCGCAGGACGGTCGGCGAGTTCCTGGACTGCCGCGAGAACGACCAGGTGATCTTCACCCGCTCGACCACCGACTCCCTCAACCTCCTGGCCCGCGCCCTCCCCGCCGACTGCCAGGTCTTCGTCTTCGAGACCGAGCACCACGCCTCCCTGCTGCCCTGGCAGAACGCCCGTGTCACCTGTCTCGACGCCCCGCGCACCCCGCAGCAGGCCGTCCGGACCCTGGAGCGCGCCCTGGCCGACCGCACTGTGTCCACCGAGGGGGGCCACGGCCCGGCGCTGGTCTGTGTCACCGGTGCCTCCAACGTCACCGGCGAGTTGTGGCCGGTGCGTGAACTGGCCGCCGCCGCCCATGCGCACGGCGCGCGGATCGTCCTGGACGCCGCCCAGCTGGCCCCGCACCACCCGGTGTCCGTCCAGGACCTGGACGTCGACTGGGTCGCCTTCTCCGGCCACAAGCTGTACGCCCCCTTCGGCTCGGGCGTCCTGGCCGGCCGCGCCGACTGGCTGGTCGCGGCCCAGCCGTATCTCGCGGGCGGTGGCGCGAGCCGCAAGGTCGCCCGGCGCGAGGACGGGCAGGTGGCCGTGGAGTGGCACGAGAGCGCCGCCCGTCACGAGGCCGGCTCCCCGAACGTCATCGGCGCCTACTCCATCGCCTCCGCCTGCAGGGCACTCACGGAGGCCGGCTTCGACACCCTCGTCGCCCGTGAGCAGCACCTGATCTCCAGGGTCCGCGAGGGCCTCGCCGAGGTCCCCGAGGTCAGGATCCTCTCCCTCTTCGGCGACGAGGCGCCCCGCGTCGGCGTCATCTCGTTCGTCGTGAAGGGCTGGAACAGCTCCCACTTCGCCGCCGCCCTCTCCGCCGAGTACGGCATCGGCGTCCGCGACGGCCTCTTCTGCGCCCACCCGCTGGTGCGCACCCTGCTGGGCTCCGACCCCCAGGCCCAGGGCGAGTGCGGGGCGCCGGAGGCGGCGCCGGGTGAGAAGTCCCTGAACGCGATCCGGGTGAGCTTCGGAGCGGGAACGCCCGACGAGCACGTCGAGCGTTTCGTGACGGCTGTCCGGGAACTGGTCGCCGACGGTGCGAAGTGGACGTACAGGACCGAGGACGGCCGCTGTGTACCGGCGGTCGGCTGATCGACCTCAACGGGCGCGGGGAACTGCGCGACAGGCCGCAGACGGCCCGCAGTCGCGCACGATCCGCGCCCCGCAGATGCGCGGGCGGCCTTCAGGCGATCAGTTGTCCAGCCCGATCGAGAAGGCCGCCTCGAGGTCGTGCTGCGAGTAGGTCCGGAACGCGACGTGGGTGTCCGTGGCCTCCACGCCGGGGATCTTGCTGATGTGGCCCGGGATCACGTCGGCCAGGTCGTCGTGGCGCCCCACCCGGACCATGGCGATCAGGTCGTACGTGCCGGTGACGGAGAAGACCTCGCTGACGGAATCCAGCGAAGCGATCTGCTCCGCGATCTCGGGGATCCGGTCCACGCTGGTCTTGATCAGGACGATCGCGGTGATCACGACGGGTTCTCTCCCTCGGGTGCCGGAGCCGGTGCGGACCTCACTTTAGTCGCCCGTCCGTCTCCCACCACCGCCCTTCCGGTGCCGCGCTTCGCGCCCCTGCCTTTTCCGTAGCGCACCCACGCGTAACCGAAGCCGACGCAGAAGCCCACCAGGTGCGCGAGGTACGCGACCCCCGGCCCCTGGCCGCCCGCGTGGCCCGCCGCGAGCCACTGCAGGGACGCCCAGAACGGCAGCACGACCCAGGCGGGGAAGCGCATCGGCAGGAAGAACAGGAAAGGGAGGAGACTGGTGACACGGGCGCGGGGGAACAGGTACAGGAACGCTCCGAGGACCGCCGAGATCGCCCCGGAGGCGCCCACCAGCGACTGCTCGGAGGCGGCGTTGGCGGCCGCGTAGCCCAGCAGGGCGAGATAGCCGCAGCCGATGTAGAAGAGGGTGAACTCCACCCGGCCCATCCGTTCCTCGGTCATCACCCCGAAGACGAAGAGGAAGAGCATGTTGCCGAGCAGATGCACCCAGCTGCCGTGCACGAACAGCGCGGTGGCCGGGGTCAGGGCCTCCCGGACGGGTCCGTGGAACAGCTGCGCCGGGACCACCCCCCAGTGCCGGAAGTACGCGCGCTGCGCGGCCGCCAGCGCATCCCCGGAGCCGTACGCCGGGGTCAGCCCCGAGGCCGGACCCAGGGCGAAGATCAGACAGCACAGGACGATGAGGCCATGTGTCATCGGTGCGGAGGAGTCCCGGACCGCCCTGAGCGCCCTGCGGGTTCTGCCGGCGGCCGTGCTCCAGGTGTCGATCATGACTACAGAGCATGACGTAACGGGACGCAAGCCGACAGACCGCCTCGCCGCAGCAGAGGGGCGGGCGGTGAGTACCCGCCAGGCCGTAGGGTTACGAGCCATACGCGTCGAGGAGCGGCGCGGACCGACCCGAGCAAGGAAGCGAACAGCCACGATGACGGTTCCCCTGCCGACCGCCACGACGCGATGGCGCTGCACCCTCTGCGGCAACCTCACCCGCTTCGACGTGACCCGCTCGTCGAAGGTCGTCGAGTACGTCCACCTGGACCTCGGCGGCGAGCCGAACGTCGAGGAGCGCGAGGTGGTCAGTGAGACCATCGAGTCGGTCCGCTGCCGCTGGTGCAACGCGGTGGACCAGGTGGAACTCGTGGACAGGCCGGGCGCCGGCTCCTGAGCGGAGCGGGCCCCGTACAGGTATTGGGGTGTGACGGATGGTGGAGACCGCAGGCGGGGGGCCGGGCGACGGCACCGCTGAGGTGCTTGACCGTCCGCTGCCCGACGGCGTGCGCCGACGGGTCGTGCAGATCGTCTCGGACGGCTTCGGCGGCCTGACCGTGGCGGAACTGCCCGCCCAGCTCAGGCAGTACGCCCGGTTCACCCCGACTCGGCGGGCCAAGTTCGCGGGCAACGCGATGGCGGCCGCGCTGGAGACCGATCCGCTGTTCCGGCAGCGGATCGGGGAGAAGCTCAGAGAGGCGCAGCCGGAACTCTCCGGCGCCCTCGACTCCGGCTCGCCGCCCCCGGCCGCGGATCCGCTCGATGTAGCGGCCGCGGCCTACGTACTGCGCCCCGCGGGCTGGGTGAAGCTGGTCACCGCGGCCGGCGAGGAGGCCCAGCGCGCGGACGCCGAGCGGGCCGACGAGGAGAGCCGGGTCGAACTGGAGCGGCTGCGCACGGAACTCGCCCAGGCCCGGGAGCAGACCCGGACGGAGACCGAACGGCTGCAGAGCGCGCTGGAGTCGGCGAAGCGCGAAGCGGAATCGCTTCACCGGAAGCTGCGTGCCGCGCTCAGCGACGTCAAGCGCAAAGAGGCGGCGCTGCGCAAGATCCAGGCCGAGATCGAGGCCGTGCGCTCCGAGGGGCAGACGCAGGTGTCGGCGGCCGAGAGCGAGTCGCGGCGGCTCAAGGCCCGCCTGGGCGAGGCCGAGGCCGCGCTGGAGGCCACCCGCAGGGCGGCCCGCGAGGGCCGCAGCGTCGAGGACATGCGGGTACGCCTGCTGCTCGACACCCTGCTGGACGCGACGCAGGGACTGCGCCGGGAGCTCGCCCTGCCGCCGGTCTCCGTGCGCCCGGCCGAGACCGTGGACGCGGTCGAACCGGGACGCATGACCCCGAAGGACATCGCGGCCCGGGCGCTGTCCGAGAACGACCCCGCGATCCTCGACCAGTTGCTCGCGCTGCCGCAGGCGCATCTGGTGGTCGACGGCTACAACGTCACCAAGACCGGCTATCCGCAGATGCCGCTGGAGAAGCAGCGGCTGAGGCTCCTCGGCCAGCTCTCGACGCTCGCGGCGCAGACCGGCGCCGAGGTGACCTGTGTCTTCGACGGCGCCGAACTCGCCGCGCCGGTGCTGCTCGCGCCGCCGCGCGGGGTGCGGGTGCTCTTCTCCAAGCCGGGAGTCACCGCGGACGAACTGATCCGCCAGCTCGTGCGCGCGGAGCCGCCGGGCCGTCCGGTGATCGTCGCCTCGACGGACCGGGAGGTGGCCGACGGGGTCGCCAAGGCGGGTGCCCGACCGGTCGCCTCTGCGGTACTTCTGAAGCGACTGTCCTGAAGGTGCAACACGCATAGGCAATGCCCGAATTGACCGAACCGTCACGCAACGTAAAGTCGATCGAGCATCACTGCACGTGAGTTATGTGCAAAGAATGCATTGCGTCACGGTGTTTTTTGTCGTGAGGATTTGAACTGATCACAAGTGGGTCACTAGGGTCTGGGCTCGAACCTCCGAACGGGTGAACACTCACAAGAAGGAGTTCGTCCTCAGTGGCGTCCCACCGTCGACCCAAGCAGCAGAGCCGCACGCGTGTCACCGTGCTGACCACCGCAGCCGCCGCCGCCGTCGTGCTCAGCGCGAACGCCGCCAACGCCGCTCCGAGCGAGAAGCTCTCCAAGGACCAGGTCAAGGCGAAGGTCGACAAGCTCTACGAGCAGGCCGAGCAGGCCACCGAGAAGTACAACGGGGCCAAGGAGAAGCAGCAGAAGCTGCAAAAGGAAATATCCACCATCCAGGACAATGTGGCCCGCGGTCAGCAGGAGCTGAACAAGCTGCGCGACGGCCTCGGTTCGCTGGCGACCGCCCAGTACCGCTCCGGTGGCATCGATTCCTCGGTCCAGCTCTTCCTGTCCTCCAACCCGGACGACTTCCTCGACAAGGCCTCCACGCTCGACCAGTTGAGCAGCCAGCAGGTCGAGGCCCTGAAGAAGATCCAGGACAAACAGCGCGAACTCGCCCAGGAGCGCTCCGAGGCCGCCGAGAAGCTCAAGGACCTCGCCTCCACCCGCACCGAGCTGGGCAACAAGAAGAAGGAAGTCCAGGGCAAGCTCGCCGACGCGCAGAAGCTGCTCAACTCCCTGACCGCCAAGGAGAAGGCGGACCTGGCTGCCCAGCAGCAGCGCGCCGACCGCTCCTCCACCGAGCGCGTCGACATGGGCCACAACGCCCCCGCCTCCGGCCGGGCCGGCGCGGCCTTCTCCGCCGCCCAGAGCCAGATAGGCAAGCCCTACGTCTACGGCGCCACCGGCCCCTCCTCCTTCGACTGCTCGGGCCTGACCTCCTGGGCCTACGCCCAGGCCGGCGTCTCCATACCGCGCACCTCCGAGGCCCAGGCCAACGCCGGCACGCGCATCTACGACCAGAGCCAGCTGCAGGTCGGCGACCTCGTCATCTTCTTCGGCGACTACCACCACGTCGGCCTGTACGCGGGCAACGGCCAGGTGCTGCACGCCCCGCACACCGGCGCCGTGGTGCGCTACGAGGCGATGAGCAACATGACGTTCGAGTTCGGTGTCCGGGTCTGACCCGTCCCCGCGTCAGGACACGGTGACGCCCGAACGAGCGAATCCCGTGAACCGGACCTGACCCCACGCCCCGCCCTGACCTGCGTCAGCGGCGGGGCGTCCCGTTTTGTGCGGCCACCGAGGTGTTTCGCCGCCGCCCTGCCGCACGGCTACTGTCTGGCGCGTTTCCCCGGCGCAGGGGCCTCCCCGTCCCCCACGCCGGGGAAGCCTTCTCTTGTCCGCCAACAGAAGGACTGCCGTGGGGTCCCATCGCCGCCTTGCACCGTCCGGGTTCGACCGGGGCGCCGGTGCCGCCCTGTGCGCGCTCGCCGCCGCGGCCGCCGCGCTCGGTGCCGTACCCGCACAAGCAGCACCGCACGGGGGCACCCGTGCCGAGGTGGACCGCCTGTACCAGGAGGCCGAGAAGGCGACCCAGGCCTACGACAAGGCCGAGGAGCGGGCCGGCACGCTGCGCCGGGAGGTCAGGGACGCCCAGGACCACATCGCCCGGCAGCAGCAGCGCATCAACGCCCTGCGCGAGCGGCTCGGTTCGCTGGCCGGCGCCCAGTACCGCTCCGGCGGCATCGACCCGGCCGTCGCCCTGCTCTTCTCCGACGACCCCGACGACTACCTCGACAAGGCCGCCACCCTCGACCGCATCGGCGCCCAGCAGACGGAGCGGCTGCGTGAACTGCGGTCCGTGATGCGCGAACTCTCCCAGGAGCGTGCCGCGGCCGCCGGGAAGCTCGCCGCCCTGGAGCAGAGCCGCGCAGCGGTCGCCGCGCACAAGCGGACCGTCGAGCAGAAGCTCGCCAAGGCCCGGCGGGTGCTCAACTCCCTGCCCGCCACCGAGCGCGCCGCCTACGACCGGGCCTCCCGCTCCGCCCGCGCCGACCTGCCCGACGTGCCCGGTCTCACCGGCGGCGCCGTCGCCACCGACTCGCGCGCCTCGGCCGCCGTCGCCGCCGCGCTCTCCGCCCTCGGCCGCCCCTACGTGTGGGGTGCGAGCGGACCCTCCGGCTTCGACTGCTCGGGCCTGATGCAGTGGTCGTACGCGCGCGCCGGGGTCCAGCTGCCGCGCACCTCGCAGGAGCAGCGCTACGCCGGCCGGCAGATCCCGCTCTCCCAGGCGCGCCCCGGCGACCTGGTCGTCTACCGCTCCGACGCCAGCCATGTGGGGATGTACGTCGGCAACGGCCAGGTCGTCCACGCGCCCTACCCGGGGGCGCCGGTGCGCTACGACCCGGTCGGGATGATGCCGATCGCCTCGGTCACCCGCCCCTGACGGCCCGCTCGGCACCGTACGATCGGAAAATGGCTGATCGCAGACGGAGACGGGGGGTGTGGCGCAGCGCGGCGGCGGGGCTGTGCCTGCTGCTCGTACCGCCCCTGTCCGGATGCGGCGGGCCGACGGCGGCCGACACCGCGCGGACCCAGCTGCAGCGGGTGCTCGACCGGCGGTCGGCGGCCCTGCTCGGCCACGACGAGTCGGCCTACGGCACGACGGGCACCCGCACCGAATACGCCCGGCTGCGCGCGCTCCCGCTCACGTCCTGGACCTACCGGGTGACCGGCCTGCACGGCAGCGGCGCGGACGCCACCGCCGATGCCGAACTGCGCTACCGGGTCGCCGGCTACGACCGGGCCCCGGTCAGCGCCCGCCGCACCCTGGCCCTCAGCCGCACCACCGACGGGCAGTGGTACGTCACCTCCGACAGGCCCGCGCGCAAGGCCGGGCAGCAGCTGTGGGACCAGGGCACGGTGACGGCGGTGGAGGGCGCGCACAGCCTGGTCCTGGGGACCGGCCGGAGCGCGGGCGACCTGCGCGGCTACGCCCGGCTCGCCGACCGCGCCGTCCCGGCCGTGTCCCGCGCCTGGGGTGCGGACTGGACACGCCGGGTCGTCGTTCTCGTCCCGCGCACGCTGGAGGGCATGGCGGGCCTGCTCGGCTCGCCCGCCGCCGACTACCGGGGCATCGCCGCCGTCACCACCGGCGAGGCGGGCGGGGCCGGTGCGGCGCCGGCGGACCGGGTGGTCGTCAACCCGGACGCCTACGCCCTGCTCGGCGGTGTCGGCAAGCAGGTCGTGCTCACCCACGAGACCACCCACGTGGCCACCCGGGCGCACACCACCGTCGCCACCCCCCTGTGGCTCTCCGAGGGCTACGCCGACTGGATCGGCTACCTCGGTACCGGCCGCACCGCCCCCGAGGCCGCTCCGGAACTCGCCCGGTCCGTCCGGGACGGCCGGGGGCCGACGGCCCTGCCCGCCGACGGCGACTTCCGCTTCAGCAGCGCCCCGGCCGGGCTCGCACAGGCCTACGAGGGGGGCTGGCTGGCCTGCCGGATGATCGCCGACCAGTGGGGGACGGCCCGGCTCGATGCCTTCTACCGGGCCGTCGGCGACCATGCGAAGCGGGCGGGCGCCGTCGAGGACGCGCTGAAGAAGGTGCTCGGGACGACACCCGGGGAGTTCACCGCCCGCTGGCGCGCATACCTGCGCACCCAGCTCGCCTGACCGAGCCCCCACACACCCAGCTCGCCTGACCGAGCGCCCACACACCCAGCTCGCCTGACCGAGCGCCCACACACCCAGCTCGCCTGACCGAGCGCCCACACACCCGGCCCGGCCGGCCCGCCCCCCGCACTCGGCCCGTCCGGCCGGGCATCCCCGCGCTCAGCCCGTCCGGCCGAGCACCTCGATGGCCTCCTGCAGCCACTCCCGCTCCGCCGCGCCGGTGGCCCGGGCGACCCGCAGCATGCCCTGCCGGAAGAGGTCCCCGGCCTCCTCCGCGCGCACCGGTTCGCCGTCCCGGTAGAAGAAGCTTGCCGGGGCTTGCAGGAAGTCCAGGCGACGGCGCAGCACCGCTGCCTGTCCGGCCGGGTCGGGCAGGTGGTGCAGGAAGGCCAGGACCGTGTTGAAGCGGACGTGGTCGGTGATCTCGGCCTGCTTGGGGCTGCGCAGCCGCTCCAGCAGATCCGCTCGGCCCTGCGCGGTGAGGGACAGCACCCGGCGCTGGGCGGCGCCCGCGCCCTCCTCGGTGCGCTGGTCGAGCTTGCCCGCGGCGACGAGCCGGTTGATGGCCGGGTAGAGCGCGCCGTCGCTGACCGGGCGGACATGGCCGCTCAGTGCGGTGATGCGCTCCTTCAGTTCGTAGCCGTGCAGGGGCTCCTCGGCGAGGAACCCCAGGATCGACAACTCCAGCACGCGCATTCCTCCTTGCAGCCGGACCGGCCCTCATGTTACCTCTTTTCGAGCTACCTCTTTTCGAGGTGGGCTCGAAAAGAGGGGATCCGATGAACGCTCACCGCACCCGGCTGGTCTCGCTCGCCCACCCCGTCTACGTCTCGCTCCTCGCCTCGGTCGCCTCCGGCATCATCAACACCGTCTGGGTCTCCCGGCTCGGCGGCGCCGCCGTGGCCGCCGTGGCCGTCGCCACCAGCACCGAGAACGTGCTGCTCGGCGTCGCGCTGGTCTTCGCCTCCGGTACGACCGTGCTGATCGCGCACGCCCGGGGAGCACGCGACCCCGGCGCCGTACGGGCCGCGGTGCGTGCCGGCCGGGTGCTGTGCGGACTGCTCACGCCGGGCGTCGTGGCGGGCGGGCTGCTGCTGCGCGAGCCGCTGGCCCGCCTGGTCCTCGGCGGTGGCCCCACGGCCCTGCACCTCGCCACGGCCTACTTCGCGATCTCCCTGCCGGGCATGACCGTCTTCTTCGCCCAGCAGCTCGTCGACGGCATCCTCAAGGGCACCGGCGACACCCGCACCCCGATGCGGCTCGCCCTGCTGGCCAACGGGCTGATCCTGGTCTGCGACCCGGTCCTGATCCACCTCTACGGCGTGCGGGGCGCCGCCGTCTCCACCGTGCTGTGCCGCGGCGTGACCCTGGGGGCGGGCCTGCGTGCCCTCGGCCGCAACGCCCTGCTGCGCTCGGCCGCGCGGGCCCGCCCCGCCGAGCCGATGCCCGCCGCCCTGCGCCGTACCCTCGGCACCGGACTGCCCATGTCCGCGGACTTCACCGTGCGTCAGGGCGGGGCGCTGGTGCTGGTGGCGGTCGTGGCACGGCTCGGGCTTCCGGCGGTGGCCGCCTACACGATCGCGTACAAGGTCATGTACCTCGCCACGATGGCCTTCTACGCGCTGCGGCAGGCCGCGGCGATCCACACCGCGCACACCCGGGGCGCGGGCGAGGACGCGCGCCGCGCCATCGGCACGCAGGCGGTGCTCGTCTCCCTGGCCGCCGGGCTGAGCGCCGCGCTCCTGTTCGCCGCCACCGCCCCGTGGATCATGGCCGCCTTCGGCGCCGGGCCCGAAGTCGCCCGCCAGGGTGTGCTCTTCCTGCGCTGCATCGGCCCGTATCTGCTGCTGATGTCCTGCTGCATCGCACTCGGCGGGGTCTTCGAGGGCAGCGGCGGAGCGCCGGCACTGCTCCGGGTCACCCTGGCCGGCACCGCCGTCCAGCTCGCCCTGGCCCGCGCTCTGTCCGGGCTCGGCCTGCCCGGCATCTGTCTGGCGCTGGCTCTCGCCATGGCCGTGCAGTGCGGGGCCGTGACGTTACTGCTGCGGCGGGCGGGGCGTCAGGGGGCGGAGGTCTCCTTCGTGCGGGCCGTCTGAGGGGGCAGCGGGTGCACGGTGGCCACGGCGACCGTGGACCGCCACAGCCTCCGGGCCGCGATGAGCGCGGCGGCGACCAGCAGGCCGTTGCGGAGCAGCAGCAGCGTGACGCCGTACGTGTCGCTCGCCACCACGTGCGCGAAGCCGATCGGGAACTCCATGACCGTCAGCAGGGTCGCGACGAGGAGCAGCACGGCGGGTGTGCCCATCCGGCTCGCCCGGAAGCACACGCAGACGGCGGCCAGGCCGATCAGCCACACCAGGTACTGGGGGCTGATCACCCGGCTGGTGACCGTGAACAGCAGCACCGCCGTGAAGGCCGCGTCCGCGAGCGTGTGCGGCGCGAAGCGTGCCGCCCGCACCCGCCACAGCAGCAGCCAGCCGAACACCGCCCCGGTCAGCGCCAGCGCGGCGTTGCTGACCAGCCCGACGTTCGGGCCGAGGAACTCGATCGACCCGTAGTTCAGCAGCACCGCGCCGTGCCAGCCGAAGTGGCGGGCCACATGGAAGACCAGGGCGCCCACCGACTCCACCTCGGTGCCCCGCTCCCGCTGGAAGGTGAGGAAGGCGAACGCGCCGGGCATGGTCGCCGCGAACAGCGCGGCGATCGCGCTCGCGGTCACCGCGGCCGAGGCCCATGCGCGCCGCTGCGTGGCGCCCACCAGGAGCAGCGCCGGCCACACCTTCAGCAGCGCCCCGAAGGCCGCCAGCGCCCCCAGGACGCGGGGCCGCCGGACCCCTGCGAGCAGGGCGGCCACGGCCACCGCGGTCACCATCAGGTCGTAGCGGGCGTACACCGTCGGGCCGAGCAGCGGTACGCCCGCGACCCAGGTCCAGGCCCCGCGCAGGGACCGGCCGGGCCGCCCGCCCGTGTACAGCAGCAGGGCCACCACGGCCAGGTCGGCGAGGCACGTCAGCACGAAGAAGGCGTGCAGATAGCCCAGGAAGGGCAGGGCGGCCGGGGAGAGGATCGCGACGGCGGCGGCGGGCGGGTACTGCCAGGTGACGTCGCTCAGCGGAAACGTTCCGTGGCGCAGGACGTCGGACCAGCCCTGGTAGATCACCGACACGTCGCCGGTGACGTCCACGCCGGGGAAGGCGAGCACCCTGAAGACGAGGAGCAGCAGCACCAGCCGGGTGACACACCAGGACGCAAGGAGCAGCGCCGGCTTCCCGTTCGTCCTGTACACCCGCGCCCCTGTCCGTCCGGCTGCCCTGGCTCCGGGGCCCATGATCCCCCGTGGTCCGTCCCGGTGCCGTGGAATACGGCCTCGGCGGCCCGCCCGCTCACCGCGCTCGCCGGTCCGGGCGGCACCGCCGAGGCTACCGTCGGGCCGCCCTGGCGGCCGAGCCGGGTGGGAGGGTGGACGAGGGCCCGGCCCGGTAGGGTCGGCGGCGATGCACAAGACGCTGATCGTGACCAACGACTTCCCGCCCCGGCCCGGCGGCATCCAGGCCTTCCTGCACAACATGGCCCTGCGGCTGGATCCCGGACGGCTCGTCGTGTACGCATCCACCTGGAAGCGCAGCCGGGAGGGCCTCGAGGCCACGGCCGCCTTCGACGCCGAGCAGCCCTTCACCGTCGTGCGCGACCGCACGACCATGCTGCTGCCCACGCCGGGTGCGACCCGGCGGGCCGTCGGGCTGCTGCGCGAGCACGGCTGCACCTCGGTCTGGTTCGGGGCGGCCGCGCCGCTCGGTCTGATGGCGCCCGCGCTGCGCCGGGCGGGCGCGACGCGGCTGGTGGCCACCACGCACGGGCACGAGGCCGGCTGGGCCCAGCTGCCCGCCGCCCGGCAGCTGCTGCACCGGATCGGCGAGTCCACGGACACGATCACCTACCTCGGCGAGTACACCCGCTCCCGGATCGCGACCGCGCTCACGCCGGACGCGGCCGGGCGCATGGTGCAGCTGCCGCCGGGGGTCGACGAGAAGACCTTCCACCCCGGTTCCGGCGGCGAGGAGGTGCGGGCGCGGCTCGGGCTCACCGACCGGCCGGTCGTCGTCTGTGTCTCCCGGCTGGTGCCGCGCAAGGGCCAGGACACGCTCATCCGGGCCATGCCCCGCATCCTGGCCGCCGAGCCGGACGCCGTGCTGCTCGTCGTCGGCGGCGGCCCCTACGAGCAGGATCTGCGCCGGCTGGCCCGGGAGACGGGCGTCGGGCCGTCGGTCCGCTTCACCGGCTCGGTGCCCTGGTCCGAGCTGCCCGCGCACTACGGCGCCGGGGACGTCTTCGCCATGCCGTGCCGCACCCGCCGCGGCGGCCTGGACGTCGAGGGTCTCGGGATCGTCTACCTGGAGGCCTCCGCGACCGGGCTGCCGGTCGTCGCGGGCGACTCGGGCGGCGCGCCCGACGCCGTGCTCGACGGCGAGACCGGCTGGGTCGTGCGGGGCGGCGAGCCGGCGGAGGCGGCCGAGCGGATCGTGGCCCTGCTGGGCGACGCCGAGCTGCGCCGCCGCATGGGGGAGCGCGGCCGGCAGTGGGTCGAGGAGAAGTGGCGCTGGGACCTGCTCGCGGAGAAGCTCAAGGACTTGCTCTAGGCAGGCGCCCCGGAAGGGGCGCGGGGCTGTACCGACATGCGGCTCCGCCGCGCGGGCGCGACCGGCCACGCACCGACTGCGGTCGCCGACCGTCCGCACGGGTTCCCGCGGTTGTTGCCCTCCGCCCTGCCCGACCCCTTGGCGGAACCGGAAAATCCGCACATGCTGCGCGCATGACAGCAAAACTGATGCAGCGTCAGCTGAGTAGGCGTCACATCCTGGGCATGATCGCCCTCCAGACCGCCGCCGCGGCCGGTCTCACCCGCATCGGTCTTCAGTCCGCACAGGCGGCCGAGCCGGCCGCCGTCGACAACTCGCCCGCCATCGTGGTCGGTTCCGGCTACGGCGGCGCCGTCGCCGCCCTCCGCCTCGGCCAGGCCGGCATCCGCACCCTCGTCCTGGAGATGGGCCGCCTGTGGAACACCGCGGGAAGCGACGGCAAGGTGTTCTGCTCCACCAGCGCCCCCGACCAGCGCTCCATGTGGTTCCGCAACCGCACGGAGGCCCCGCTGGCCACCTTCCTGTGGCTCGACATCGTCAACAAGAACATCAGCCCCTACCCCGGAGTCCTCGACCGGGTCCACTACGACCACATGTCCGTGTACGTCGGCCGTGGTGTCGGCGGCGGCTCGCTGGTCAACGGCGGGATGGCGGTCACCCCGCTGAAGTCCTACTTCGCCGAGCAGTTCCCGACCGTGGACGCCGACGAGATGTACGGCACCCACTTCCCGCGCGCCCGCTCCATGCTCGGCGTCAACACCGTCGACCCGGCCTGGTTCGAGTCCACGGAGTGGTACAGGTTCACCCGCACCTCCCGCAAGGCCGCCGCCAACGCGGGGCTGAAGACCACCTTCGTGCCGAACGTCTACGACTTCGGCTACATGCAGCAGGAGGCCGCCGGCACCGCCACGAAGTCCGCACTCGCCGGCGAGGTCATCTACGGCAACAACCAGGGCAAGCGCAGCCTCGACAGGACCTACCTGGCCGCGGCCCTCGGCACCGGCAACGTCACCATCCACACCCTGGAGAAGGTCAGGGCCGTCACCAGGGCGGGCGACGGATCGTACGTCCTGACCGCCGACCGCATCGACATCACCGGCAAGGTGGTGGAGACCAAGCAGTACAGCTGCACGTACCTCTTCCTCGGCGGCGGCAGCGTCGGCACCACCGAACTCCTCGTCCGCGCCCGGGACACCGGCACCCTGCCCGACCTCGGCTCCGGGGTGGGAGCCGGCTGGGGCACCAACGGCAACACCATGCTCGGCCGCGCCAACCACGTCTGGGACACCGTCGGCGCCAACCAGGCCACCATGCCCGTCATGGGCATCGACGACTGGGGCAACGCCGACAACCCGGTCTTCGCCGAGATCGCCCCGCTGCCCATGGGATTCGAGCACTGGATCAGCCTGTACCTGGCGATCACCAAGAACCCCGAGCGGGCGTCGTTCTCGTACGACTCCTCGTCCGGCGCCGTGAAGCTCGACTGGAACCCCGCCCAGAGCGCCGTGTCGGTCGCCATGGCCAAGAAGCTCTTCGACCGGATCAACGCGGCCAACCTGACCATCTACCGGTACGACCTCTTCGGCTCGGCCGGCAAGGTCTTCGCGGACGACTTCACCTACCACCCCCTCGGCGGCTGCGTCCTGGGCAAGGCCACCGACGACTACGGCCGGGTGAAGGGGTACTCGAAGCTCTACATCACCGACGGCTCGCTCGTGCCCGGCTCGCTCGGAGTGAACCCGTTCGTCACCATCACCGCGCTCGCCGAACGCACGATGGCGCGGGTCCTCGCCGAGGACACCGCGCCATGACGCTCTGCCGAAACCTCCGGCACCAGGGTGACTGCAGGGGCGACTACTTCGCGTAGATCGCCTCGATCTCGTCCGCGTAGTCCTTCGCCACCACGTTCCGCTTGAGCTTCAGCGACGGGGTGAGGTGGCCCGACTCCTCCGAGAACTGGGAGGACAGAATGCGGAACTTCCGCACCGATTCCGCCTTCGACACCGCGGCGTTGCCGTCGTCGACCGCCGCCTGGATCGCCGCGTACAGATCCGGGTCCTCATGCAGCGACGCCGCGGTGGAGCCCGCCGGCTTGCCGTGCTCCTCGGCCCAACGACCCAGGAACTCCTCGTCGATGGTGACCAGCGCGCCCACGAACGGCCGCCCGTCACCCACCACCATGCACTCCGCGACCAGCGCGTGCGCCCGGATGCGGTCCTCGATCACGGCAGGGGCCACGTTCTTGCCGCCCGCGGTGACGATGATCTCCTTCTTGCGCCCGGTGATCCTGAGGTAGCCGTCCTCGTCGAGGGTGCCGATGTCCCCGGTGTGGAACCAGCCGTCCGCCAGCGCCTCCGCGGTCGCGCCCGGGTTGTTCCAGTACTCCTTGAACAGGTGCTCGCCGTGCAGCAGCACCTCGCCGTCGTCCGCTATCCGGATCACCGAACCCGGCAGCGGCTGGCCGACCGTGCCGATCTTCTGCCGGTCCCACGGGTTGAACGCGGTCGCCGCACAGGACTCGGTCAGGCCGTAGCCCTCCAGCACCGTGAAACCGATGCCGCGGAAGAAGTGCCCGAGCCGCTCGCCCAGCGGGGCGCCGCCGGAGATCGCGAACTCGCCCCGGCCGCCGAGGACCGCGCGCAGCTTGCTGTAGACCAGCTTGTCGAACACCTTGTGCTTGATCTTCAGACCCAGCGGCGGGCCCGACGGGGTGTCCAGCGCCTTGCTGTAGGCGATCGCCGTGTCCGCGGCCTTGTCGAAGATGGCGCCCTTGCCGTCCGCCTGCGCCTTGGCGCGTGCGGAGTTGTAGACCTTCTCGAAGACGCGCGGGACGCCGAGGATCAGCGTCGGCCGGAACGCGGCCAGCTCGTCCGTGAGGTGCTTGATGTCCGGGACGCAGCCCAGCTTGATCGGCGCCATCATCGGCGCGACCTGCACCAGCCGTCCGAAGACGTGCGCCAGCGGGAGGAAGAGGAGCACCGAGCACTCACCGGTGCGGAACAGCGGCCGCAGCCGTTCGACGATGTTGCCGCACTCGGCGAAGAAGCTGCGGTGGGTGAGCACGCAGCCCTTGGGACGGCCGGTCGTGCCGCTCGTGTAGACGATGGTCGCCGGGTCGTCGGCGCGGGCGAGCGAGGAGCGCTCCTCCACGGTCGCGTCCGCGACGTCCTGCCCGAGCCGCCCCAGCTCCTCCAGGCCGCCGGCCTCGATCTGCCAGACGTGCTTGAGGGCGGGCAGCGTCTCGCGCACCGAGTCCACAGCGGCCGCGTGGCCGTCCAGCTCCACGATGCAGGCGGTCGCGCCCGAGTCGGAGAGGATCCACTGCACCTGCTCCGGCGAGCTGGTCTCGTACACCGGCACGGTGACCGCGCCGGCGCTCCAGATCGCGAAGTCGAGGAGGGTCCACTCGTAGCGCGTGCGGGACATCAGGCCGACCCGGTCGCCGGGCTGGACACCGGAGGCGATGAGTCCCTTGGCGGCGGTGTGCACCTCGGCAAGGAACTCCCTGGCCGTCACGTCCTGCCAGGCGCCTCCCCCGGACTTCGTCTGGGGGGACCCCCCCTTCGCTTCGCTCGTTTTGCGGGCGATGACGGCGACGTCGGGATGCTGCGCGGCGTTTCTGCGGACGATGTCGGTCAGATTGCCGTCCGCGGGGACCTCGTACAAAGCCGGAAGGCTGAACTCGCGCAAGACTGCTGCTCCTCATAGGGCGCCGGCGCCACGACACTGTGTGATGCGACGGTGCGGTCCAAGGCTCGGGCAAGTGCTCTGGAGGTCCACCCTTGGTTGAAATCCAGAGCACGACTGGACTGCCCGGACGTTACCCGCCGGTATGGCTTCTACGACAGGGGGTGCCGACGAGATGTTCGCTGCGTCACACGGGATGGCGTTCCTTCGCGCACAGTAGTCCACGGCCTAAGCGACCGGCGAGTAACCGGAGCCTGGACTGCCACTGTTCACGCACACCCCACACGCCTACCCTTGATCACCATGGCACCCACACGCTCCGGTAAGCGGAGGACGCGCGTCCACGTGGTCAGTGACGTGCACGGCAACGCCCGTGACCTGGCCCGGGCCGGCGATGGTGCGGACGCCCTGATCTGTCTGGGGGACCTTGTCCTCTTCCTCGACTACGCCGACCACTCGCGCGGCATCTTCCCCGACCTGTTCGGCAGGGAGAACGCCGACCGCATCGTGGAACTGCGCACCGCCCGCCGCTTCGAGGAGGCGCGCGCCTTCGGTGCCCGGCTGTGGGCCGGCATCGGCTCCGACCGGGCCACCGCCATCGAGAAGGCGGTGCGCAAGCAGTACGCCGAGATGTTCGCCGCCTTCCCGACACCGACGTACGCCACGTACGGCAATGTCGACCTGCCGCCCCTGTGGAGCGAGTACGCGGGACCCGGCACCACGGTGCTGGACGGCGAGCGGGTGGAGATCGGCGGCTGGACCTTCGGCTTCGTGGGCGGCGGCCTGCGCACTCCGATGCGGACGCCCTACGAGATCGACGACGAGGCGTACGCGGCGAAGATCGAGGCGGTCGGCGAGGTCGACGTGCTGTGCACGCACATCCCGCCGGAGGTCCCGGAGCTGGTCTACGACACGGTCGCGCGCCGCTTCGAGCGGGGCAGCCGGGCCCTGCTCGAAGCGATCCGCCGCACCCGGCCCCGCTACTCCCTCTTCGGCCATGTCCACCAGCCGCTGGCGGGCCGGATGCGGATCGGGGCGACCGAGTGCGTGAACGTGGGGCACTTCGCCGGTACGGGCAGGCCCTGGGCGCTCGAATGGTGAGAACCCCGGGACCGGCGGGTGGGCGGGAAGGCCGGAGCGGGCGGGGGAAGGGCCGGGGCGGGCGCGGTGAAGGCGGCGGCTCGGCGGCGCGGTAGCCTTCACGCTGCACAGACGTGCGCACCCGGCGCACGAAGACTCTCTGCGGTCCGCATCTGGAGGAGCCACGGCGATGGCGGAACACACCAGTTCGAGCATCACGATCGAGGCGGCTCCGGCCGACGTCATGGCGGTGATCGCCGACTTCGCCCGCTACCCGGACTGGACCGGCGAGGTCAAGGAGGCGGAGGTGCTGGCGACCGACGAGCGCGGCCGCGCCGAGCAGGTCCGGCTCGTCATGGACGCCGGTGCCATCAAGGACGACCAGACGCTGGCGTACACCTGGGCCGGCGAGAACGAGGTCTCCTGGACCCTGGTGAAGTCCCAGATGCTGCGTTCGCTGGACGGCTCCTATCTCCTGAAGCCGGCCGGCGCGGGCGGCACCGAGGTCACCTACCAGCTCACGGTCGACGTCAAGATCCCCATGCTCGGCATGATCAAGCGCAAGGCGGAGAAGGTCATCACCGACCGGGCGCTGGCGGGCCTGAAGAAGAGGGTGGAGTCGGGAAGCTGATTCCCATCCCGTCCACCCACCCCTCCCGCCGGTCCGCGAGGCCGACCCCCGGGCGCTGAGCGGCGCCGAACCGTTCCCGCTGCGGGCGTACAGCCGTGCCGCCGCGGCTTCGGGCACGTGCCGCTGCCGCCCGGGCGCGTGCCCTGCCCGTGCCGCGGGGAGGCCGGGCACGGCCCGCGGCGCAGGGTGCCGTTCCGGTGCCGCCCGGCCTCAGCACCCGGCGCGGCGTCTCCACTACCGTTCACCCTCATGCGCACCATCCTGATCACGGGCCCGGGCGGCAGCGGTCGTACGACCATCGCCGCCGCCACCGCACAGCGCGCCGCAGGCGACGGCACCCGCACCCTCCTCCTCAGCGCCGACCGCACCGACACCCTCGGGGCGGCACTGGGCACCGGAACAGGACCGACCCCGACGGAAGCCGCCCCCCTGCTCACCGTGTGGAGGCCCGACGCGGCCGACCGCTTCCGGCAGGACCTGACCGCCTTCCAGGACCGCGCCGCAGGCGTCCTGGACCTCCTCGGTGCCTCCCGCCTGGACGGCGAGGAGGTCACCCCGCTGCCCGGCGCCGAGGAGCTGTCCTTCCTGCGCGCCCTGCGCGACGCCGCCCTCTCGGAGCGCTACGACCTCCTCGTCGTCGACCTCCCGCCCCTCCCGCAGGCCCTCGCCCTCCTCGCCCTGCCCGAGGAACTGCGCCGCTACCTGCGCCGCCTGCTCCCGCCCGAGCGGCAGGCGGCCCGCGCCCTGCGCCCCGTCCTCGGCCGCCTGGCCGGAGTCCCCATGCCCTCGGAGTGGCTGTACGAGACGGCGGCCCGCTGGGACGTCGAGCTGGGCGCCGTGGAGGCGGTGCTCACCGACCGGAACACCGCCGTACGCCTGGTCGCCGAGCCCGGACCGGCCGGCGCCGACGCCGTCCGCACCGCGGCCCTCGGGCTCGCCCTGCGCTCCCTGCGCACCGAGGCCCTGATCGCCAACCGCGTCCTGCCCGAGGCGGCCTCCGGCACCTGGTTCGCCGGACTCCTCGCCCAGCAGCGCAAGGCCCTGGCCGACTGGTCGGAGGAGCACGACGTCCACACCGTCCCCCACCTCGGCCGCGATCCGCACGGCACCGACGACCTCGCCGCCCTCGCGGTCCCCGCCGTCAACCCCGCGCCCGCCCCGGTCGAGTGGCCCGCGCCCGCCCCGGTCGCGTGGCCCGTGGCCGACCGGCTCGCCGACGACGGCGTTCTCGTGTGGCACATCCCGCTGCCCGGAGCGATACGGGAGGACCTGGACCTGGTCCGGCGCGGCGACGAACTCGTGATCACCGCGGGCCCTTTCCACCGGATCGTTCCGCTGCCGTCGGCCCTGCGCCGCTGCACCGTCGCCGGCGCGGGCCTGCGGGAGGGCGAACTGCGCATACGGTTCGCCCCCGACCCCGATCTGTGGCCCGCCGCCGGGCGATGAACGCCGTACGCCTATTCGGGTAACGTCGTAGGGGCGAACCGTAGTCAGGAGTCCGCCATGAGCGAAGAGCGCCCCGCACCCGAGCCCGTCGAGGAGACCGAGCAGCGGGCGACCGACGCCGACGCCTGGGCCACGGCCTGTGCCGAGGACCTCGCCGCCGAGAAGGCCCGCCGCCGCGCCGAGCAGGGCCCGACCCCGGGCTCCGCCGCCGAGGAACTGCGCAAATTCGTGGACACGGTGGCCGACAAGCTGTCCGGCCTCCAGTCCCCGCTCCTCGGGGCCGTCGCCGGACCCGCCGCCCAGCAGGTGGTGCGGCAGGTCGTCGAGCAGGCGAAGGCCGCCGTCGAACCCGTCATAGAGCGAAACCCGGAGGTGTTCGACCATCTCGCCGCGGCCGGCACCGAACTGCTGGCCGCCTACCGCTCCGCCGTCCAGGCCCAGGAGCATCGGTGGACCAGCGGCGCGGCCGGCCCGAAGGACGACCGGACCGGCCGTTTCGGCCGGGACGAGGGCACCGGCCCGGGCGAACGCATCGACCTGGACTGAAGCCCTTTTGCGGCAGGGCCTCGGGTACGGTTGGCCGTAGCGGGGCTCGACCGAAACTGAGGGATTCATGGGACTCACCATCGGCGTCGACATCGGCGGCACGAAGATCGCGGCCGGCGTGGTCGATGAGGAAGGCAACATCCTCTCGACCCACAAGGTGCCGACCCCGGGCACGCCCGAGGCGATCGTGGACGCCATCGCCTCCGCCGTGGAGGGCGCGCACGCCGGGCACGAGATCGTCGGCGTGGGCATCGGAGCGGCCGGTTACGTGAACCGGCAGCGCTCCACGGTGTACTTCGCGCCCAACATCGACTGGCGCCAGGAGCCGCTGAAGGAGAAGGTCGAGGCCCGCGTCGGCCTCCCGGTCGTGGTCGAGAACGACGCCAACGCCGCCGCCTGGGGCGAGTACAAGTTCGGCGCGGGCAAGGGCCACCGCAACGTCATCTGCATCACCCTCGGCACCGGCCTCGGCGGCGGCATCATCATCGGCAACAAGCTGCGCCGCGGCCACTTCGGCGTGGCCGCCGAGTTCGGCCACATCCGCATGGTCCCGGACGGCCTGCTGTGCGGCTGCGGCTCGCAGGGCTGCTGGGAGCAGTACGCCTCCGGCCGCGCCCTGGTCCGCTACGCCAAGCAGCGCGCCAACGCCACCCCCGAGCACGCCGAGGTCCTGCTCGGCCTGGGCGACGGCACCCCGCAGGGCATCGAGGGCAAGCACATCTCGATGGCCGCCCGCCAGGGCGACCCGGTCGCCGTCGACTCCTACCGCGAGCTGGCCCGCTGGGCCGGCGCCGGCCTCGCCGACCTCGCCTCCCTCTTCGACCCCTCCGCCTTCATCGTCGGCGGCGGCCTCTCCGAGGAAGGCGAACTGGTCCTCGACCCGATCCGCAAGTCCTACAAGCGCTGGCTGGTGGGCGGCAACTGGCGCCCGGTCGCCGACGTCATCGCAGCCCAGCTGGGCAACAAGGCGGGCCTGGTGGGCGCGGCCGACCTGGCCCGCGAGCCCGACCCGATCATGTAAGAAGCGTTCACTGCACAAGGGGCGCGGGGAACTGCGCGACAGGCCACGAACGACCGGCCGTCGCGTACGGGCCTCGCGCCCCGAGTCATGAGGCGCCCCCCGTTCCCGCGCGTCGTAAATTGACGACATGGCAACCCCGCTGCTCCCCAACTCCCGTACAGAGCCGAACGGTTCCGCCGTCATCCGGGTCCTCAGCTACAACATCCGCTCGATGCGTGACGACACGGCCGCCCTTGCCCGGGTGATCGCCGCCTGCGCCCCCGACCTCGTCCTCGTCCAGGAAGCCCCCCGCTTCTTCCGCTGGCGCAAGAAGCTGGCGCGCCTGGCAGCGGCCTCGGGACAGGTCGTCCTCACCGGCGGGGCCACCGCCGCCGGTCCCGCGATCCTCTGCTCGCTCAGGGCGACCGTCGAACGCACGCAGGACGTCCTCCTGCCCCTCACCCCGGGACTGCACAGGCGTGGCCTCGCCACCGCGGTCGTACGGTTCGGCGGCGCCCGCCTGGGCGTCGTCAGCTGCCACCTCAGCCTGCAGAAGGACGAGCGTCACACGCAGGCCGGCCTGCTCCTCGACCGGCTCGCCGGCCTGGGCGCCGAGCACGCCGTGGCGGGCGGCGATCTCAACGAGCGGCCCGACGGCCCCGCCTTCCGGCGCCTGGCCGCGGCCCTCCGGGACTGCAGGGCCGCCGTCCCCTGGGGCGGCGAGTTCACCTCGACGCCCGCCGACCCCCACCAGCGCATCGACGCCGTCTTCGCCACGAAGGGCATCGAGGTCCTCGGCTGCGGCGTGCCCCTGGACCAGCCGGGAGTCACGGAGAGGGACCTGAGGGCGGCCACGGACCACCTTCCGGTCCTGGCCGCCCTCAGGATCCCTGCGCCGTAGGGCCTGTGCGGGCCGGTCCACCGGACCGGCCCGCACGCACGTCAGACCACGGCACCGGTTCCCGGGTCCACGTCATCGTCGTCGCCCGTCCGCATCCGGGCCACCAGCGTCGCGAACCCGCCGAGGAACCCGCCGATGCACAGGGTCGTCAGCCACCAGGTCATCTCCCAGCCCAGCAGCACGGCGAGCATCAGCAGGATCGGTCCGCCGACGACCCCGAGCCAGGCGAACCTGGCGGTCGTGTCGGACGTCGGCAGCGGTGGCGGCTCGGGCGGCACGAAGTGGCCCTCGTCGTCCTCGTCGAAGTCGCCCTCGGACGGCTCCGGCGTGGTGTAGTCGCGCGGGCCGACGCCCGGCGCGAACGAGACCGAGCTGCCGAGCGGCCGACCGGGCCGCGGTTGCCCGGAATCGTCGGTGCTCAGGCCCGGTGCGTCCATCTCTGGCAGCGCGAGGTCCTCCACCGGCTTGAAGGGCTTGGCGCCCGGCGGGTCCGCCGGCTCGTCGCCGTACCCCGCGACGATGGCCTGCCAGGCGGCATCCTCGTCGAAGGGCACTCCCTTCTCGTCCGGCTCGCGGTCCTCGCGGTCGGAGTCGTGCTCAGCCAACTGCGGCCGTCCCTTCTGTGCCGACACTGGGTGCGAGCCGGCCGATGAAGGCGAGGCTCTCCTCGAAGATCCGGTCCGCATCGTGGTCCAACGTCGCCACGTGGTAACTCTGTTCCAGCACGATCTCCGTTACGTCCGTCGACGACACCCGGCTCAGCACACGGGCCGGGTCGGCCGCCGGGACCACGTGGTCCTGGGCGCTGCGCAGCAGCAGCAACGGCTGGGTGACCTGGGGCAGCTCGCCGTCCAGCCGGCGCAGGAACACCCGCAGGGAGTGCGCCGCGTGCAGCGGCACCCGGTCGTAACCCAGCTCCGACGGACCGCCCTTGGCGATGTCGCTGGCGATGCCCTTCGTCGTCCGTACGAGGTGCCGGGCCACCGGAAGGGCGTACGCCGACAGGCCGTGCACCCGGTTCGCCGGGTTGACGAGGACCACCCCGGTGACCCGCTCGCCCGCCCTGGCGGCCAGCCGCAGCGCCAGCGCACCGCCCATCGACAGACCGCCGACGAACACCCAGGAACAGCGCCTGCCCAGCAGCCGCAGCTCGCGGTCCACCTCCGCGTACCAGTCCTGCCAGCCCGTGAGCTGCATGTCCTCCCAGCGGGTGCCGTGCCCGGGCAGCAGGGGCAGCGACACGGTCAGGCCGTGCGCCGCATGGTGCTCCGCCCAGGGGCGCAGCGACTGGGGCGAGCCGGTGAAGCCGTGACAGAGGAGGACCCCCACCTCCCCGCCCTCGTGGCGGTACGGCTCGGCTCCGGGAAGAACCGGCACCTTCGGGACTCCTTTGTGCCTGAGATGCGTGCAGAACGGGCGGATGTGCTTCACCGTACGCGACCGCACTGACACCGACCAGGGTCGTCGGGGTCATTGACGGCACTCCGGGTTAAGGTCTGAGCGACGGAAACAGGAGGCACGCGGGTGATGTACGGCACGATGAAGGTTGCCATCGGGGGGCCGCTGAAGGTCGCCTTCAGGCCTTGGGTGGAGGGGGCGGAGAACATTCCGGCCCGCGGCCCCGCCATTCTGGCGAGCAATCACCTGTCCTTCTCGGACTCGTTCTTCCTGCCCGCGGTCCTCGACCGCAAGGTCACGTTCATCGCGAAGGCCGAGTACTTCACCACCCCCGGCGTCAAGGGACGTCTCACCGCGGCCTTCTTCAAGGGCGTCGGACAGCTCCCGGTGGACCGCTCCGGGGCGCGCGGTGCCGGCGAGGCGGCGATCAAGAGCGGCATAGAGGTGCTGGAGCGCGGCGAGCTGTTCGGGATCTACCCGGAAGGCACCCGCTCTCCCGACGGCCGCCTGTACCGGGGCAAGCCCGGCGGCCTCGCGCGCGTGGCGCTCGCCACCGGCGCGCCGGTCATCCCGGTCGCCATGATCGACACCGAGAAGATCCAGCCGCCCGGCAAGGTGATGCCGAAGCTGATGCGCCCGGGCATCCGGATCGGCAAGCCCCTGGACTTCAGCCGCTACCAGGGCATGGAGCACGACCGGTTCGTGCTGCGCGCGGTGACCGACGAGGTCATGTACGAGATCATGAAGCTTTCCGGCCAGGAGTACGTCGACATCTACGCGACCGCCGCCAAGCGGCAGATCGCGGACGCGGCGAAGGCGGCCAAGGAAGCGGAGAAGTCCGCCAAGGAGGCGGAGAAGAAGGCCGAGGCCTGAGCGCAGGGACCGGGGGGAGCGGGGGCCATGCCCAAGCGCGAGCGCGTCATGAGGATGTCCGTCGAGCAGCCGATGTGGCGTGCGCTCGCCGGCTACCGCGTCCTGACGATGCTGTACGCGATCGGCCTGTTCGTCTCCCGGTACGGCAAGTACGTGCACCCCGGGGTCGCGGTCGGCTACTTCGCGGTCCTCTTCGTGTGGACCCTGGCCACGCTGCCCAGGGTCGCCAGCGCCGCGCACTGCACCCGGCGCTTCCTCGCCGTCGACCTGACCATCGGGCTCACCGGCATCCTTCTCACGCCGGTCGCCGCCTCCCACGCGCGCATCGTGTCGGGCACCCCGACGCTGCCGTCGATATGGACGGCCGGTGTGGTCCTCGCCTTCGCGCTCAAGGGCGGCTGGCGCTGGGCGGTGCTGGCCTCGACGCCGGTCGCCATCGCCAACGTCGTCCAGCGGGGCACCCCGACCCGGGCGACGATCCACGCCGTCGTGCTGGTCTGGATCGCCTCCGTGGCCATCGGCTACGTCGTGGAGGTCGCCCGCGCCTCCGAGCGCACCCTCGCCCGCGCCCTGGAGATCGAGGCGGCGACCCGGGAGCGGGAGCGGCTGGCCCGGGACATCCACGACAGTGTGCTCCAGGTGCTGGCGATGGTGCAGCGGCGCGGCGCGGTCATCGGCGGCGAGGCGGCCGAGCTGGGGCGTCTGGCCGGGGAGCAGGAGGTGGCGCTGCGCACGCTGGTCTCGGGCGGTCTGCTGCCGGTCTCCCGGGTCTCGGAGGACGCGGCCGCCGGGGCCGTCGTCCGTGAGGTCGAGGAGCCGGACGACGACGGTCCCGTCGACCTGCGCGTCCTGCTCGCCCCCTGGGCCGGTGCCCGGGTCAGCCTGGCCGAGCCCGGCGCCCCGGTGCCGCTGCCGCGGGCGGCGGCGCGCGAGCTGGCCGCCGCGGTCGGGGCCGCCCTGGACAATGTGCGCCGGCATGCGGGCCAGGAGGCCCGGGCCTGGATCCTGGTCGAGGACGAACCCGACGAGATCGTGGTCACCGTCCGGGACGATGGCCCCGGCATCCCCGCGGGCCGGCTCGCCCAGGCCGAGGGCGAGGGCCGGCTCGGCGTGGCCCTCTCGATCCGGGGGCGGCTGCGCGACCTCGGCGGCAGCGCCGAGCTGATCTCCGTCCCCGGGCAGGGCACGGAGGTCGAGTTGAAGGTACCCAAGGGCGCCGACAGTGCGCGGGCGAAGGCGGAGAAGCGATGACACAGCAGCAGGACCCGATCAAGGTCATGGTGGTCGACGACCACCCGATGTGGCGCGACGCGGTCGCCCGGGACCTCGGCGAGTCCGGCTTCGAGGTGGTCGCCACCGCCGGCGACGGCGAACAGGCGGTCCGGCGCGCCAGGGCCGCCGCCCCGGACGTCCTCGTCCTGGACCTCAACCTGCCCGCCAAGCCCGGTGTCCAGGTGTGCAAGGAACTCGTCGGCCACAACCCGGCCCTGCGCGTCCTCGTCCTGTCCGCGAGCGGCGAGCACGCCGACGTCCTGGAGGCCGTGAAGTCCGGCGCGACCGGCTATCTGCTGAAGTCGGCCTCGACCGAGGAACTGCTGGACGCGGTCCGCCGCACCGCCGTCGGCGACCCGGTGTTCACGCCGGGCCTGGCCGGACTGGTCCTCGGTGAGTACCGGCGCCTGGCCTCCGAGCCCGCGCCCGTCGCCGACGCCGACGAGCCGGGGGCGCCCCGGCTGACCGAGCGGGAGACGGAGGTGCTGCGGCTGGTCGCCAAGGGCCTGAGCTACAAGCAGATCGCCGAACGGCTCGTCATCTCCCACCGCACCGTGCAGAACCACGTCCAGAACACCCTCGGCAAGCTCCAGCTGCACAACAGGGTCGAGCTGGTGCGGTACGCGATCGAGCGCGGGCTCGACGACGCCTGAAACCGCCTGGTCAAGCAGCCTCCCGACAATTCACCGGAATCACCCTTCCCGCCTCTCGCTGTGTGACGCGCATCACCATTACCGTGACTGGGCGTCAGGCAACCGCGGCGAAGGGACATTTCCATGCGGGTCGGAGTACTGACCGGAGGCGGCGACTGCCCCGGGCTCAACGCCGTCATCCGGGGCATCGTCCGCAAGGGCGTGCAGGAGTACGGGTACGAGTTCGTCGGCTTCCGGGACGGCTGGCGCGGACCTCTCGAAGGCGACACCGTCCGCCTCGACATCCCCGCGGTGCGCGGCATCCTGCCCCGCGGCGGCACCATCCTCGGCTCCTCGCGCACCAACCCCCTCAAGCAGGACAACGGCATCCGCCGCATCAAGGAGAACCTGGCCAAGCTGGAGGTCGAGGCACTCGTCGCGATCGGCGGCGAGGACACCCTCGGCGTCGCGGCGCGGCTCTCCGGCGAGTACGGCGTGCCCTGCGTCGGCGTCCCCAAGACCATCGACAACGACCTGTCCGCCACCGACTACACCTTCGGCTTCGACACGGCCGTCAACATCGCCACCGAGGCCATCGACCGGCTGCACACCACCGCCGAGTCCCACATGCGGGTCCTCGTCTGCGAGGTGATGGGCCGCCACGCCGGCTGGATCGCCCTCCACTCCGGCCTGGCCGGCGGCGCCAACGTCATCCTCATCCCCGAACAGCGCTTCGACCTCGACCAGGTGTGCGCCTGGATCACCTCCCGCTTCAAGGCGTCGTACGCCCCCATCGTCGTCGTCGCCGAGGGCGCCATGCCGAAGGACGGCGACGTGGTCCTCAAGGACCAGTCCCTCGACTCGTTCGGGCACGTCCGGCTGTCCGGGGTCGGCGAATGGCTGGCCAAGGAGATCGAGAGGCGCACCGGCAAGGAGGCCCGCACCACCGTCCTCGGGCACATCCAGCGCGGCGGCACCCCCAGCGCCTTCGACCGCTGGCTCGCCACCCGCTTCGGCCTGCACGCCATCGACTGCGTCCGGGACCGCGACTTCGGCAAGATGGTCGCCCTGCGCGGCACGGACATCGTCCGCGTCCCGATCGCGGAGGCCACGGCCAGGCTGAAGACGGTGGACCCGCAGCTGTACGAGGAGGTCGGGGTGTTCTTCGGCTGAGCGGAGCCGGGCTACGCCCGGCTCGACAGACCCGCTCCCGGCGCCGGCCCGGCCATCGGCCGACCGGCGCCGCAGGACGGGACCGCTCAGGCCGAAGCGGGGGCCTGGGGGCGGCAGCCCCCGGCCAGCCGGCCGACCAGCTCCTGCACCACCGCGGCCCCGTTCAGGCTCAGCACCGACTCCGGGTGGAACTGCACCCCGCTGAACCCGGGGCCCCGCAGTGCGTGCACCTCCCCGTTCTCCGCCCGGCTCACCTCGATGCCGTGCGCGGTCAGCTCCCGCTCCGCGTCCTCGTCGCACCGGGCCACGAAGCTGTTGTAGAAGCCGACGGTCTCCGGCCGTCCGAACAGGTCGATCGTGGTCTGCGCTCCCTGGTACGGCACCTGCTTGCGGACGATCTCCAGGCCCAGCTCCGCCGCGATCAGCTCGTGCCCGAGACAGACTCCCAGCACGCCGTACCGGTGCTCCCGGACCAGCTCGGCGGCGAGCGACCGCAGGAACCGCATCTTCGGGTCGGCGAGATCCGAGGGGTCGCCCGGACCCGGCCCGAGCACCACCGGCCCCTGGTGCGCGAGCACGGCCTCACGCAGCCCCGGCTCGTCGTACCGCCTGACGCTCACCTCCAGGCCGGCCGAGCGCAGCACATGCGCCAGCATCGCCGTGAAGGTGTCCTCGCCGTCGACGACGAGGGCATGGCCCTCAAGGGCCGCGGACCGCTCCTGCATCCGCAGCCAGAACGGCGCGAGCGACGCACGGCGTCCGTCCAGCGCGGCCCGCACCCGCGGGTCGTCGGCCAGCCGGGGCCGCGCCTCCTCCTCGCGCGGCCGGGACGGGCGTACCCCGAGGGCCGCCAGGACCCCGGCCGCCTTCGCGTGGGTCTCCGCGACCTCGCCCGCCGGGTCCGAGCCGCGCACGAGCGTCGCCCCGACCGGGACGCGCAGCCGGCCGTCGGCCGAGATGTCGGCGGTGCGGATCAGGATGGGGGAGTCGAGGGTCTGCCCGCCCCCGGATCCTTCCTTCCCGCCCGCGGATCCTTCCCTCCCGCCGCCCGTGTACCGCCCGAGCAGGGCCAGTGCCCCGGCGTAGTAGCCGCGCCCGCCGACTTCGTGCCGCTCGATCACCCGGCAGGCGTTCTGCACGGGCGACCCGGTGACGGTGGCCGCGAACATGGTCTCCCTCAGCACCTCCCGCACGTCCAGGGAGGACTTCCCGCGCAGCTCGTACTCGGTGTGCGCGAGGTGCGCCATCTCCTTCAGGCGCGGGCCGACGACCACTCCGCCCCGGTCGCCGACGGTGCACATCATCTTCAGTTCCTCGTCGACGACCATGGACAGCTCCTCGATCTCCTTGCCGTCGGCGAGGAAGTCCAGCAGGTGGTCCGGGGACGGCCCCCCGGCCGGATAGCGGTACGTCCCGCTGATCGGGTTCATGACGACCGTGCCGCCGGACATCCGGACGTGCACCTCGGGACTGGCGCCGACCAGCGTCCGGTCCCCGGTGTGCACCACGAACGTCCAGTACGCGCCCCGCTCGCCCTCCAGCAGCCGCCGGAACAGAGCCAGCGCGTCGGCGCGGGAGAAACCCGGGATCCGGCCCTCGTACGTCCGCCGGATCACGAAGTTCGCGCCCTCGCCCCGGCCGATCTCCTCGCGCAGCACGCGCCCGACGATCTCGCCGTACTCCTCGTCGCCGACGTCGAAGCCGCCGCCCTCGACCCGCACCCGGTGGGCGGGCAGCGTCCGCAGGGCGTCGGCGAGCGGGATCTCGTACGACTCCTCGGGGGTCAGCACCAGCAGCGGGGTGCCGTCGTCGCGGACACCGAAGCCGCGCTCGCGGATCTGCCGGAACGGGACCAGCGCGAGGCCCTCCTCGGGCAGGTCGGCGAGGCGCTCACGGGGAGTGACGGGGCCGATCAGCAGCTCCACCGTGTGCTCGTCGCGGCCCGGGGTGCGACGGCGCAGCAGGGCGAAGGGGCGGGGGTCGTGCAGCAGCTGTGCCAGGTCCATGGCTTCTCTTCCTCGATGTCCGTGATGTCCGTCGACGGTGTGATCGACGGCGGTGAGGAACGACCCCGGAAACGCCGAAGGCCGCCCCTCGGGCGGCCTTCGCGAAGTGGTACGCGCAGTCAGTGGGCCGCCGGATGAGCGGTCCACCACCAGTTCTGGATCGAAAGCGCGAACATGCGACGAACCCTATCGCACCGGCTTGCTGTCCATGGAGAAAACACTTCGTCTCACGTTTCGGGCCAGACGCGGAACACGGCACACGACCCCGTAATGTTTACGAGGTGACCGTGAACGCTAAGACCAGCCCGAGCGCTGGCAACACCTGGCGAAACCTGCCCGCGGCGCAGCAGCCCGAGTACCCCGACGCCGAGGCTCTGCGCGCAGTGATCGCGGACCTCGAGTCGTATCCGCCGCTCGTCTTCGCGGGCGAGTGCGACCAGCTGCGCGCCCGGATGGCGGCCGTCGCCAAGGGAGAGGCGTTCCTCCTCCAGGGCGGCGACTGCGCCGAAGCCTTCGACGCCGTGTCCGCCGATCACATCCGCAACAAGCTCAAGACGCTGCTCCAGATGGGTGCCGTCCTGACCTACGCGGCCTCCGTGCCCGTGGTGAAGGTGGGCCGCATCGCGGGGCAGTACTCCAAGCCGCGTTCCAAGCCGACCGAGACCCGTGACGGGGTCACGCTCCCGGTCTACCGGGGCGACTCCGTCAACGGCTTCGACTTCACCGAGGCGACCCGCATCCCGGACCCGGAGCGGCTCAAGCGGATGTACCACGCCTCGGCGTCCACGCTGAACCTGGTACGTGCCTTCACCACCGGCGGCTACGCCGACCTGCGCCAGGTGCACGCCTGGAACCAGGACTTCGTGAAGTCCTCCCCCTCCGGGCAGCGCTACGAGCAGCTCGCGCGGGAGATCGACAGCGCGCTGAACTTCATGCGGGCCTGCGGCACCGACCCGGAGGAGTTCAAGACCGTCGAGTTCTTCTCCTCGCACGAGGCGCTGCTGCTCGACTACGAGTCCGCCCTGACCCGGGTCGACTCGCGCACCGGCAAGCTGTACGACGTCTCCGGGCACATGGTGTGGATCGGTGAGCGCACCCGGCAGCTGGACGGGGCGCACATCGAGTTCGCGTCCCAGATCCGCAACCCGATCGGCATCAAGCTCGGCCCGACGACCACGGTCGAGGAGGCGCTGCAGTACATCGACCGCCTCGACCCCGAGCGCGAGCCGGGCCGGCTGACCTTCATCGTCCGCATGGGCGCCGACAAGATCCGCGACAAGCTCCCCGAGCTGGTGGAGAAGGTCACGGCGTCCGGCGCGACGGTGGCCTGGGTGACCGACCCGATGCACGGCAACACCTTCGAGGCGGCCTCCGGGCACAAGACCCGCCGCTTCGATGACGTGCTGGACGAGGTCAAGGGCTTCTTCGAGGTCCACAAGGGGCTCGGCACCCACCCGGGCGGCATCCACGTGGAACTGACCGGCGACGACGTCACCGAATGCGTGGGCGGCGGCGACGAGATCTTCGTCGACGACCTGCACCAGCGCTACGAGACGGCCTGCGACCCGCGGCTGAACCGCAGCCAGTCGCTGGACCTGGCGTTCCTGGTCGCGGAGATGTACAGGGACCAGTGACGGTTTCGCCCGTTACCGGAACATGAAGTGGGGCGCGGATCACATACGATCCGCGCCCCACAGCACTTTTGCGCCACGCGAGCGATGGGTAAGGTTAGGTTTGCCTCACCGATCAAGGGGATGGCAGTCGAGCGAACGATCCCGTCGGGAGGTGAACCGCATGTACGTCTGTAGCTGCTTCGGCATCACCGAGGCCCAGGTCAAGAAGCATGCGGAGGACGGCGCCTGCACCCCCCGCCAGATCGCCTCCGCCTCCAAGGCGGGCACGGACTGCGGTTCGTGCGTCCGCCGGATCCAGGCGATTCTCGGCCGTGGCGCCTGCCCGCGCCGTGAGCTGGCCGAGCAGGGCAGGCCGGTCCTGGCCGAGCTGTCCGGTTCCGTGGGCCTGGACGAGGCCGCCTAGCTCTCCGGCTGTTCGACCAGCTGGGAGATGTACAGCGCCTCGCCGAGCTTCTCCAGCAGCTCCAGCTGGGTGTCGAGGTAGTCGATGTGGTGCTCCTCGTCGGCGAGGATGTCCTCGAAGATGTTCGCGGACGTGATGTCGCCCTTCTCGCGCATCACCTTGATGCCCCGCTTGAGCCGGTCGATCGCCTCCACCTCGATCTGCCGGTCGGCCTCGAACATCTCCTTGACGGTCTGCCCCACCCGTACATGGAACAGCCGCTGGTAGTTGGGCAGCCCTTCCAGGAACAGGATCCGGTCGGTGAGCACCTCGGCGTGCTTCATCTCGTCGAACGACTCGTGCCGCGTGTACTTGGCGAGCTTCGGCCAGCCGAAGTTCTCCTGCATCTTCGCGTGCAGGAAGTACTGGTTGATCGCGGTCAGCTCGCCGGTGAGCTGCTCGTTGAGGAACTCGATGACCTCGGGGTCGCCCTGCATCGCGGCGGCTCCTTCCATACGGGGGACGGGTGAGGGGTGCGGCGGCATGATTGCATCGGCGGCGAAGATCGTCCAGTAAGTGCGTACTTAGTGAGTAAGCCCTGACTTGAAGTTGTTTGTCCGCTTTGTGAACGGGTGGTCAAGGGCATCGCCCCAGGTCTGTCAGGATGGATACATGGGTCATCCGGTGGAGCGAGAGTCTGGGGCAGCGGCAGGGTCCGAGCTTCCGCCGGGACAGCGACTGCAGCGGGGCTGGCCGGTCACGCACTACGGGCCGGTGCCGAAGTTCCGGTCCGAACGCTGGGAGTTCCGGGTCTTCGGTGCCACCGCCGACGGCGACAAGCGCACCTGGAACCACGAGGAGTTCACGGCCCTGCCGTACACCACCGTGGTGGCCGATCTGCACTGCGTGACGAAGTTCAGCATGGTCGGCGCCGAGTGGGGCGGCGTCCCGGCCCGGACGATCCTCGACCTGGTCCCGCCGGCACCCGACGTCACCCATGTGATGGTGTGGGCGGAGTACGGCTTCAGCTCGAACCTGCGCCTCGGGGACTTCGACTCCGACCGCACCGTCTTCGCCACCCACAAGGACGGCGAGCTGCTCACCGCCGAGCACGGCTTCCCGGTGCGCCTGATCGTCCCCCATCTGTACGCCTGGAAGGGCCCCAAGTGGGTGCGGGGCGTGGAGTACATGACCGCCGACCGCCGCGGCTTCTGGGAGGAACGCGGCTACCACAACATCGGCGACCCCTGGAAGGAACAGCGCTACTCCTACCAGGAGGAGCTCGGGGACGGCCCCGAGCTCTGACGTCTCCCGGCGCGCCGCTCGGTGGTGGTACCGGTGCACCACCGCGTGTGAGCCCGATGTTCCTCGTGCGCTGTGTGTGGCGCATGAGCCCGATGTTTCTCGTGCGCTGCGTGTGCCTCGTGCTGCAGGAGTGCTCCCGATGCCAGGTGACGGTTCCTGCATCCAGCGGGGAACCGTATACCCCCTGGGGTATTCCTGGACGGGTTATCCGTCGCGCAGTTTCTTCAGCCGCTCCACGTCCGCCGCGTGTCCTTCCTTGCCGCCGGGCGTCTCGATGATCAGCGGGACGCCCTCGGTCGCGGGGTGGGTCATCAGCGCCCGGAACGGGTCCTCGCCGATGTGGCCGGCGCCGATGTTCTCGTGCCGGTCCTTGTGCGCGCCGACCACGTCCTTGGAGTCGTTGGCGTGGATCAGCTTCAGCCGCCCCTCGCCGACGGTGTCCACCAGCAGATCGAGGGTCCGGTGCATGCCGTCCGGCCCGGTCAGGTCGTGACCGGCGGCGAAGATGTGGCAGGTGTCCAGGCACACGCCCAGCTTCGGATGGGCGTCCAGCGCCTCGAAGTACGGCCCGAAGTCCCAGGTGCGCGAGCACAGCGAGGAGCCCTGCCCGGCGGTCGACTCCAGCAGCAGGAACGGGTCGTCGTCGTGGGTCAGCTCGTCCAGCAGCGGCAGCAGCTGCTCCCGCACCTGCTGCAGCGCCACGGCCCGCTCCCGTCCGCCCGTCGCGCTGCCGGTGTGGACGACGACACCCAGCGCACCGATCTCCCGCCCGCGCCGCAGCGAGTGCCGCAGCGACTCGACCGACCTCTCCACGGTCGCCCCGGTGTGGGAACCGAAGTTGATCAGATAGGGGGCGTGCACATACGCCGGGATCGACTCCTGAGCGCAGGCCGCCCGGAACGCCTCGTCCTGGCGCGGATTGCCGGCCGGCGTCGCCCAGCCCCGCGGATTGGCCACGAAGACCTGCACGGTCTCGGCCTTCAGGTCACGGGCGTAGGACAGGCCGACGGAGTTCAGACCGCCGGCCACGGGGACGTGACCGCCGACGGGGTTGCGGGAAGGACCGGTTCCGGGGCCGCCGACGGCGTTGCGCGAAGGACCGGTTCCGGGGCTGCCGGCAGGGGCGGGGGACTGCTCGATGCTCACCCGTTCAGGGTGTCACGCGGCGTGCCGTCCCCGTTCACCGGATGGTGATCGTTATCGCCGACCCCTTGGGGGCCGTCTCGCCGCCCTGAACCGACTGCTTCTTCACGGTGTCACCGAAGATCCCGAGCAGCCCCCGGTCCTCCTTCACCTCGAAGCCGGCGTCCCCCAGTGCCTTCTTCGCGTCGTCCACGCTGTCCCCGACCACGTCCGGAACCTCGATCATCTCCGGGCCCTTGGACAGCTTCAGCGTCACCGTGTCGCCCTCGGCGGCCTGGCTGTCGCCGGCCGGGGACTGCTGGGCCACCTGCCCCTTGTCGTACTCGGAGTTGACCTGCTGCGCGGAGATGGTCACCTTCAGGCCGGCGTCCTCCAGCTCCTGCTTGGCCTCGTCGAGGTCGTCGCCGGTGACGTCCGGCACGTCGATCGGGTTGCCCTTGCTGACCAGGAGCGCGATCGCCGAGCCCGCGTGCCGCTTGATACCCGCCTGCGGGTCGGTGCCGATCACCGAGCCCTTGGCGACGCTGTCGCTGAACGCCCGGTTGACCATGCCCGGCTCCAGGCCGGCCGCCTTCAGTTTCGCCTGCGCCTTCCCCAGCGGGACGCCCGCCAGGTCCGGCACCTTCACGATCTCGGGTCCCCGGGAGACGACCAGGGTCACGGAGTCGTTGCTCCGGATCCGGGCCCCGACCGCCGGGTCGGTGCTGATGACCGTGCCGCGCGCGACCGTGTCGTTGTACTCCAGTCTGACCCGCCCGACGTCGAGCCCGGCCGCCTTCAGCCGCGTCCTCGCCTGGTCCTCGGTCTTGGCCAGCACCTGCGGGACCTTGGTGAACTGCCCCGAGCTGATGTACCAGACCCCGGCACCCACGCCGAGGACCACCAGGATCGCGGCGATGACCGTGACGAGCCCGCGCCGGGGCCGCGCCGGGCGGCGCCGGGGCACCGGAGGGCTGTCCAGCCGGCTGGTGTGCTGGACGTCCGCCGCGGGAGCCTCGTCGTCCTCGTTGACGGGCAGCGGCCGGGGCACGGTCAGCGAGCGCGGAATCACGCTCGTGCGGTCCCCGGCGTTGTCGTGCTCGGCGGACAGCGCCTGCGGCGGCAGGGCGTCCAACTGCTCGGCGGTCAGCTCGGCACGCGCGCGCAGCACCTGGCCGAGCAGTGCCGCCGCGTCGTGCGGCCGCAGGTCGGGGGTGCGCGCGGTGGCCGAGGCGACCAGTTCGTCCAGCTCGTACGGCAGCCCCGGCACGAGTGCGGAGGGCGGCGGCACGTCCTCGTGGATGTGCTTGTAGAGCACCTGGGCGGGGGAGTCCCCGGAGTGCGGCTTGCCGCCGGTCAGCATCTCGTAGAGCACGACACCGCAGGCGTACACGTCGACGCGCGGGTCGGCGGTGCCCTGCTCGATCTGCTCGGGCGCGAGATACGACACGGTCCCGAGCACGGAGCCGGTCGTGCTGGTCACGGTGTCCACGGACCGCACCAGCCCGAAGTCGGCGACCTTGACCCGTCCGTCGTCCCCTATCAGCACGTTCTCGGGCTTCATGTCCCGGTGCACGAACCCGGCCCGGTGCGCGGCGCCGAGCGCGGCCAGCACGGGCTCCAGGATGTCCAGCGCGGCCCGCACCTGCAGCGCGCCCCGCTCTCGCAGCACGTCCCGCAGGGTGCACCCGGCGATGTACTCCATCGCCAGGTACACGTACGACCCGTCGGTGCCCTGGTCGAAGACCTGCACCACGTTGGGGTGGGCCAGCCGGGCGACCGACTTGGCCTCCCGGATGAACCGCTCCACGAAAGACCCGTCGGCCGCGAGCGTCGGGTGCATCACCTTGAGCGCGAGAACCCGGTCCAGGCGGGTGTCCAGGGCCCGGTAGACCGTGGCCATCCCACCGACCGCGATCCGCGCATCGACGCGGTACCGGCCGTCGAGCACCTGCCCGACGAGGGGGTCCTGAAGGGTCGTATCCACGCAGGCGAGTGTACGAGGGGCGACCGACACTCCCGTCCGTTGGGCCGTTCCGGGGACGGAATGCAGCAGAGCTGTGACCCTCGTGGTACGCCCCCAGGGCCTCTCCTTCGGAGCGTGCCGGTTTCCGCCGTGAGGTGCCGTGATCCGAAGCCGGCCCGGTCCGAAGGAAGGACCCTAGAAGGCAGGGCGTTCCGGATCCAGGTGCGCGCGTCCCTCCGCCGGGGAGGACGCCTGGGCGAAGTGACGGCGCGGGATCCGCCCGGCGAGCCGGGCCAGCCGTCCCGCCTCCACCGCGTGCTTCATCGCGGCGGCCATCGTCTCGGGCTCCTGCGCGCGCGTGACGGCGGAGGCGAGCATGACCCCCGCGCACCCCAGCTCCATCGCGAGGGCCACGTCCGAGGCCGTACCGGCGCCCGCGTCCAGGATCACCGGTACGCGCGCGTGCTCCACGATCAGCTGGAAGTTGTGCGGATTGCGGATGCCCAGCCCGGAGCCGATCGGCGAGCCCAGCGGCATCACCGCCGCGCAGCCCACGTCCTCCAGCTTCCGGGCGACCACGGGATCGTCGTTGGTGTACGGCAGCACCGTGAACCCGTCGTCGACCAGCGTCTCCGCCGCATCCAGCAGCTCCACCGGATCCGGCAGCAGCGTCCGCTCGTCGGCGATGACCTCCAGCTTGATCAGGTCCGTACCCAGCGCCTCCCGGGCCAGCCGGGCGGTCAGCACGGCCTCACCGGCGGTGAAACAGCCCGCCGTGTTCGGCAGCACCCCGATGCCCAGCTTCTCCAGCACCGACAGCACCGAGCCCTGCACCTCGGGATTGACCCGCCGCATCGCCACGGTGGTCAGCGCGGTGCCCGAGGCGACCAGTGCCCGCTCCAGGACGTCCAGGCTCGGCGCACCACCCGTGCCCATGATCAGCCGGGAGCCGAGGGGCACACCGCCGAGGACGAAGGGATCGTCGGCCATGGGTCAGCCTCCTTGCACTGCGGTGAGGATCTCCACGCGGTCTCCCTCGCACAGGGAGGTGAGCGGCCACCGACCGCGCGGGACGACGGTTTCGTTGACGGCGGCGGCGACGCCTGAGGGCGCGGCGGTGAGGGTCCCGACGAGGACGTCCAGCGCGGTGCCCGGGGCGACCTGCCGGTGCTCCCCGTTGACGGAGATCGTGACGGAGACGGTCATACGGGCTGCTCCATGAGTGCGGGCCGGTCCTCGGGCGCGGGCCGGTCCTCGGGTGCGGCGCCGAAGCGCCCCGGCGTGAACGGACGGGCTTCCTCCGGCAGCTCACCGCCGGCCAGCAGCTCGGCCATGACGTGCCCGGTGACCGGCGTGAGCAGCACACCGTTGCGATAGTGCCCCGTGGCCAGCAGCAGCCCGTCCAGACCGGACGGGCCGAGCAGCGGCGCGTTGTCGGGGGAGCCCGGGCGCAGTCCCGCGCGGGTCTCCGTCAGGGGCAGCTCGGTGATGCCCGGCACCAGTTCATGGGCGTCGCGCAGCAGCTCGTACACGCCCCCCGCGGTCACCGTCGTGTCCCAGCCCAGCTCCTCGCTGGTGGCGCCGACGACCAGCTCGCCGTTCTCCCGGGGCACCAGGTAGACATGGCTGCCGCGCACCACGGCCCGCACGGTGCGGCTCAGGAACGGCGCGTACCGCGCGGGCACGGTCAGCCGCAGCACCTGCCCCTTCACCGGCCGCACCGGCGGCAGCACGGCCCGGGGGACGCCCGCCAGGCGCCCGCTCAGGCTCCCGCCCGCGAGCACGACCTGCCCCGCGCCGAGCCCGGTGCCCTCAGACGTGGTGACGCCGGTGGCGCGGCCCCCTGCCACATCGAGCCGCTCGGCCCACGACCGGTGGAACACCACCCCGGCCCGCTCGCACGCGGCCACCAGGGCCGATGCCAGCCGCCGCGGATCGATCTGGTGGTCGCCGTCGACCCGCAGCCCGCCGCGGACCCCGGGCGCCAGCATCGGCTCCAGGCGCCGGCACTCCCGCCCGGACAGCCACTCCGACTCCAGGCCCGAGCGCCGCTGCAGTTCGTGCAGCTCACGCAGGTGGGCGCGGTCGTCGGCGTCCAGCGCCACGGCGAGCGTGCCGCAGCGGCGGTACCCGAGGTCGTGGCCGGTCAGCTCGGTCAGCTCGGCCGCGAAGTCCGGATAGCGGCGGGCCGACTCCAGATTGAGGGCGAGCAGTGTCTCCTCGCCGTAGTGCAGTTCGGTGACCGCGGCCAGCATTCCCGCCGCGACCCGCGCGGCCCCGCCGCCGGGCTCGGGGTCCACCACGGCCGTGGCGAGCCCGCGCTGCGCGGCACGCCAGGCCGTGACCAGGCCGATGATCCCGCCCCCGATGACGAGGACGTCGGACGTACGTGACGACATGGGCGTCCAGCCCCTCCCTTCGCCGGCATGACCCGGATCAGGTTCGTACGGTCGGAGGCCGCCAGCCTCCCTCTCAGCCCGGTGCGTCCGGGCTCCCGCGAGTGCTTGTACGGTGGCCACCCTAGCCCGCGGCGCTCGCCGCCCGTAAGAGAGCCCCGGCCCGTGCCCCGTGCGCCGGGCGGACCGGTCCGGGCCCCGTGGCGGACCACGCCGCAGGTCGCAGGCCTGCGGCGGTGCGGCCGGCTGCGCACGAGTGCTGTGGAACAGGTCACTGAGCACGCCCGCTGACTGACCATTCGTCAGTTGTCTATGGTGATCGGGTGAGCGAGCAGACACCACAGCAGGACACTGCACAGGGGCGGCGCGTGGTCGTCGTCGGCGCCGGCATGGCCGGGGTGCAGACGGCGGTGGCCCTGCGGGAACAGGGCTGCACGGGCACCGTGACCCTGATCGGCGCCGAGCCGCACCAGCCCTACGACCGGCCGCCGCTGTCCAAGGCCGTGCTCCTCGGCACGTCCGAGGGGTCTGCCTTCGACGTCGACTTCGAGTCGCTCGGCATCGAACTGCGGCTCGGCTGTGAGGCGCTGGGCGTGCGTCCCGCCGACCACGAGCTGGACACCGAGGCGGGGCCCGTGCCCTACGACGTCCTGGTCCTCGCCACCGGCGCCGAACCGATGCGGCTGCCCGGCACCGAGGGCGTGCCCGGCGTGCACCTGCTGCGCACCCTGGACGACGCCGAACGGCTCAAGCCGGTGCTCGCCCGGCAGCACGACATCGTGGTGGTCGGCGCCGGCTGGATCGGCGCCGAGTTCGCCACGGCGGCCCGGGAGGCGGGCTGCGCGGTGACCGTCGTCGAGGCCGCCGACCGGCCGCTGGCGGGCGCGCTGCCCGCCGAGGTCGCCGCCCCCATGACCGCCTGGTACGCCGACAGCGGCGCCGAGCTGCGCACCCACGCGCGCGTGGAGCGCGTCGAGCCCGGCACGGTGGTGCTCGCCGACGGCACCCGGCTGCCCGCGGGCGCCGTCGTGGTCGGCATCGGTGCGCGTCCGGCCACCGCATGGCTGGCCGGCTCCGGTGTCGAGCTGGGCGCGCACGGCGAGGTCGTGGCCGACGCCCACCTGCGCACCTCGGCCGAGGACGTGTACGCGGTCGGCGACTGCGCCTCCTTCCCCTCCGCCCGGTACGGCGCCCGGCTGCTGGTCCACCACTGGGACAACGCCCTGCAGGGGCCGCGCACGGTCGCCGCGAACATCATGGGCGCGATCCCGGCGGTCTACGACCCGGTGCCGTACTTCTGGTCCGAGCAGTTCGGCCGGTTCGTCCAGTACGCCGGCCACCATCCGGCGGCCGACCGCCTGGTGTGGCGCGGCGACCCGGCCGGCCCGGCCTGGACCGTCTGCTGGCTGCGCGAGGACCGCCTGGTGGCCCTGCTGGCCGTGGGCAGGCCGCGCGATCTGGCCCAGGGGCGGCGGCTGATCGAGGCGGGCCGCCGTATGGATCCGCAGGCGCTGACCGACCCGGCGCGGCCCTTGAAGGACGCCACCGCCGACCGCTGAGCGCCCGGGAGGGGCGCGGGGCCGTGCCGACCTGCCCCCCGCGTGGGCGCGAGCGGCCGCAGCGGTGCCGCAGCCGCTCGACGGCCTCCTTCCGGCACGTTCGCCGCGCGCACGGCACCCCGCACCGCACCCCGCGCAGCGCAACGTGGACCGGGCCTGACTTCCGACTGTCGGTGGTGGATGGCAGGCTAGGTCCCGTGACCGAGATTGACGCAAAGATTGATGTTCTCGTCCCCGCCTGGCTCACCCTCCCCGACATCGCCGAACAGCTCGGTGTCGAGGTGACGCGTGTGCGGCAGCTGGTCAAGGAGGGCCAGCTCGTCGCCGTACGCCGAGGCGAGAACAAGGCGCTGCACGTCCCCGCCGCCTTCATCGACGGGGACAAGGTCGTCAAGGGCCTGTCCGGGACCCTGACGCTCCTGAGGGACGACGGCTTCACGGTCGAAGAGATGATCGAGTGGCTCTTCACCCCCGACCCGACCCTGCCCGGCACCCCCGCGCAGGCCCTGAGCGAGAATCGCGGCACGGAGGTGAAGCGCCGCGCCCAGGCGCTCGCCGTCTGAGCCGACTCTTACCCCGGGTGGCGTACCGGCCACGGCCCGTACGCCACCCCCTCGCGACCCATGGAACACCGACCACGGGGGGATCACCCATGTCCGACACCGCCCGCAGCAGGTTCGCCGGCGCCCGTCTCTACCTCTGCACGGACGCCCGCAGACGGCAGGGCGACCTCGCCGAGTTCCTGGACGCGGCCCTGGCCGGCGGTGTCGACATCGTGCAGCTGCGCGACAAGGGCATGGAGGCGGCCGAGGAGCTGGAGCACCTGTCGGTCTTCGCCGACGCCTGCGCCCGGCACGGCAAGCTCCTCGCGGTCAACGACCGGGCCGACGTCGCCCACGCCGCCCGCGCCGACGTCCTCCACCTGGGCCAGGGCGACCTCCCGGTCCCCGCGGCCCGGGCGATTCTCGGCGACGACGTCCTGATCGGCCGGTCCACGCACGCCGGGTCCGAGGCGGCCGCGGCCGCCGTCCAGGAGGGCGTGGACTACTTCTGCACCGGCCCCTGCTGGCCCACCCCCACCAAGCCCGGCCGTCACGCGCCCGGCCTCGACCTGGTCCGGCACACCGCCGCGCTGGGCACCGACCGTCCCTGGTTCGCGATCGGCGGCATCGACCTCGGCAATCTGGACGAGGTGCTGGACGCCGGTGCCCGCCGCGTGGTCGTGGTCCGTGCGATCACCGAGGCGGACGACCCCGGAGCCGCCGCCGCGGAGTTCGCGAAGCGTCTGCGGCAGGTGTAGGGACCACGGGATCGCGGGGCCACCGGGGGTCCCGTCCTGACCGGTGTCCGGATTTCTGTCCAAGGGGTGGACAGGAACCCGGCAAATCAGGCAAATTTCCGGCATTCGGTTGGGGGACCGCTCGACCCTGGCTAACCTGCGGGTATGGCCCTCGGAACCGCATCCACCAGGACTGATCGTGCACGCACCGTGCGCGACATCCTCGGTACCGGCAAGTCGACGTACTCGTTCGAGTTCTATGCGCCGAAGACCCCCAAGGGTGAGCGGAACCTGTGGAACGCGCTGCGCAGGGTCGAGGCGGTGGCCCCCGACTTCGTCTCCGTCACCTACGGCGCCGGCGGCTCCACGCGCACGACGACGGTCAAGGAGACCCAGCAGATCGTCGTGGACACGACGCTCACGCCGGTCGCCCACCTCACCGCGGTCGACCACTCCATCGCCGAACTGCGCAACATCATCGGCCAGTACGCGGACGCGGGGATCCGCAACATGCTCGCCGTGCGCGGCGACCCGCCCGGCGACCCGATGGGCGAGTGGGTGGCGCACCCGAGCGGCCTGACCTACGCGGCAGAGCTCGTCCGGCTCATCAAGGAGTCGGGCGACTTCTGCGTCGGCGTGGCCGCCTTCCCGGAGATGCACCCGCGCTCCAGCGACTGGGACACCGACGTCGCACACTTCGTCGACAAGTGCCGTGCGGGCGCCGACTACGCCATCACGCAGATGTTCTTCCAGCCGGAGTCGTATCTGCGGCTGCGCGACCGCGTCGAGGCCGCGGGCTGCGACACCCCCGTCATCCCCGAGGTCCTGCCGGTCACCAGCGTGAAGATGCTGGAACGACTGCCCAAGCTCAGCACCGCACAGTTCCCGGACGTCCTGAAAGAGCGGATCCTCACAGCGAAGGACGATCCGGCGGCGGTACGCTCCATTGGCATCGAGTTCGCCACGGAGTTCTGCGCGCGGTTGCTGGCAGAGGGAGTGCCAGGGCTGCACTTCATCACGCTCAACAACTCCACGGCGACCCTGGAGATCTACGAGAACCTGGGCCTGCACCACCACCCGCAGGCCTAGACCGGCCGCACCGCCGTACGACACACTGCGTAGCGGTTACTGGGAGAGGGGCGTACATGGGCTGGACGGTCCTCTACATCGCGTTCGGCGTCGTCGCACTGTGGCTGCTCGGCGAGGTACTGCTGCAGTACAAGGCGCGACTGCGCTGGCGCCTGCTCGCGTTCGCGGGCTTCCTCGGTGTCGTGGTGGGCGTGTTGATGCCGTCCGTCATCGTCATCGGCGTGGGCGCGATCGCCTTCGCGCTCGGCCAGACCTACGTCACGCTGTCCTTCCGCCGCGGCTTCGCCGCCGGCTGGGCGGTCAAGCGGCCGGACCCCGAGGCCGAGGGCGGCGGCAGCAAGCGCCGCCGTGGCAGGGCCGACCGCCAGGACCCGACCCTGGAGGTCTCCGACCTGGAGGACGGGGACGACCGGGACGGCGCCTACGGCCACGAGCAGCTCGCCTACGGCGACGACGACTACGACCGCGACGACGTCTTCACCCCCCGTCCGCCCGAGCCCGCCGCCGAGACCACCGCCGTCTACGAGCCCCAGCCCCTCCCGGACGACACCGGCTCCTACGGCGTCTACGGCGGCGCCCCCCAGCCGGACGCCGCCCAGGCCCAGAACCCGGGCTACGCCTCCGCCACCCCGGGGGCCGACCAGAACTACGCCTACGACTACTCGGGCTACGGCCAGCAGGGTTACGGCTACGAGGCCGGCGGCCAGCAGCAGTACGCCAACTACTCCGACCCGTACATCGGCTCCCAGTCCTACGGCGGAGCCTCGTACAACACCGGGTACGAGCAGCAGTACGGCCAGCAGGGCTACGCCCAGGACCCGTACGCCACCGGCGGCTACGGCCAGACGCCGGCCGGCGGGGTGTGGGTCCCGCAGCAGCGCACCGACGAGACCTACGGCGCCGAACTCCCGCAGGAGCAGCCCTACCCGTACGAGGGGCACGGGCAGCAGCCGCAGCCGGGCACCGGCTACGACGAGCAGTACCGTTTCTGAAGCCCGGCCGCGCTCACTGCGAGCCGCGGAAGTCCGGGCCCTCCACGATCAGCCCGGCCACCAGCGCACCCGACATCCCGGCATGGGGGAGCCCGCCGCCGGGGTGCGACCAGCCGCCCACGCGGTACAGACCGGGCAGGCGCGTGCTGTTCGCCGGATGCAGGAAACGACCCCGGCCGGCGGCAAGTGCGGGAGCGGGCACGGCCCCGAAGCGGGTGCCCGTCTCCTGCTCCGTGTGCCCGGGTGCGCGCACCTCGTGCCACAGCAGGCGCTCCCGCAGCCCGGGCACCGCGGATCCGGCTGCTTCCAGCAGGAAGTCCGTGTAGCGCCGGACCGTGCCCGCGTCCTGCCGGCCGGCCTCGCCCGGCACGACGGCGGACACCACGACGGACTCGTGTGCGTCGTCCGGCCTCAGGGCGGGGTCGTCGGGGCGCAGCACGGTCACCGTCGGGCACACGGGTTCGCCGCCGCCGGGAGAGACCAGGAAGTCCAGCTCGGCCCCGGCGTCCGGAGCGTGGACGACCGTACGGTGGACGGCCTGCTCCTCGCGTCCCTCCCGCAGGGCGAGCAGAAGGGTGAACCGTCCCGGCACGGGTGAGACCGGGTCGGCCCGCACGTCGCCTTCCTCGTCCAGCCGGTGCTCCGTCAGGGCCCGCAGCAGCGCCGGGTCCAGGTCCGCCACGACATGGTCCGCCCCGGCCACCGTCCGGTCGGCCAGCTCCACACCGGCCGCCCGGCCGTCCTTCTCCACGATCCCCGTGACCTCGGCGCCGAAGACGAACTCGACCCTGCGCTGCACGCACCGCTCGTACACCGCCCGCGCCAACTCCCGGATGCCGCCGCGCACATACCAGGTGCCGAAGGCGTGCTCCATGTAGGGCAGCACGGCGGCGCTCGCCGGAGCGGTCCGGGGATCGAGGCCGTAGGCGAGCACCTGGCTCTCCAGGAGGGCCGCCAGGCGCTCGTCGCGCAGCTCCCAGGCGCCGATCTCGGCCGGTGTGGCCGCCCGGCGCGTGCGCAGCAGGCGCTTGTGCGGGACGGCCGGGTACGGCTCGCGGTCGGCCAGCACCTGCCAGTTCGGCCACAGGGGCTCCTCCAGCAGCGGCCGGCGCGTGCGGTCCCAGGCCTCGCGGGCCCGCACCAGGAAGTCGCCCCAGCGCTGCCCGGCCCCGGCGCCCAGGGCCTCGTCCAGGGCCGTGACGACACCCGCGCGGGAGGCGTTCGGCAGGGAGACCCGTGTGCCGTCCGCGAAGACGTGCCGCGCGGCGGGGTCGACCTGGACCAGCTCGACGCGGTCCTCCAGCGGCTCCTTGCCGGTCTTGATGAACAGGTCGCGGTAGACCGCGGGCAGCGTCAGCAGTCCGGGGCCGGTGTCGAAGCCGAACCCGTCCCGCTCGAAGCGGCGCACCGCACCGCCGTACGTCTGAGTACGCTCGTACACCGTCACCCGGTGGCCCGCGACGGCCAGCCGGGCAGCAGCCGCCATCGCGCCCATCCCGGCGCCGATCACCGCAATCCGTGCCATGCCTGCGACTTTATCGACCGCCACCGACATCGCGGTCCGCGGGCGTCCCGGCCGGCCCGGCCCTCCGGTCGGCCCCGCGTCCCGGTCGGCCCCGCGTCCCGGTCAGTCCGGCGTCCCGGTCAGTCCGGCGGCCCGGACAAGTGCGAGGCGAGCCGCCGCTCCTCCCGGCGCTGGGCCCGGCGCCGCAGGAACCGCCGGATGCGGGAGAGGAGGAACACCAGCACCACCAGACCGGAGACGAGCAGCACTGCCGCGACGACCGCCGCCGCCTCGGGGTGGAACATCGCGAACGTGACGATGCCGGCCACCCCGAGATCCTCGGCGAAGCTCAGGACGATGTTGCTGACCGGCTCCGGCGAGGTGTTGACCGCCATCCGCGTCCCGGCCTTCACGGTGTGACTGGCCAGCGCGGTCGAACCGCCGACCAGCCCGGCGGCCACGTCCGAGAGGGAGCCGCTGTGCCCGGCCAGCAGCGCCCCGACCCAGGCGCCCGCGAGCGGCCGGACGACGGTGTGCACCGAGTCCCACGCGGAGTCGACGTACGGGATCTTGTCGGCGACCGCCTCGCACAGGAACAGCACGCCCGCCACGATCAGCACCTCGGGGCGCTGCAGCGTCTGCGGGACCTCGTCGCTCACCCCCGTCAGGCCGAAGAGGCCGAGCAGCAGCACCGCCGCGTAGGCGTTGATGCCGCTGGCCCAGCCGCTGGTGAAGACCAGGGGGAGTACCGACACGGATGCGATCGTAACCAGGCGGCGGTCCCGCGTCGCGGGCACGCGCACACACGCCTGAGTATCCGTACTCAGACGGAGAGATGAGTACGCGCACGGATGGGCCGCACCCCGCGTGGACGGGAGAGTGGAGACACGGCAAGGGGCGCGGACCGGCACCGCCGGCACGGGGCGGCGGAACGGCGCCCGCGTCCTGGCCGCTCCTTCCGCCGCCGAGGCGGCGGAAGCGAGGCACGGGGGACCCGGGGCAGACCACCACGGGGGACCAGTGGGGAAGATCCGTACGGGGAAGTACGGGAAGTACGGGGGAACAGGAAGGCGCCGGTCCGACCAGGGACCGGCGCCTTTCCCGTGCTTCCCGCGGGTGTTTCCCGTGTGCTCAGGCCCTGCCGCTCACACGGCCCTGGAGCAGCCGGGACAGCGCCGCGTGGACGTCGTCCAGGGAGCGCTCCGGCTGGAAGGACTTCCAGTCCAGGGCGGCCACCAGGACCATGCCGACCAGCGCGGCCGCGGTCAGCTGGACGTCGATCTCCTCGCTGAACTCCCCGGCCGCCACGCCCTCGCGCAGCACCCCCTCGACCACGGCCACGGCCTCCTGCCGGACCACCATCAAGGTGGACTGCCAGGCGCGGTTGGTGCGCCACAGCTCGGCCACGTACAGCTGGGTGAAGGCCGGGTAGCGGTCGATGAAGACCAGGCCCGCGCGGACCATCGCGTCCAGGGCGTCCACCTTGCTGCCGCCCTCGGCCTCGGTCTGCTCGGCCGCCTCCCGCAGGGATGCGGTGAGGAGGCCCACGCCGTGCCGCAGCAGTTCCTCGAAGAGGACCGACTTGCTCGCGAAGTTGTAGTAGACCGTGCCCTTCGCGACCCCGGCCCGTTCGGCGATCTCGTCCACCGTGGTGGCCGAGAAGCCCTGCTCGGCGATGAGCGTGACGGCCGCTTCGTAGAGCTTCTGCCGGGTTGCCTCGCGGCGCGTGCTGCCGCCGGACGTGGCGCTGCTGCTTTCCATGGCCCTGATTCTCACAGGTACGCGCGCGTGCAGGGCCTTCTTGGGGATCACAGGGTCAGCTCGGGGTGCAGCCGGTCCAGCGTCCACACCTGGCGGCGCCGGGCCGCGAGCGCGGTGAGCGCGAGGGCGCCGACGGTGAACGCGGCCAGCACACCGCACGCCTGCCACACCGGGCCGAGCCCGCCGCCCGTGATCAGCCTGCGCAGGGCCGCCACGATGTAGCTCATCGGCAGGAACGGGTGGATGGCGTTGAAGAAGCCCGGGCTGGTCTGCACGGGGTACGTGCCGCCCGCCGAGGTCAGCTGGAGCATCAGCAGCGCCAGGACCAGGATCCGGCCGGCCGCTCCGAAGCGGGCGTTCAGCCACTGCACGATCGACGCGAAGCACGCCGCCACGAGGAACAGGAAGCCGACCGTGCCCGCCGCCCGCACCATCTGCAGGCCGACCGCCCAGTGCAGCACGGACATCAGCGCGGCCGTCTGCAGCACGCCCAGCGCGGCCACCGGCAGCCAGCCGGCCAGCGCGATCCGCCGGGCCGGCGAACCGGCCGCGAGAGCACGCCGGTTGAGCGGCGGGATCAGCATGTACGCCACCATCGCGCCCACCCACAGGGACAGCGGGATGAAGTACGGGGCGAACCCGGTGCCGTAGTTGGGCGCCTTGTGCAGATCGTGGGAGGCGAGCTCGACCGGGTCGGCCATCACACCGGTGTGCCGCTCACGGTCCTGCTTGTCGTAGTCCGGGATCTTCTTCGCCCCGTCGTGCAGACCCCCGGCGAGCTTGCCGGAGCCGCCGACCAGCTTGTACATGCCGCCGTTGAGGGTCTCGGCGCCCGACGCGGCCGTGCCGATGCCCTTGTCCAGCGCCGCCGAGCCGGTCCGGGCGGTGCCGAGACCGGAGTGCAGCTTCTTGGCGCCCGCGGCGACCTCGGCCGCGCCGTCGTTCAGCTTGTTGATCTTCTTGACGGCGTCGTTCACGTCCTCGTAGAGGTGCGGCGCGCGGTCGGAAAGCGCCTGGGCCTGCTTCTGGAGCGTGCCGAGGTTGTCCCGCATCGTCTTCAGGTCGCCGTCCTGGTCGGCGATCAGGGTGTTGAGGTCGTCGGCGACGGTGGTCACGTCGGCGGCCGCCTGCCTGGCCTTCTTCAGGTCCGGGCAGAAGGGGTCCGGGATGGCCGCGCTCTCGCAGCGGGTCCGGTAGACCTCGTCCAGGACGGCGGAGGAGGCGTGGGCGGTCCTGGCCGCGCCCGGCGCGAGCCTGACCAGGACGTCGAGGTTGTGACGGACCGCCTTGGCCGAGTCGGCGACCAGCCGGGCGGTTTCCCCGATGGTCTTCTCGTTGTCCTTCAGGAACGGGCCGGCCTTGCCGTAGACGCCGTTGACGTTGTCGGCGAGGGTCCGGGTGCCGTCCGCGACCCGCTGCGAGCCGTCCTGCAGGTCGCCCGCGCCCCTGTTGAGCTTCTTCAGGCCCTTGGCCAGTTCGCCGCTGCCGCTCTTGGCGTCCTGCAGACCGTCCGCGAGGTCCTTGGAGCCCTTCTCGGCCTTGCCGATGCCGCCCTTGAGCCTGTCGGCGCCCTCGGCGGCCGTCATGGTCTTGTCGTGGATGCCGGAGAACGAGATGAAGATCTTGTCCAGGAAGGTCCGGGACGCCTTGGTGGACGCGGCCGAGCGGACCTCGCTGAAGACCGTGCGGGAGATCTGGCCGACGATGTAGTTGTTCGCGTCGTTCGTGCGCACCCTGAGCGCGCCGGTCTGCGGGGAGCCGCCGGAGCTGGAGGCGATCCGCTCGCTGAAGTCGGAGGGCATGGTCAGCGACAGGTAGTACGTGCCGTCCTCGACACCCCGGCGGGCCTCGGCGTCGCTGACCTCGTGCCATTCGAAGGTGCGGCTGTCGCGCAGCCGGTCGACGATGTCGTCGCCCGCCGTGATCCTCTTCCCGCCCGCGGCGGCGCCCCTGTCGTCGTTCACCAGGGCCACCGGAATCCGGTCCAGGCGGCCGTAAGGGTTCCAGAACGACCACAGGTACAGGCCGCCGTACAGCAGGGGAAGGACGAGCAGCGCGACCAGGGCGGCGCGCGGCAGCCTGCCCCGCCCGAAACGCCTCAGCTCAAGAACGGCCAGCCTGGGCGAGCGCATCGGCCTCCTCCTCCTTGTTCTTCCGGTCGCTCTTCTCGTCGTCCTTCCGGTCGTCCTTCTGGTCGTCCTTCTGGCGGTCCCGGTTGTTCTTCCGGTCGTCGTTGTCGTGGTTCCGGTCGTTCTTCCGGCGGTTCTCGTCGTCGTTCCGGCGGGTGCGGACGCGGACGCAGTCCTCGGGCGCCGTGCGGCACACGGCCACGACCGTCGTCCCCGCGCGCGTGAGGGACCGCAGCAGGTCCCAGACCTCGGCGCGCTCGGTGTCCGAGGGCTTCAGGTCGACGTCGTCGATCCCGAGCAGCCCGGGCCCGCCGAGGAGGCCCAGCGCGACGGACAGGCGCAGTTCCTCCAGCCGGTCCAGATCGCGCACGGCCGTCCGGGAGTCCTTGGGGAGCGCCTCCGGGTCGAGCCCGGCGCCGGCAAGGGCCGCCCCGACGCGCAGCCGTGCCTCCTGCGCGCGCTGCGCGCGGGGCCGCAGCAGGTCGCGCAGGGAGCCTCCGAACCGGTCCTGCAGCAGGGCCCGTTCGCGCAGGTGCTCCCCGACGGTCAGGGCCGGCTCCAGGTCGGTGACACCGGCCACGTTGGCCACGGCGGAGATGCGGCGCACGGCCGCCATGTGCCGGGGCAGCGCGAAGCCGCCCACGGTGGCCGCTCCCGCGGTGGGCTTCATCCGCCCCGTGAGCGCGAGCAGCAGACTCGTACGGCCGGAGCCGGAGGGTCCCTCGATCGCGATCAGCGAGCCGGGCTCCGCGTCGAGGGTGATGTCGCCGAAGGCCCACCCCCGCGGCCCCTTGAGCCCGAGGCCCTCGGCCCTGACGTGCACGCCGTCCACAAGCCCCCCTGCCTGATTGTGGTTGCCATTCTTTGAACTGACTGGTCAGTACAAAAGTACCCCCGAACCTACGAGCGAAGCAAAGGCCCAGTTCAGAACGGATTGTCAGTGCCATACCGCACGATGGGCACATACGGCATACGTGCCGTCACCCAGACGACAGGAGGTTCGTCATGGCCAGCTCCTCCGCAGCCGCCGCCCACCGGCGCCGCGCCACCGGCCCTGCCCCCTCACTGACCGGCCCGGCGAGCGATGTGCACCCCGTGCTCCGCCGGGCCACGGCCCCGCCCGCCGCCCTCGACCTGCTCGCCCAGGCCCGGGCCGGCCTCGAAGAGGCCGCCGTCCTGGAAACACCCAACGAGCGCTACGCGACGGCACATCTCGCCGCCCTGCGCACCGCCGCCGCCGTCCTCGCCGCCCGGGGGCGTCCCGAGACCTCCCCGCGCCGCCGGGCCCGCATCCGCAGCGCCTGGGAGGTGCTCCCCGAGATCGTCCCCGAACTGACCGAGTGGAGCGCCCTCTTCGCCTCCGGTGCCGCCCGCCGGGCCCGTGCCGAGGCCGGTATCCAGGGCGCGGCCGGACAGCGCGACGCCGACGACCTGATACGCGACGTGGCGATGTTCCTCCGGATCGTCGAGCGGATGCTGGTGCTCCAGCCCGTCCTGCCCCAGCCCCGCCGGGACACCGGCGAGCCGGACGCCCCGGGCACCCGCGGCGGACTGCCGGACGCGGGCTGACCCCGGACGGCCCGCCGTGCGTGACGGACGGGGCCGCGGCCCGTCTGCGGTGCCCCGGTGCGGCACCGCAGACGGTGGGCCGCGGGCGCCCGGACACGGCACGGGAGGCGGCGGGCCTCCGGTGCCGTGACCGGCCCCGGACGCGGTAGGCATGCGGCGTCCGCGAACGGCATCCGCGGCAATGGACAGCAGGTGGCCGGGTACGGCACCGGAGGCAATAGGGTGGAGGCCGCCGAAGCCTTCCTCCCTCCCGCACCCGGGCCGGGGAGGTACCCCGTTCGCGCCGCCGGGCAACAGGCGGTGCCGTGCCGAGGAGTCAACTGCCGTGCCGGACCCGATGCGCCCCCGCGCCTCTCTCCGTACCGCCGTGGTCTGGGAGGTCCTCCAGGACGCCCTCGACCGCCGGGTCAAGGCCACGGGGCGCGAGTCGCTGGACGTGCTCGACACCGGAGGCGGCAGCGGCAACTTCGCCGTGCCCGTCGCCCGCCTCGGCCACCGCGTCACCGTCGTCGACCCCAGCCCCAACGCGCTGTTCGCGCTGGAGCGCCGCGCCGCCGAGGCCGGCGTCGCCGACCGGGTCAAGGGCGTCCAGGGCGACGCCCACGGCCTGTTCGACGTCGTCGAGCGCGGCGGCTACGACGCGGTGCTGTGCCACGGCGTCCTGGAGTACGTCGACGACCCCGCCGAGGGTGTCCGCAACGCGGTCGCCGCGCTGCGCTCCGAGGGTGTCCTCAGCCTGCTCGCCGCGGGTCTCGGCGGCGCCGTCCTCGCCCGGGCCCTGGCCGGTCACTTCACCGAGGCCAAGCAGGCCCTGGAGGACCCCGAGGGCCGCTGGGGCGCCGGGGACCCCATGCCACGCCGCTTCACCGCCGAGCAGCTCACCGCGCTCGTCGAGGGAGCGGGCCTGAGGGTCGGCGGCGTGCACGGCGTACGGGTCTTCGCCGACCTCGTGCCCGGCGTCCTGGTGGACACGGAGCCCGGCGCCCTGGACGCCCTGCTCAAGCTGGAGGCCGCGGCAGCCGAGTTGCCCGCGTTCCACTCCGTGGCCACCCAGCTCCATGTGCTCGGTGAGACGCCGGGGGCCGCGGAGGCCTGAGTGCCTGCGCGGCACCCGCCGCTGATCAGGCGCTCGGCGGCAGATGGAGTACGCCACAGGACGCCCGATCGAGCGGTTTGCGCCGTATGATCGAGGTATACCGTCCGGCATGACGGGTCGGCCGCCGGGGAATGGAAGCCTCAGCGAGTCGGTCGGTCATGGCGGATTACGGTTGGCCAATTGGCGTAGAGGGGCGGGTTTCACGGGGTCGATTCCCTGCCTATCCTGAAGGGACCCCCCCGGGTCGCCCCCGCGACTGCACGATGAGGAGGACTCCGTGCCGCTCTCGGAGCACGAGCAGCGCATGCTCGAGCAGATGGAGCGAGCGCTGTACGCCGAAGATCCCAAGTTCGCGTCGGCGCTTGAGGGAAGTGGGCTGCGGACGTACACCCGGCGGCGGGTCTACCAGGCGGTCGCGGGCTTCCTCGTGGGTATCGCGCTCCTCATGGCCGGAATGGTCGCGCAGCAGATCTGGATCAGCGTGGTGGGGTTCCTCGTCATGCTGGGCTGCGCCGTGCTCGCCGTGACGGGCTGGCGAAAGGGCCCCAAGCCGGGGGAACAGCCGGCGGGCGCTCCTCCCCGCCAGGCCCGGCAGAAGCGCTCCGTGATGGACCGGATCGAGCAGCGCTGGCAGCGCCGCCGGGACGAGCAGCAGGGGCACTAGCCAACAGCAGACGTCAGTGAGGGGTGACCACCCATGGGTGGTCACCCCTCACGCGTACCCTGCCTCAGCCTGCTGTCCGCCGCAGCGCCTCAGCCCCTGCTCTCTGCCTCGGCGCCTCAGCCCTGCTGTCCGCCTCAGCCCTGCTGTCCCGAGGGCTTGCGCAGCGTCGGGCGGGCCGCCGCCGCACGGCTCGTGAGCGCAGCCCACCGGGCCGAGACCGCCCACAGCACCCGCGCGGCCGAACGGGGCGCGAACCGGGCCCGCAGCCGTGTCCGCCCGCTGACCGTGTCGTGCAGTGCGGCGATCACCCGGCGTACGTCCTCGGCCAGACCCGCCACCGGGCGCGGCCGGGGCGCGAACAGCACCTGCTCCACCGCGTCCGCCACCCGGTGCACCGAGGTGGCGGCCGTCGCATCGAGGTGGCCCAGCCGGACGATCCGGGCGGCCGCCTTGCGCGGGGTCAGCGACTCGTCCGGCAGGATGCCGACGTCCCAGGCGCTGTCGGTCAGTTCCTGCCAGGCCGCCAGCGTGTGGGCCACCGCGCCCTCCTCGGTCCGGGCGTGTGCGCCCAGCCGTACGCCGCGCAACCGTTCCCGCCACAGCAGCGGCAACAGCGGAACGGCCAGCAGGGCCAGCGTGCCGAGCCCGATCAGCGCGTACCGCAGCCAGTGCCCGCTGCTGCCACCGCTGTTGTCCACGGCCACCGCCGCGGCCGGGCTGTCGCAGGAGCCGAGCTTGTGCAGCTGGGCCGTGCAGCTGTCGCTCGGCGAGGGGGCCGCCGAGGGAGCCGAGGACGAGCCGTGGGACGGCAGCGCCTCGTCCGGCAGCGAACTGCCGGGCGTGTCCGACTGGGTGTACGACGGCGCGGTGCCCCGGGTCGGGGTCGGCTCGAAGCGGGTCCAGCCGATGCCCTCGAAGTACAGCTCGGGCCAGGCGTGCGCGTCCTTCAGGGTCACCGCGACCGTGCCGTCCGCCTGCGGGGTGCCGGGCGCGAAGCCCACCGCCACCCGGGCCGGGATGCCGAGCGTGCGGGCCATCGCGGCCATCGCGAAGGAGAAGTGGACGCAGAAACCCTGCTTCTTCTTCAGGAAGTTCGCGATGGCGTCCGGGCCGCGGCCGACCTCCACCTGGGTGTCGTACTGGAACCCGCCGCTGACGGCGAAGTAGTCCTGGAGCTTGACCGCCTCGTCGTAGTGGCCGGCCGCTCCCGCGGTGATCTCCCGGGCGGTCCGGGCCACCACCTTCGGCAGCTGCGACGGCACCTTGGTGTACTCGCGCTTCAGGGCCGCGGGCGGCTGCGGCGCGTCGGACAGCTGCTGGGCGGTCGGCTGCACGTCCAGGCTGGTCACCCGGTAGGTCTGGCCGCGGGTGCTCTGGCCGTGGTCGCCGACGAGCGTCATGCCGACCGGCTCGTAGCGCCACTTGCCGCTGATCCGCACCCCGGTCGGCGGGTACGGCATCGGCAGCCAGTCCTGTGCGTACCAGTCGGCCGCCGTGATCGTCGACCTCACGGTGGCCCGCTTGACCCGGGGGCTCAGGCCGGCGGGCGTCGGGAAGGCGTCCGGGACGCCGACGATGTGCCGCTGGGACGGCTTCCAGGTCGTGCCGTCGAAGTCGTCCAGGGACACGATCCGCAGGTACATGTCCGACAGGTCGCCGGAACTGGTCCTCACGGTCAGCACCTGGCGGTCGTTGTCCACGTTCAGGCTGTCGCGCAGCGACACCAGCGGGTTGACCGCGGAGATGGTGCCGCCGTCCCCGTTGCCCGGGCCGACGCCCGTCCCCGCGGCATCCAGCAGGCCGCCCTGCATCGCGGGCAGGGCGAGCGGCACCACGAGAGCGACGCCGAGGGCGACCGCGCCGAGCCGGCGTCCGGTGCGCACCGGGGCCGTCGCACCGCCCTCCGCGTCGCCCGGGGTACGGGGCGCCCCGCCGAAGACGCGGCCCCACTGCGCGAGCCGGTCGCGGCCCTCGGCGAGGAGCAGCATCAGATAGCCGGCCGCCGCGACCAGGAACCACAGCCAGTCGGCGCCGCCGTGGGCCAGCCCGGCGGCCACCGAGTACAGCGCGAGCAGCGGCAGACCGGCCGGGGCCGCGCTGCGGAACGTCACCGCGAGGGTGTCCACCAGCAGGCCGATCACCAGGACTCCGCCGATCAGCATCAGCTTGATGCCGTCGGTGAGCGGTGCCGGTATCGCGTACTGGCCGACGTCGTCCGAGCCCTGCTGGAGCAGGTCGGCGAGGTGCCGGAAGGCGTCCGGGCCGGGCACCAGCCCGGCGATCGCCTGCTTGCCGGCGAAGACCAGGGTCAGCAGCATCAGCGTGACCAGGGCCTGCGCCGCCACCGTCAGCGGCCGCGCCAGCGGCACCCGGCGGGCCGCCGCGCCCACCCCGGTCTGCACGGCCACCAGCAGCATCGTCTGCAGCAGCCATGTGGGCCGGTCGACCAGGGGCAGCAGCGCGCACGCCGCCGCCAGCGTGGCCGCCGCGGCGCACAGCGCCAGTCGTGCCCGCCCGCTCATCACAGCGCCTCCCCGCTCACGGCGGCCAGGCCCGAGCGCTCCCGGTCCGCCTGCCGCCACAGATCGTTCAGCGCGGCGCCGCGCGGCACGCTCAGCGCCGTCCAGCCCGCCTCGCGCAGCATGCGCAGCCGCTCCTCGTGCCGGCCGCCCGGGCGCGGCCCGTCGGTCGACTCGCGCACCCAGGTGTCCGGGTCCAGGACGAACGCGACCGCGCCGCCGCTGCGCCGGCTCATCCTGGCCACCATCGAGGCCTGCTCCTCGTCGAGATCGCCCAGGAAGGCGACCAGCAGCCCCTCGTTCCCGCCGCGCAGCACGTCGTAGGCCCGGGACAGGCCGGTGCCGTCGGAGTGGTCGATCACCGCGAGGGTGTCCATCATCAGCCCGGCCGCGTCCGCCGCCCCCTGCCCGGCGCCCGCGAACCCGTCGGCGCCCTCGCCCGGCACCGAGCTGCCGCTGTCCGTCAGCAGGCGCACCGAGAAGCCCCGTTCGAGCATGTGCACCAGGACCGACGCGGTCCCGGAGACGGCCCACTCGAAGGCCGAGTCGGGGCCCGCGCCCTCGTAGGCGAGGCCCCGGGTGTCCAGCAGGACCGTGCAGCGCGAGCGCCGCGGCTGCTCCTCGCGGCGCACCATCAGCTCGCCGTAGCGCGCCGTGGAGCGCCAGTGGACCCGGCGCAGATCGTCGCCGTAGCGGTATCCGCGCGGGATCACGTCGTCCTCGCCCGCCAGGGCCAGTGACCGCTGCTGCCCGTCGCCGTAGCCCTTGGCCTCGCCGCCGAAGCGGACCGGGGCCAGCGGGTCCACGCGCGGGACGACCGTCAGCGTGTCGAACGTCGAGAAGGACCGGGTCAGTTCGCACATCCCGAACGGGTCGGTCAGGCGAAGCTGCAGCGGGCCCAGCGGATAGCGGCCCCGCAGGTCCGAACGGACCCGGTAGGACACCTCGCGGCGGCCGCCCGGCTCCACCCGGTCCAGCACGAAGCGGGGCCGCGGCCCGAGGACGTAGGGCACCCGGTCCTGGAGCATCAGCAGTCCCGTGGGCAGCCGGGAGACGTTGTCCATCCGCAGGTGCACCCGGGCCTCGCTGCCGGCGGGCACCCGCGCGGGGGAGAGCCGGCGGCTGCCCGACACCCGGTAGCGCGTGCGGTACAGCACGGTCGCGCAGAGCAGGGGCAGCACCGCGAGCAGCAGGCCGACCCGCAGCAGACCGCTCTGGCCCAGCACGTACGCGCAGATCGCGGCCGCGATGCCGGCGGCCAGGAAGGAGCGCCCGCGGGTGGTCAGGCCCGCCAGGGCCGTACGGACACCGCCCGGCTCCCCGCGGTCGGCCTCCGCCCGGCCCGTCCCCCCGGCGCTCATCACAGACTCCGCGGGGGCTGCTGGGGATAGGCCGGAATGGGCCGGCCCAGTCCGCCGAAGCCGCTCTGCTGCTGGGGCGCCGAGGGCACCGGGGTGTGGTGGAGGATCTCCTGCACCACCTGTTCGGCCGTACGACGGTTGAGCTGGGCCTGGGCGGTGGGCAGCAGCCGGTGGGCGAGGACGGCGACGGCCAGGGCCTGCACGTCGTCCGGCAGGGCGTACTCCCGGCCGGCCAGGGCGGCGGCCGCCTTGGCCGCGCGCAGCAGGTGCAGCGTCGCGCGGGGGGAGGCGCCGAGTCTGAGGTCGGGGTGGGTGCGGGTGGCCGAGACCAGCTCGACCGTGTACCGCCGCACCGCCTCCGAGACGTGCACGCCGCGCACCGCCTCGATCAGCTTCACGATCTCGTGCGCGTGCGCCACCGGCTGGAGGTCCTCCAGCGGGGAGGGGCCGCCGTGCACGTCCAGCATCTGCAGCTCGGCCTCGACGCTCGGGTAGCCGACGGAGACCCGGGCCATGAAACGGTCGCGCTGGGCCTCGGGCAGCGGGTAGGTGCCCTCCATCTCGACCGGGTTCTGCGTGGCCACCACCATGAAGGGGCTGGGCAGTTCGTAGGTCTGCCCGTCGGTGGTGACCTGCCGCTCCTCCATGGACTCCAGCAGCGCGGACTGGGTCTTGGGCGAGGCACGGTTGATCTCGTCGCCGATCACGATCTGCGCGAAGATGGCGCCCGGCTTGAACTCGAAGTCCCGCCGCTGCTGGTCCCAGATGGACACCCCGGTGATGTCCGAGGGCAGCAGGTCGGGCGTGAACTGGATCCGCCGCACCGAGCAGTCGATGGACCGCGCCAGCGCCTTGGCGAGCATCGTCTTGCCCACCCCGGGGACGTCCTCGATCAACAGGTGTCCCTCGGCGAGCAGTACGGTCAGCGAAAGCCGTACGACCTCGGGCTTGCCCTCGATCACACCCTCCACCGAACTGCGGACCCGTTCCACAGTGGTGGTCAGATCAGTGAGGCTCGCTCGATCGTCATAGGTCGTCACCCGGCCCTCCTCGGCCCGTTCTTACTCGGGCCGGCGCTCTGCGATGCGAATCCGGCCCACCCCGAAACACGGACACCGCGCGGAAAAGGTTCCGCGCGACGCCACACCCGCATTCTTGCTGCCGTTACCGATTCGTGTCACTCGACTGTGGACAACTGTCCGCACGATGTCGGTCTTACGGCCATTTCGACCACCATTTTCGATGCCGGGCGGCCGACTGCGTGCGGACGGCGGGGGTGTTCGGGGCAGGCCGGTGCGCCCGGTCGGGCCGGGCTCAGGCCGGGTCGACCTCGCGCAGCAGGCCCGTGCGCACGTCGAAGACGAAGCCGCGCACATCGTCCGTGTGCAGCAGGAACGGCGAGGTACGCACGCGCTGCATGGACTGGCGCACGTCCTGGTCGACGTCCCGGAAGGACTCCACCGCCCACGCGGGGCGCTGGCCGACCTCCATCTCCAGTTCGGTGCGGAAGTCCTCGGTGAGGGCCTCCAGGCCGCAGCCGGTGTGGTGGATCAGGACGACGCTGCGGGTGCCGAGCTTGCGCTGGCTGATGGTGAGGGACCGGATGACGTCGTCGGTGACCACCCCGCCCGCGTTGCGGATGGTGTGGCAGTCGCCGAGCTGCAGGCCGAGGGCCTTGTGCAGGTCGAGACGGGCGTCCATGCAGGCCACGACGGCCACGTGCAGGACGGGACGGGCGTCCATGCCGGGATCGGTGAAGGCGGTGGCGTACTGCTCGTTGGCCTCCACCAGGCGGTCCGTCACGGTGCCGCTGCTGGTTATGGCGTCTTCGGATCCAGTGGGAACTGCTGCGGAAGTCGTCATAGCCATGACGTTACTGGTCACCTCCGGTCCCGGCCTGCTGTGAGAGGGGACAAAGAACGTCATCGCGGCTTGTTGTGAGCTAACCCACAGGGAGGGCAAACGGGGGCCGCGCGGGTGAATCCGCTCCATTTGCGGCCCCCGCCGGGATGCGGTACGCGACGCGCAGGCCGGTTGATTGACCGCGCGACACGGTGGACTAAAGTGACGCGAAGCGGGAGGCGCGGCTCTCCCTGCTGGTGAAACCCCTGGAGATCCCGGCACCCGCCCGGACCGTCTCCCCACGTGCGCGGCGCGTACGTACGGCTCGGCCTCCTCCCGCTCCCGGTCGGCTGACGCTTCCGGCGCCGGCAGGCCTCCCCTTCACAGAGCGGGCGGGGACCCGGCGGTGCGTACGGCCCGCCGGACCTGAGAGGCCCCCTTGAGCCAGAGTCGACACGTCCCGGTGATGCTCCAGCGGTGCCTGGATCTGCTGGCACCCGCCCTGGAGCGGCCGGGAGCGGTGGTCGTCGACTGCACCCTCGGCCTCGGCGGCCACAGCGAGGCACTGCTGACCCGCTTCCCCGAGGCGCGGCTGATCGGCCTCGACCGGGACAAGGAGGCGCTGCGGCTGTCCGGTGAGCGGCTCGCCCCCTTCGGCGAGCGCGCCACCCTCGTGCACGCCGTCTACGACGAACTGCCCGAGGTGCTGCACAGGCTCGGCCTCCCGCGCGTGCAGGGCGTCCTGTTCGACCTCGGCGTCTCCTCCATGCAGCTCGACGAGGCCGACCGCGGCTTCGCCTACGCGCAGGACGCCCCCCTGGACATGCGCATGGACCAGACGACCGGCATGAGCGCGGCCGAGGTCCTCAACACCTATCCGGCGGGCGAGCTGGTGCGCATCCTGCGCGCGTACGGCGAGGAGAAGCAGGCCAAGCGGATCGTCTCCGCCATCGTCCGCGAGCGCGAGAAGGAGCCGTTCAGCACCAGCGCGCGGCTCGTCGAGCTGATCAGGGACGCGCTGCCGCAGGCCGCCAAGCGCACCGGCGGCAACCCGGCCAAGCGCACCTTCCAGGCACTGCGCATCGAGGTCAACGGCGAGCTGTCGGTCCTGGAACGGGCGATCCCGGCCGCCGTGAAGGTGCTCGCCGTCGGTGGCCGCGTCGCCGTGCTGTCGTACCACTCGCTGGAGGACCGGCTGGTCAAGCAGGTGTTCGCGGCCGGCGCCACGTCCACCGCCCCGCCCGGCCTGCCGGTCGTGCCCGAGCGCTACCAGCCGCGGCTCAAGCTGCTCACGCGCGGTGCCGAACTTCCCACCGAGGAAGAGGTCGCCGAGAACCGCCGGGCCGCCCCGGCGCGGCTGCGCGGCGCCGAGCGCATCAGGGAGGACGCCGAGTGAGCGAATCGGGTCGGTGGGGCTTGCGGACCCGCTGCCGGGCCGGCGGCACGGAACCGACGGGATCGACGAAGCCGGCGGGATCGACGGAACCGACGGGCTCGACGGGGTCGGCGGGCTGGGCGGGGTCGTCCCGGCCGGTCGTCCGGGCCGGCGGCCCGCCTGTCCCGGCGGAGGGCCAGTGAGCAGGAAACCCGTACTGAAAGGGAGGGCAGCCCGGCTCGCCCGGCTCTTCCCGGTCGGCCGCGCCCGCGCCGCCCGCGCCCCCTTCGTCCTCCTCGTCGTCCTGCTGCTCGGCGGCGGCCTCATCGGGCTGCTGGTACTGAACTCCGCCCTCAGCGAAGGCTCCTTCAAGCTCGACGCCCTGCAGAAACAGACGAAGAACCTCACCGACGAGGAACAGGCCCTCCAGCGGGACATCGACGCCTACTCGTCTCCCGACGCCCTCCAGCGCCGTGCCCGCGAACTGGGCATGGTCCCCGGCGGCGACCCGGCCTTCCTCGGCCCCGACGGCCGCGTCAAGGGCGTACCGGGTGTCGCGGGCCCGCAGTCCGCCGCCCTCACCGCGCCCCTCGCCCCCGAGATGATCGGCCCGGCCCCCCGTCCTTCCGTGACCGCCTCGGCCACGCCGACCGGGCCCGTCGCCACGCCCACGCCCTCGGCCCCGGCCCCGGTGACCACCCCGGCAGACACGGTGGCACCGCTCTCCACCCTCCAGCCCGCCTCCATCCCGACTCCCGGCAGGTGACGGAAGTGTCCGACAGGGAACCGCCGCGCCGCCGTGTGCCCGGCCCCGCGAAGCCTCCCCGGCCGCGGGGTGCCGACCGGCGGCAGCCCGGGCCCGGCGCCCGTCCGGTCCGCCGGCCGAGCGGAGCCCGGCCCATGCCGCCGCCGCCCCTCCGGCTCGGCCGCCCCCGGCCCCGGCTGCGCCTGGTCGGCCTCGCGCTCACCCTGGTGATGCTCGCCTTCGTCGTACGGCTGCTCCAGGTCCAGGCCGTCGACGCCAGCGCGTACGCGGCCAAGGCCGAACAGAACCGGTACGTCGTGCACACCATCGCCGCCGACCGGGGCGGGATCACCGACCGCAACGGCGTGGCCCTCGCGATCAGCGAGAACGCGTACGACATCACCGCCGACCCGACGATGTTCACGGTCAAGCAGCTGAAGATCGACGACGGTCCCGAGCAGGCCGCCGCGCTGCTCGCGCCGATCCTCAACCAGGACCAGGCCACGATCGTCAAGAAGCTCAGGCCCGAGAACAAGCTGTCGCGCTACACCCGGCTCGCCACCCGCCAGACCCCGCAGGTCTGGAAGCAGATCAAGGACCTGAAGGCCGCGCTCGCCAAGAAGGCCGGGACCGACAAGAACACGGCCAATGTGCTCGCCGGTGTCTTCGCCGACCCCAGCAGCCAGCGCGTGTACCCCAACGGCGACCTCGCCGCCGGGATACTGGGCTGGGTCAACGCCGACGGCCGGGGCGGCGGCGGCATCGAGCAGGAGCTGGACAAGGAGCTGTCCGGCAAGGACGGCAAGATCCGCTACGCCCAGTCCGGCGGCCGTGAGGTGCCCACCGTGGGGTCGACCCAGACCCCCGCCGTGCCCGGCACCGGCGTGGAACTCACCATCGACCGCGACATCCAGTGGGCGGCCCAGAACGCCATCAGCGAGCAGGTGAGGAAGTCGCGGGCGGACCGCGGCTACGTCATCGTCCAGGACACCCGCACCGGCGAGATCCTGGCCATGGCCAACTCGCCCGGCTTCGACCCGAACGACCTGGCCAAGGCCGACGGGACGGCCATGGGCAACGCGGCCGTCCAGGACGCCTACGAGCCCGGCTCCACCGCCAAGGTGATGTCGATGGCGGCCGTGCTGGAGGAGAACGCGGCCACCCCGCTCACCCACGTCGTCGTACCGAACCGGCTGCACCGCGGCGACCGGCTCTTCCAGGACGACGTCGACCACGACACCTGGTATCTCACGCTCAACGGCGTGCTCGCCAAGTCCAGCAACATCGGCACCATCCTCGCCACCGGCCAGCTCGGCAGGACCCAGCAGCAGGCCAACAAGGTCCTCTACACGTACCTGAACAAGTTCGGCATCGGCAGTCCCACCGGGCTCGGCTTCCCCGGCGAGACCAGGGGCATCCTCGCGCCCGCCGGCAAGTGGTCGACGTCGCAGCAGTACACGATTCCTTTCGGCCAGGGTTTCTCCGTCAGTGCCATGCAGGCCGCCTCCGTGTACTCCACGATCGCCAACGGCGGAGTCCGCATCGAGCCGACCCTGGTGCGCGGCACCGAGGGCGCCGACCGACGCTTCACCCCCGCTCCGCAGCCGAAGAAGAGCCGCGTGGTCAGCGAGAAGACCGCCAGGACGCTCGCCCAGATGCTGGAGTCGGTCGTGGACGACGAGCAGGGCACCGGCATCAAGGCCCGTATCCCCGGGTACCGGGTCGCGGGCAAGACCGGCACGGCCAACCGCGTGGATCCGGCCACCGGCAGATACCGCGGCTACACCTCGTCGTTCGCCGGATTCGCACCCGCGGACAATCCGCGCATCACGGTCTACTGCGCCATCCAGAACGCCACCTCCGGCAGCTACTACGGCGGCCAGATCTGTGGACCCATCTACAAGCAGGTGATGGAGTTTGCCCTGAAGACCCTCCAGGTCCCCCCGACCGGGGCGAAGTCCGCGAACCTGCCCGTCACCTACAAGCCCTGACCGGACCCGCCCCGCACCGCGAGAAGAGCACCAGGAACCAACTCGTGACAACGATCACCCCGGACCCCGGGAACCAGGGCGGCCCGAGCCCCTCGCCCGCCCGTCTCCCGCCATCGCCCCTGCCGGACCGCGCTGCGCGCGGGCCCCTATTTAGCTCCCGAGCGGGTGAGCCCGGTACGCTCACCGCCGTGCCACACGCTGATCAGTCCCCAACCACCCAGAAGGGCGCTTCCGTGACATATCCGGGACCGCCGCGACCGGTCGAGGTCTCCGCCACACCCCTCGCGGAACTGGCCGATCAGCTGGGTGCAGCCGCTCCGGCCCTCGCCGCCGAGATCACGGGGATCACCCACGACTCGCGCGCCGTCCGCCCCGGCGACCTGTACGCAGCCCTCCCCGGTGCCCGCCTGCACGGCGCCGACTTCGTCACCCAGGCCGCGGGCCTCGGCGCGGCCGCCGTGCTGACCGACCCGACGGGCGCCGAACGCGCCGCCGCGACCGGACTGCCGGTCCTGGTCGTGGACGACCCGCGCGCGCGGATGGGCGAACTGGCGGCCACGATCTACGGCCGCCCCGGCAGCGGCCTGCTCCAGATCGGCATCACCGGCACCTCCGGCAAGACCACCACCGCCTACCTGGTCGAGGGCGGCCTCAGGACCACCCGCGCCACCGGACTCATCGGCACCGTCGAGATGCGCATCGGCGAGGAGCGCATCAAGTCCGAGCGCACCACCCCCGAAGCCACCGACCTGCAGGCACTGTTCGCCGTCATGCGCGAACGCGGTGTCGAGGCGGTCGCCATGGAGGTCTCCAGCCACGCCCTGGTCCTCGGCCGGGTCGACGGCTGCGTCTTCGACATCGCCGTGTTCACCAACCTCAGCCCGGAACACATGGAGTTCCACTCCGACATGGAGGACTACTACCGGGCCAAGGCGCAGCTGTTCACGCCGCAGCGCAGCCGACTCGGTGTGGTCAACGCCGACGACGAGTACGGCCGCCGGCTCGCCGGGGAGGCCACCGTCCCGGTGGTCACCTTCTCCGCCGAGGGCCACCCCGATGCCGACTGGCGCGCCGAGGACGTCCAGGTCGGCCCCATGGACTCGACGTTCACCGCCGTCGGCCCCCGGGGCGAGCGCATCCACGCCAAGTCGCCGCTGCCGGGCCCCTTCAACGTGGCGAACACCCTCGCCGCCGTCGTCGCCCTCGCCGCTGCCGGTCTCGACCCGCAGACCGCCGCCGACGGCATCGCCGCCGTACCGGGCGTCCCCGGCCGCCTGGAGCGCGTGGACGCCGGGCAGCCCTACCTCGCCGTCGTCGACTACGCGCACAAGACCGACGCCGTCGAGTCGGTGCTCAAGGCGCTGCGCAAGGTCACCAAGGGCCGGCTGCACGTCGTCCTCGGCTGCGGCGGCGACCGCGACCAGACCAAGCGTGCCCCGATGGGCGCCGCCGTGGCCCGGCTCTCCGACACGGCCGTACTGACCTCCGACAACCCCCGCTCCGAGGACCCCCTCGCGATCCTCGCGACCATGCTCCAGGGCGCGGCCACCGTGCCCGCGCACGAGCGCGGCGAGGTGCTCCTCTTCGAGGACCGGGCCGCCGCGATCGCCGCCGCCGTGGACCGTGCCGCCCCCGGCGACACGGTGCTGGTCGCGGGCAAGGGTCACGAGCAGGGCCAGGACATCGCCGGCGTGGTCCGTCCCTTCGACGACCGCCAGGTGCTCCGCGAAGCTATCCAGAAGACCCAGGGATGAACTTGTGATCGCCCTCTCCCTCGCCGAGATCGCAGCAGTCGTCGGCGGGCAGACACACGACATACCGGATCCGTCCGTCCAGGTCACGGGACCGGTCGTCCGGGACTCCCGGGAGGTCCGGCCGGGCAGCCTCTTCGCCGCGTTCGCCGGTGAGCGCGTCGACGGCCACGACTACGCGCAGGCGGTCGTCGAGGCCGGCGCGGTGGCCGTGCTGGCCTCCCGGCCCGTCGGCGTGCCCGCGATCGTCGTCGACGACGTGCAGACCGCTCTCGGCGCCCTCGCCCGGCACGTCGTACGACGGCTCGGCGCGACCCTCGTCGCCCTGACCGGCTCCGCCGGCAAGACCAGCACCAAGGACCTCATCGCGCAGGTGCTCCAGCGCAAGGCGCCGACGGTGTTCACGCCCCAGTCGCTCAACAACGAGATCGGGCTGCCGCTCACCGCCCTGACCGCCACCGAGGAGACCCGGTTCCTCGTGCTGGAGATGGGCGCCCGCGGTGTCGGCCACATCCGTTACCTCACCGACCTGACGCCGCCGAAGATCGGCCTCGTCCTGAACGTCGGCACCGCCCACATCGGCGAGTTCGGCGGCCGCGAGCAGATCGCGCAGGCCAAGGGCGAGATCGTCGAGGGTCTTCCGGAGGACGGGACCGCCGTTCTCAACGCCGACGACCCGCTGGTCCGCGCCATGGCCTCCCGTACCAAGGCGAAGGTGGTCCTTTTCGGAGAGTCGGCCGAAGCGGACGTACGCGCCGAGAATGTACGACTCACGGACAGTGGACAGCCCGTCTTCAGACTTCGCACACCCTCCGGTGCTGGCGATGTGACCATGCGCCTGTACGGTGAGCACCACGTGTCGAACGCGCTCGCCGCGGCCGCCGTCGCCCATGAGCTGGGCATGTCCGCAGACGAGATCGCCCTCGCGCTCTCCGAGGCGGGCTCCCTCTCCCGCTGGCGCATGGAGGTCACGGAGCGCCCGGACGGCGTGACCATCGTCAACGACGCCTACAACGCCAACCCCGAGTCCATGCGGGCCGCCCTCAAGGCGCTCGCGGCCATGGGCAAGGGGCGTCGCACGTGGGCGGTGCTCGGCAAGATGGCCGAGCTGGGGGACGAGGCGCTCGCCGAGCACGACGCCGTCGGACGGCTCGCCGTCCGGCTCAACGTCAGCAAGCTCGTCGCGGTCGGGGGGACTGAGGCCTCCTGGCTGCAACTGGGCGCATATAACGAGGGTTCGTGGGGTGAGGAGTCGGTGCACGTGTCCGACGCACAGGCGGCGGTCGACCTGTTGCGCAGCGAGTTGCGCCCGGGAGACGTCGTACTCGTGAAGGCGTCCCGTTCGGTGGGGCTCGAAAGCGTCGCCCAGGCGCTGACCGGGACCGGCGCCGAGGGTGAGGTTGCCGCCCGATGATGAACCAGATCCTGTTCTCGGGTGTCATTGGCCTCTTCCTGACGCTGGTCGGCACCCCGCTGCTGATCAAGCTGCTCGCCCGCAAGGGCTACGGCCAGTACATCCGTGACGACGGCCCGCGCGAGCACGCGAGCAAGCGCGGTACGCCGACCATGGGCGGTATCGCCTTCATCCTGGCGACGGTCGCCGCCTACTTCCTCAGCAAGGTGATCACCGGCAAGCCGCCGACGTTCTCCGGGCTGCTGGTGCTGGGCCTGATGGTCGGCATGGGCCTGGTCGGCTTCCTGGACGACTACATCAAGATCGTCAAGCGCCGTTCGCTGGGCCTGCGGGCCAAGGCGAAGATGGCCGGCCAGCTGATCGTCGGCATCAGCTTCGCGGTCCTGTCGCTGATGTTCTCCGACGCGCGCGGCAACACCCCCGCCTCCACCAAGCTGTCGTTCATCACGGACTTCGGCTGGTCGATCGGCCCGGTGCTGTTCGTGATCTGGGCGCTGTTCATGATCCTCGCGATGTCGAACGGCGTGAACCTCACCGACGGTCTGGACGGTCTCGCCACCGGCGCCTCCGTGCTCGTCTTCGGTGCCTACACGTTCATCGGCGTCTGGCAGTTCCAGGAGTCCTGCGCCAACGCGCAGACGCTGACCAACCCCGCCGCCTGCTACGAGGTGCGCGACCCGCTCGATCTCGCCGTGGTCGCCTCCGCGCTGATGGGTGCCTGCCTGGGCTTCCTGTGGTGGAACACCTCGCCGGCGAAGATCTTCATGGGCGACACCGGCTCGCTCGCCCTCGGCGGTGTCCTCACCGGCCTGGCCATCCTCTCCCGCACGGAGCTGCTGGTGGCCATCATGGGCGGTCTGTTCGTCCTCATCACCATGTCGGTCGTCATCCAGGTCGGCTCCTTCCGGCTCACCGGAAAGCGCGTCTTCCGCATGGCGCCACTGCAGCACCACTTCGAACTCAAGGGCTGGTCCGAGGTCCTGGTGGTGGTCCGGTTCTGGATCATTCAGGGCATCTGTGTCATCGTCGGACTGGGCCTCTTCTATGCAGGGTGGGCAGCGGAAAAGTGACCTCCTCGGTGCCGTCAGGGTCTTCTGAGTTCCAGGGCAAGCACGTCACCGTCGCCGGGCTCGGCGTCTCGGGCGTCCCGGCGGCGAAGGTGCTGCACGCGCGCGGCGCGATCGTCACGGTCGTCAACGACGGCGACGACGCACGCACGCGTGAGCAGGCCGCCGCACTGGAGGCGCTCGGCATCACCGTGCGCCTCGGCGACGGGGCGACCCTCCCGGAGGGCACCGAGCTGATCGTCACCACGCCGGGCTGGAAGCCCGACAAGCCGCTGTTCCTGGCGGCGGCCGAGGCGGGCGTCCCGGTCTGGGGCGACGTGGAGCTGGCCTGGCGGCTGCGGGGGCCCGACGCGGCTCCCTGGCTGGCCGTGACGGGCACCAACGGCAAGACCACCACCGTCCAGATGCTGGCGTCGATCCTGAAGGCCGCGGGCCTGAACACGGCCGCCGTAGGCAACATCGGCGTCTCGCTCCTCGACGCGGTCCTCGGCGAGGAGCGCTACGACGTGCTCGCCGTGGAGCTGTCCAGCTACCAGCTCCACTGGGCGCCCTCGCTGCGCGCCCACTCCGCCGTCGTCCTCAACCTCGCGCCCGACCACCTCGACTGGCACGGCTCCATGGAGGCCTACGCGGCCGACAAGGGCCGTATCTACGAGGGCAATCGGATCGCCTGCGTCTACAACACGGCCGACAAGCTCACCGAGGACCTGGTGCGCGAGGCCGATGTCGAGGAGGGCTGCCGGGCCGTCGGGTTCACCCTCGGGACCCCGGGCCCCTCCCAACTCGGTGTCGTGGACGGCATCCTCGTCGACCGCGCCTTCGTGGAGAACCGGCACAAGAACGCGCAGGAGCTGGCCGAGGTCTGCGACGTCAACCCGCCGGCCCCGCACAACATCGCCAACGCCCTTGCCGCCGCGGCCCTCGCGCGCGCCTTCGGGGTGCCGGCCACGGCCGTACGCGACGGCCTGCGGGCCTTTAGGCCCGACGCCCACCGCATCGCGCACGTCGCCGACGTGGACGGGGTGGCGTACGTGGACGACTCCAAGGCGACCAACACGCATGCCGCGGAAGCCTCGTTGGCGTCATATGAACCGATCGTATGGATTGCGGGCGGTCTGGCGAAGGGCGCGACCTTCGACGAGCTGGTCGCCAAGTCGGCGAAACGACTGCGCGGTGCCGTCCTGATCGGTGCCGATCGCGCCCTGATCCGCGACGCCCTTGCGCGACACGCCCCGGAAGTACCCGTCGTCGACGTCGAACGGACCGACACTGGGGCGATGCTCCAGGCGGTGACGGAGGCGAAGCGGCTCGCGCAGCCCGGTGACACGGTGCTCCTTGCCCCGGCCTGCGCCTCCATGGACATGTTCACCAACTACAACCAGCGCGGTGACGCGTTCGCGGCCGCGGTCCGCGGACTCGACGCCTGACCCCGGCCGCCCGCCGGGCGGATCTTGGGAGGGACGCGTGGGACGGTCGACGTTCAGTGGAGGCGTTGATGCCCGGTAGCCGCACCGGCCGCCCGCCCGTGCAGCGGGCGTCCCGGCGTCCCGCCGCCTCCCGGCCCCAGCGGGAGAGCACCCTGCTGCGGCTCTATCTGCGCGCGCACAAGGCCTGGGACCGCCCGCTGACCGCCTACTACCTGATCCTCGGCGGCAGCGTGCTGATCACCGTGCTGGGCCTGGTGATGGTCTACTCGGCCTCCCAGGTCACCGCGCTGCAGCTCTCGCTGCCCGGGTCGTACTTCTTCCGCAAGCAGTTCCTGGCGGCGGCCATCGGCGGCGCACTGCTGCTCGCCGCCTCCCGCATGCCCGTGAAGCTGCACCGTGCGCTCGCCTACCCGATCCTCGCCGGTGCCGTCTTCCTGATGGCCCTGGTGCAGGTGCCGGGGATAGGGATGGCGGTCAACGGCAACCAGAACTGGATCTCCCTCGGGGGCTCCTTCCAGATCCAGCCCAGTGAGTTCGGCAAGCTCGCCCTGGTGCTGTGGGGCGCGGACCTGATCGCCCGCAAGCAGGAGAAGAAGCTGCTGACCCAGTGGAAGCACATGCTGGTGCCGCTGGTCCCGGTCGCCTTCCTGCTGCTCGGCCTGATCATGCTCGGCGGCGACATGGGCACCGCGATCATCCTCACCGCGATCCTCTTCGGCCTCCTGTGGCTCGCGGGCGCGCCCACCCGGCTGTTCGCCGGGGTGCTGTCGATCGCCGGCGGGATCGGCGTGATCCTCATCAAGACCAGCCCCAACCGGATGGCCCGCCTCTCCTGCATCGGCGCCACCGAACCCAAATCCGGGGTCGCCGACTGCTGGCAGGCCGTGCACGGCATCTACGCCCTCGCCTCCGGCGGACTCTTCGGCTCGGGCCTCGGCGCAAGTGTGGAAAAATGGGGGCAACTACCCGAAGCCCACACCGACTTCATCTTCGCCGTCACCGGTGAGGAACTGGGCCTGGCGGGGACGCTGTCGGTACTCGCCCTGTTCGCGGCTCTAGGCTATGCGGGTATCCGCGTGGCCGGACGCACGGAGGACCCCTTCGTGAGGTATGCCGCGGGAGGCGTGACCACCTGGATCACCGCCCAGGCGGTGATCAACATCGGTGCGGTGCTCGGCCTGCTGCCGATCGCCGGCGTCCCGCTCCCGCTGTTCTCCTACGGAGGGTCCGCCCTGCTGCCGACCATGTTCGCCATCGGGCTGCTGATCGCCTTCGCACGCGACGAACCCGGTGCGCGGGCAGCGCTTGCGATGCGGCAACCTCGCTTTGGTAAAAAGCGGGCGGGAGGCTCCGGTGCGGAGCGGGGGCCTCGGAGATGGAACACGATGCGACGGCGTGCCTCGGCGGCGCGCTCGTCCGGAGAGCGGTGAATTTCGGTGCATGTCGTACTCGCTGGTGGGGGGACCGCCGGCCACATCGAGCCCGCGCTCGCCCTCGCGGACGCCCTGCGCAGGCAGGACCCCACCGTGGGGATCACGGCCCTGGGCACGGAGCGGGGTCTTGAGACCCGGCTCGTACCGGAGCGCGGCTACGAGCTGGCGCTGATCCCCGCGGTGCCGCTGCCCCGCAGGCCCACGCCGGAGCTGATCACCGTCCCGGGCCGGCTGCGCGGCACGATCAAGGCCGCGGAGCAGATCCTGGAGCGCACGAAGGCCGACGCGGTGGTCGGCTTCGGCGGCTATGTCGCGCTGCCCGGCTACCTGGCGGCCAAGCGCCTCGGTGTGCCCATCGTGATCCACGAGGCCAACGCCCGGCCCGGCCTGGCCAACAAGATCGGCTCGCGGTACGCGGCCCGGGTCGCCGTCTCCACCCCGGACAGCAAGCTGCGTGACGCCCGCTACATCGGCATCCCGCTGCGCCGCTCCATCTCCACCCTGGACCGCGCCGCCGCCCGGCCCGAGGCGCGCGCCCGTTTCGGCCTCGACCCGAACCTGCCCACGCTGCTCGTCTCCGGCGGCTCCCAAGGCGCCCGCCGCCTCAACGAGGTGGTCCAGCAGGTCGCCCCGTGGCTCCAGCGGGCCGGAATCCAGATCCTGCACGCGGTCGGCCCGAAGAACGAACTGCCGCAGGTGCACCAGATGCCGGGAATGCCCCCGTACATCCCGGTAAGTTATCTGGACCGGATGGACCTCGCGTACGCCGCGGCCGACATGATGCTCTGCCGCGCGGGCGCGATGACCGTCGCCGAACTCTCCGCCGTCGGGCTCCCGGCCGCCTACGTCCCGCTGCCCATCGGCAACGGCGAACAGCGGCTGAACGCCCAGCCGGTGGTCAAGGCGGGCGGCGGACTCCTGGTCGACGACGCGGAACTCACGCCCGAGTGGGTGCAGCAGAACGTCCTGCCCGTGCTCGCCGACCCCCACCGGCTGTACGAGATGTCCCGTGCCGCCGGTGAGTTCGGCCGCCGGGACGCCGACGAACTGCTCGTCGGCATGGTGTACGAGGCCATCGCCTCACGCCGTTAGGACCGTATGACGAAAGGGCAATGAGCGTGGCCGGACCGACGACCGCCGAGCGCGGTGACCGCCAGCAGGAGTCGTCCGGCCCGCCGTCCAAGCGGAGGTCGAGCAGACGCCGCCTTCGTGCGATCGTCATTCTGGTGGCCGCCCTCGCGCTCCTCGGGGGCGGCTCCGCGTGGGTGTTGTACGGCTCCCAGTGGCTGCGCGTGCAGCACGTCGCGGTCTCCGGGACGCTCGTGCTGACCCCCGCCGAGGTCCGCGAGGTCGCCTCCGTGCCGCTCGGAGAACCGCTGATTTCCGTGGACACGAAGGCCATCGAAGCCCGACTTCGCCGGAAATTGCCCCGAATTGACACCGTTGACGTCGTCCGTTCCTGGCCCCATGGAATCGGCCTGAAAGTGACCGAGCGCACTCCGGTCCTGTTGGCTCGAAAAGCCGGGAACTTCGTCGAAATCGACGACGGCGGTGTCCGTTTCGCCATGGTTTCGCAGGCGCCGAAAGGCGTTCCGTTGCTGGAAATGACCGCATCCCGGAAGGGCTCCGGCGCCGCCGCCTTCCGGCGTTTCGGCACCGAGCGACTGGTGCGCGAGGCGGTTCGGGTCGCCGGGGAGCTGCCGGCCGCGGTCGCCGGGCAGACCCGGACCATCCAAGTCCGGTCCTACGACGACATCTCGCTGGTGCTGGGCGGCGGCCGCACGGCGGCATGGGGCAGTGCCGAGAGCGGCCGCGCCAAGGCACGGGCCCTCACAGCTCTCATGAAAGCAGCCCCCGGCGCCCGGCACTTCGACGTCAGCGTCCCCACCGCCCCTGCGTCATCGGGGAGTTGACGCACATCAGCGCAGGCCAGCACCCTGGTTGGGCACTGCTACGGCTGATCACATAGGGTGAAAAGAAAAACGGGAGGTTCGGCGTGTTCGTTGAACGGGCGCCACTTGTCGACTTAGTGTCCTGTTCAGAAGACTCCAGGGAACACACACACTGGTAACCCTAAACTTCAGGGTTAGGGTTCGGGTCGGCGTTCGGACCGTCCCATTCGGCATCAGTCGTCCCGGCGCGGGGCACCGCCCGGCGGCGACAACGTAATTCGAGGCGAGAGGCCTTCGACGTGGCAGCACCGCAGAACTACCTCGCAGTCATCAAGGTCATCGGTGTCGGCGGCGGTGGTGTCAATGCCATCAACCGGATGATCGAGGTCGGTCTCAAGGGCGTCGAGTTCATTGCCATCAACACCGACGCACAGGCGCTGTTGATGAGCGACGCCGACGTCAAGCTCGACGTCGGCCGTGAACTCACCCGTGGACTGGGAGCCGGAGCCAACCCGGCCGTCGGCCGCAAGGCCGCCGAGGACCACCGAGAGGAGATCGAGGAGGTCCTCAAGGGGGCCGACATGGTCTTCGTGACGGCCGGTGAAGGCGGCGGCACCGGCACGGGCGGCGCGCCCGTCGTGGCCAACATCGCCCGCTCGCTCGGCGCCCTCACCATCGGCGTGGTCACGCGCCCGTTCACCTTCGAGGGACGGCGCCGCGCGAACCAGGCCGAGGACGGGATCGCCGAGCTGCGCGAAGAGGTCGACACCCTCATCGTCATCCCGAACGACCGGCTGCTGTCCATCTCGGACCGCCAGGTCTCGGTCCTGGACGCCTTCAAGTCGGCCGACCAGGTCCTGCTCTCCGGCGTTCAGGGCATCACCGACCTCATCACCACCCCCGGTCTCATCAACCTCGACTTCGCCGACGTCAAGTCGGTCATGTCCGAGGCCGGTTCCGCCCTGATGGGCATCGGCTCGGCCCGCGGCGACGACCGCGCGGTGGCCGCGGCCGAGATGGCGATCTCCTCGCCGCTGCTGGAGGCCTCCATCGACGGCGCCCGGGGCGTGCTGCTCTCCATCTCCGGTGGCTCCGACCTCGGTCTGTTCGAGATCAACGAGGCCGCCCAGCTGGTCAGCGAGGCCGCCCACCCCGAGGCCAACATCATCTTCGGCGCGGTCATCGACGACGCCCTCGGCGACGAGGTCCGGGTCACCGTGATCGCAGCCGGCTTCGACGGCGGTCAGCCGCCGGCCCGCCGGGACAACGTCCTCGGCTCGACGTCGGCCTCTTCGGCCCCGGCCCGCCGCGAGGAGCCCGCTCCGGCGCGGCAGCCCGACAACAACCGCCCGTCCTTCGGCTCGCTCGGCAGCGTGACCCCGAAGGAGGAGCAGGAGCCGGAGCTCGAGCCGGCGGCCGACGTCCCGGTCGCCCCGCCGATCCCGCCGTCGCCGCGTACCTACTCCGACAGCGCGGCCGAGGAGCTGGACGTGCCGGACTTCCTGAAGTGATAGGACAGCGCGAGAGCGTGAGCGGCGCGCACTTCGCCTTCACCGACCGGTGGGGCGGGGTGAGCGCCGCTCCGTATGAGGAGCTGAACCTCGGCGGCGCGGTCGGGGACGATCCCGGATCGGTCCGGGCGAACCGGGACCTTGCGGCGAAGTCGCTCGGGCTGGACTCCGGCCGGGTCGTGTGGATGAACCAGGTCCACGGCGCCGATGTGGCCGTCGTGGACGCCCCCTGGGGCGCGGAGGTCCCCCCGCACGAGCAGAGCCGGGAGTGGGGGAGCCCCGTACCGGAGGTCGACGCGATCGTCACCGCCCGCCGCGGACTTGCCCTCGCCGTCCTCACCGCCGACTGCGTGCCGGTCCTTCTGGCCGACCCGGTCGCCAAAGTGGTGGCCGCGGCCCACGCGGGGCGGCCCGGCATGGTGAAGGGGGTCGTCCCCGCCGCCGTAAGGGCCATGACCGAACTCGGCGCCGAGCCGGGCCGGATCGTCGCCCGCACCGGACCGGCGGTCTGCGGCCGGTGCTACGAGGTTCCGCAGGACATGCGCGCCGAGGTGGCCGCCGTCGAGCCGACGGCGCACGCCGAGACGAGCTGGGGCACCCCCGCGGTCGACGTGAGCGCCGGAGTGCATGCGCAGCTCGAGCGGCTCGGGGTGTGCGACCGGGCGCAGTCGCCGGTGTGCACGCTGGAGTCGGGCGACCACTTCTCGTACCGCCGCGACCGCACCACGGGGCGGCTCGCGAGCTATGTCTGGCTGGACTGATGGGGCATGACGGACCGTAAGACCGAACTCGCCGCAAATCTGGCGAATGTGGAGAAGCGCATCGCGGCCGCCTGTGCGGCCGCCGGCCGGGCGCGGGAGGAGGTGACCCTGATCGTGGTCACCAAGACCTACCCGGCGAGCGATGTGCGGATTCTGTCGGAACTCGGTGTGCGCCACGTTGCCGAGAACCGTGACCAGGACGCCGCCCCGAAGGCCGCGGCCTGTGCAGATCTTCCCCTCAAATGGCATTTTGTCGGTCAACTTCAGACCAACAAAGTGCGTTCCGTGGTCGGTTACGCGGATGTCGTGCAGTCCGTGGACCGTGCGCGCCTCGTCGCGTCGCTGTCGAAGGAGGCCGTGCGGGCGGAGCGCGAGGTGGGCTGTCTCCTGCAGGTCGCGCTCGACGCCGGTGAGAAGGAGCGGGGTGAGCGCGGTGGCGTCGCGCCCGCCGGAATCGAAGAGTTGGCCGACCACGTGGCCCGTGCTCCGGGGCTGCGGCTCGACGGGCTGATGACCGTCGCCCCGCTCACCGGGGAGTACGCGGGGCGCGAACAGGCGGCATTCGGGCGGCTCATGGATTTGTCGACTGACCTGCGCCGGGCTCATCCGGCTGCAACCATGGTGTCGGCAGGGATGAGTGCGGACCTCGAACAGGCCGTGGCCGCCGGAGCGACACATGTGCGCGTCGGTACCGCGGTACTCGGAGTCCGCCCCAGGCTCGGGTAACGTCGCCAAGAAGTCGGACCACAGCAGAAAATATGGTCAGTGCCCGTGAAGGCGGGCACAACGACCTCGTGGATCGCGGGCACTTGGCAGTAGTCAGTCGATCCACCACAGAGCGGAGGACTCAGAGCATGGCCGGCGCGATGCGCAAGATGGCGGTCTACCTCGGCCTCGTGGAGGACGATGGGTACGACGGCCGCGGATTCGACCCCGACGACGACTTCGAGCCCGAGTTGGACCCGGAGCCCGAGCGGGACCACCGACGGCACGAGTCGTCACACCAGTCTCACGGTGCACATCAGTCCCAAAGGGACGAAGAGGTGCGAATCGTCCAGCCGCCCGCGCAGCGCGAACCGGTGGCCCGTTCGGCTTCGCTCGCCGCGGAATCCGGACGTCCGGCGCGGATCGCGCCCGTGGCATCCATCACACAAGAACGCCAGTCCCTGGAGAAGAACGCGCCGGTGATCATGCCCAAGGTTGTGTCCGAACGAGAGCCTTACCGGATCACCACGCTTCACCCGCGGACCTATAACGAGGCCCGTACCATCGGGGAACACTTCCGTGAGGGCACCCCGGTGATCATGAATCTGACTGAGATGGATGACACAGACGCGAAGCGACTTGTCGACTTTGCGGCCGGTTTGGTGTTTGGTCTTCACGGCAGCATCGAGCGGGTGACGCAGAAGGTGTTTCTGTTGTCTCCTGCTAACGTCGATGTCACGGCGGAGGACAAGGCCCGCATCGCAGAGGGCGGGTTCTTCAACCAGAGCTGAGACGTACCACCGGTAGGAAGCACGGAAACAGGGGAGAGGGAAGCCCAGGCCATGAGCGTGTTCGCGCAGGTGATCTACATCGCGCTGATGGTGTTCCTCGTCGTGCTGATCTTCCGGCTGGTCATGGACTACGTCTTCCAGTTCGCCCGCTCGTGGCAACCCGGCAAGGCGATGGTGGTCGTCCTGGAGGCCACCTACACTGTCACCGATCCACCGCTGAAGCTTCTGCGGCGGTTCATCCCGCCGCTGCGTCTCGGGGGCGTGGCGCTCGACCTGTCCTTCTTCGTACTGATGATCATCGTCTACATCCTCATCTCTGTCGCGCGGAGCTTCCTGTGATGTGGGTGGACGATACGGTCTTGCCGACTGCCGATGACTACGTTGAGGTGAAGAGATGCCGTTGACCCCCGAGGACGTGCGGAACAAGCAGTTCACGACCGTCCGCCTCCGAGAAGGCTATGACGAGGACGAGGTCGATGCCTTCCTCGACGAGGTCGAAGCCGAACTGACCCGTCTGCTCCGTGAGAACGAGGACCTGCGGGCCAAACTGGCCGCGGCCACGCGCGCTGCTGCCCAGAACCAGCAGAACATGCGCAAGCCTCCGGAGCAGGACCAGCAGCAGGGCATTCCCCAGCAGGGCATGCGAGGTCCCGGTGCACCGGTGCCAGCCGGCATATCGGGCCCGCCGCAGCAGCAGATGGGCGGCCCCATGGGAGGCCCGCCCCAGCTGCCCAGCGGTGCTCCGCAGCTGCCCGCCGGCCCCGGCGGTCAGGGCGGCCAGCAGGGTCCCGGCCCGATGGGCCAGGGTCCGATGGGCCAGGGGCCGATGGGGCAGGGCCCGATGGGCCAGGGTCCGATGGGGCAGGGCCCCATGGGCGGTCAGCCGCCCATGCAGCAGCAGATGGGCGGCCCCATGGGCGGTCCGATGGGCGGCCCCGGCATGCACGGTCAGGGCCCTGGCGGCGACAGTGCCGCCCGAGTCCTCTCGCTGGCCCAGCAGACCGCCGACCAGGCGATCGCCGAGGCCCGCTCCGAGGCCAACAAGATCGTCGGCGAGGCCCGCAGCCGCGCCGAGGGTCTGGAGCGTGACGCCCGTGCCAAGGCCGATGCCCTGGAGCGGGACGCGCAGGAGAAGCACCGTGTCGCCATGGGCTCCCTGGAGTCCGCGCGCGCCACGTTGGAGCGCAAGGTCGAGGACCTGCGCGGCTTCGAGCGCGAGTACCGCACGCGCCTGAAGTCGTACCTGGAGTCGCAGCTGCGCCAGCTGGAGACGCAGGCCGACGACTCTCTGGCCCCGCCGCGTACCCCGGCCACCGCCTCGCTCCCGCCGTCCCCGGCGCCGTCCATGGCTCCGGCCGGTGCGAGCACCCCGTCGTACGGTGGCAACCAGACGATGGGTGGCCCCCCGGCGCCGTCTGCTCCGTCCTACGGCGGTCAGCAGCAGATGACCCCGGCGATGACCCAGCCCATGGCTCCGGTCCGTCCGCAGGGCCCGTCCCCGATGGGCCAGGCTCCCTCGCCGATGCGTGGGTTCCTGATCGACGAGGACGACAACTGACGGGCCGCGGACACTAGTACGACAACGGCGTCGGCAGCGTTCAACAGGGCGGGGCCCCGGACTTCGGTCCGGGGCCCCGCCCTTTTTACGCGTGTTGACGGGGGTGTCGACCGAGTGTCGTTGCGTGATCGCCATGAACGAGTGGACGGTCCCCCGGGGCGGACAGGCGGACGCGGAGGCGATCCGGCGAGGGGAGGCCCGGGCGGCCGAGGCGCGTGCGCTGCCGGCAGCGGCGGGCCTTCCCGTCCGGGCAGCGGGACCGGACACGGCCGAGGTGGCGGGAGCCCTGGTGGAGGTCGATCCGGGAGCGGCCACGGGCGGGGTCTTCGTCAGCTGGGAGCCGGCCCCTGCGGAAGCCGGTCCTGCCTCGGAAGCCGGTCCTGCCTCGGAAGCCGGTCCTGCCTCGGAAGCCGGTCCTGCCCCGGAGGGCGGGAAGGCCCCGGAGCCCGTAGAGGGCCCGGAATCGGGGAAGGCCCCGGGGCCCAGGGAAGGCCCGGAATCGGGGAAGGGCCCGGCCCCCCGAGGGGAGCCGGGCCCTTCCCGGGTTCCTGCTAGGCCTTGCGCAGCCGGAACGTCAGCGACAGGCCCTCGTCCGTGAAGGGCTCGCCGTACGTCCCGTCGGCCTCGCCCTGGCCGAAGTCGGTCGCCAGGACCTCCTCGGCGATCAGTGAGGCGTGCTCGGACAGGGCGGCGACGACCGCCGGGTCCGTGGAGGTCCAGCGCAGTGCGATCCGGTCGGCGACGTCCAGGCCGCTGTTCTTGCGGGCCTCCTGGATCAGCCGGATCGCGTCGCGGGCCAGGCCCGCCTGCCGCAGCTCCTCCGTGATCTCCAGGTCCAGGGCGACCGTGGCACCGGAGTCCGAGGCCACCGACCAGCCCTCGCGCGGGGTCTCGGTGATGATCACCTCGTCCGGGGCGAGGGCGACCGTCTCTCCGTCGACCTCCACGGACGCCGTGCCCTCACGCAGGGCGAGGGACAGCGCGGCCGCGTCGGCGTTCGCGACGGCCTTGGCCACGTCCTGGACCCGCTTGCCGAACCGCTTGCCCAGGGCGCGGAAGTTGGCCTTGGCCGTCGTGTCCACCAGTGAGCCGCCCACCTCGGAGAGGGACGCCAGGGAGGAGACGTTCAGCTCCTCGGTGATCTGCGCGTGCAGCTCGGTGTCGAGGGAGTCGAAACCGGTGGCGGCGATCAGCGCGCGGGACAGCGGCTGACGCGTCTTGACGCCCGACTCGGCGCGCGTGGCGCGGCCCAGCTCCACCAGCCGGCGGACCAGGACCATCTGCTTCGACAGCTCCGGGTCGATGGCACCGAGGTCCGTCTCGGGCCACGAGGCCAGGTGGACCGAGTCCGGGGCGCCCGGGGTCACCGGCACGACCAGGTCCTGCCACACCCGCTCCGTGATGAACGGGGTGATCGGGGCCATCAGCTTCGTGACCGTCTCCAGCACCTCGTGCAGCGTGCGCAGCGCGGCCTTGTCGCCCTGCCAGAAGCGGCGGCGCGAGCGGCGGACGTACCAGTTCGACAGGTCGTCGACGAACGCGGACAGCAGCTTGCCGGCGCGCTGGGTGTCGTAGGCCTCCAGCGCCTGCGTCACCTGGTCGGTGAGCGCGTGCAGCTCGGACAGCAGCCAGCGGTCCAGCAGCGGGCGGTCGGCCGGGGCCGGGTCGGCCGCGGACGGGGCCCAGCTCGACGTGCGGGCGTACAGGGCCTGGAAGGCGACCGTGTTCCAGTACGTGAGGAGCGTCTTGCGGACGACCTCCTGGATGGTGCCGTGGCCGACGCGCCGGGCCGCCCACGGGGAGCCGCCGGCCGCCATGAACCAGCGCACCGCGTCCGCGCCGTGCTGGTCCATGAGCGGGATCGGCTGCAGGATGTTGCCCAGGTGCTTGGACATCTTGCGGCCGTCCTCGGCGAGGATGTGGCCGAGGCACACGACGTTCTCGTACGACGACTTGTCGAAGACCAGGGTGCCGACCGCCATCAGGGTGTAGAACCACCCGCGGGTCTGGTCGATCGCCTCGGAGATGAACTGGGCCGGGTACCGGCTCTCGAACAGCTCCTTGTTCTTGTACGGGTAGCCCCACTGCGCGAACGGCATCGAGCCCGAGTCGTACCAGGCGTCGATGACCTCCGGCACGCGCGTGGCCGTCTTCCCGCAGCCGTCGTGACGGCAGGCGAAGGTGACCTCGTCGATGTAGGGGCGGTGCGGGTCCAGGCCCGACTGGTCGGTGCCGGTTAGCTCGGTCAGCTCCGCGCGGGAGCCGACGCAGGTGAGGTGGTCGTCCTCACAGCGCCAGATCGGCAGCGGGGTGCCCCAGTAGCGGTTGCGGGACAGCGCCCAGTCGATGTTGTTGTTCAGCCAGTCGCCGAAGCGGCCGTGCTTGACGGTGTCCGGGAACCAGTTGGTCTTCTCGTTCTCCTGGATCAGGCGGTCCTTGATCGCCGTGGTGCGGATGTACCAGGAGGGCTGCGCGTAGTAGAGCAGCGCGGTGTGGCAGCGCCAGCAGTGCGGGTAGCTGTGCTCGTACGGGATGTGCCTGAAGAGCAGACCGCGCTGCTGGAGGTCCTCGGTGAGCTTTTCGTCCGCCTTCTTGAAGAAGACGCCGCCCACCATCGGGACGTCCTCCTCGAAGGTGCCGTCGGGGCGGACCGGGTTGACCACGGGCAGGCCGTACGCGCGGCAGACCCTGAGGTCGTCCTCACCGAAGGCGGGGGACTGGTGGACCAGACCCGTGCCGTCCTCGGTGGTGACGTACTCGGCGTTCACCACGTAGTGGGCGGGCTCCGGGAACTCCACGAGCTCGAACGGACGTTGATACGTCCAGCGCTCCATCTCGGCGCCGGTGAAGGTCTGGCCGGTGGTCTCCCAGCCCTCGCCCAGCGCCTTGGCGACGAGCGGCTCGGCGACGACGAGCTTCTCCTCGCCGTCGGTGGCGACGACGTAGGTGACCTCCGGGTGCGCGGCGACCGCCGTGTTGGACACCAGGGTCCAGGGGGTGGTCGTCCACACCAGGAGCGCGGCCTGGCCGGCCAGCGGACCGGAGGTGAGCGGGAAACGGACGTACACGGACGGGTCCACGACCGTCTCGTAGCCCTGCGCCAGCTCGTGGTCGGACAGGCCGGTGCCGCAGCGCGGGCACCAGGGGGCGACACGGTGGTCCTGGACCAGCAGGTCCTTGGTGAAGATCTCCTTCAGCGACCACCAGACCGACTCCACGTACTCGGGGTCCATGGTCCGGTAGGCGTCGTCCAGGTCGACCCAGTAGCCCATGCGGGTCGTCAGCTCGGCGAAGGCGTCGGTGTGCCGGGTCACGGACTCGCGGCACTTGGCGTTGAACTCGGCGATGCCGTACGCCTCGATGTCCTGCTTGCCGGAGAAGCCCAGCTCCTTCTCGACCGCCAGCTCCACCGGCAGACCGTGGCAGTCCCAGCCGGCCTTGCGGGCCACGTGGTAGCCGCGCATGGTGCGGAAGCGGGGGAAGACGTCCTTGAAGACGCGCGCCTCGATGTGGTGGGCGCCGGGCATGCCGTTCGCGGTGGGCGGGCCCTCGTAGAACACCCACTCCGGGCGGCCCTCGGACTGCTCCAGGCTCTTGGCGAAGATCTTCTGGTCGCGCCAGAAGTCGAGCACCGCGTGCTCAAGCGCGGGCAGGTCGACCTGGGCGGGCACCTGGCGGTACGTCGGCGCTGTCATCTGCGAGCATCCTCCAACGGACTTTCTGCCTTCCGTCGGAGGGACGAGAGCCTTCGATCCTGTCTACGCCGTGTGCGGCGCGCTCCCGCGGTACCACCCTCCTTGGCCCTCCGCCGCGCCGTACGCGCCGGTGAGCCCCCTCATTGGGGTCGCGAAGCCGGCTCTACTCGCCGTGAGAGGTGCTCCACGGCTTTCTTCCGGCGGCTCCGGGGTGATCTTCACGTCGCGCTCGCCCCCGGGCTCACACCGTCCCCGGGTCGCTCTGGGCTGCGTACGCCGCTACTCGTCCCCATCCACGCTTTTCGCTCCGCCCAGTGTACGGCTCCGCACGGACACCGGCCGACCGCATTTCTCCGGTGCGCGGCCGGGCCGCGAGGACGGGGCCGGGTGACCCGAATGGCGAGGGGGGGCAGGTGTTCACATCCTCGGGCGTCCGGCTCGGCGGATTACCCGGCGGGGAGCTGGGCACAACGCATGCAGGTCTCGTGCGCGGGGGCGCGGGGCGGGCGAATCGGGCGGCGTGCCCCGTTGCCGCGGGACTCAAGTCGATTTATCGTCCCAGCACGATTCGCGTGCAAGATCACAATATGTGAAGGGGTCGCGGCCATGGTGGCGAAGAAGACCGCCGTACAGCAGCCGGCGACCGGTCGCACCGGGGACGCGGCCGCCTCCGCCCGTACGGCTTCCTCCGGTGGTGAGGCCAGGAGAGCCGGCGGCAAGAAGAACTCGCACGCTGCCGTGAAGAAGGTGACGGCCATGAAGAAGGTGGTCGCGGGGGAGGAGGGCGGACACCGGAGGGGAGCCGGGGCGGAGGCCGTCGGGAAGAAGACCGCAGCCGGGAAGGCCGTCACGGACCAGGCACCGGCCGAGAAGGCGCCGCCCGCGAAGACACCTGCCAGGAAGGCGGCAGCGGCCAAGGCCGCGACCAAGAAGGCGGAGACCAAGAAGGCGGAGACCGAGAAGGCGGAGACCAAGAAGGCACAGGTCAGGAAGGCGGAGGCCGAGGAAGCGGAGGCCAAGAGGGCACAGGCCGGGGCAGAGGAGGCGGCAGCCGAGAAGGCGCAGGCCGAGGAGTCGGCCGGCAAGCAGGCGACAGCCAGGAGGGCTGCGGGCAGGAAGGCGGCGGGCAGGAAGGCGGCCGCGGGGAAGACGGCCGCGAAGGCGGCGGAGGGCGGGAGGAGAGCGGGCGCGAGGAAGACGGCCGCCGGGGACGTCACCACGGGGGCGGCCGACAAGAGCACGGCCAAGAAGGCGGGCGCGGCGCGGGCCGCGAAGCAGACGGGAGCCACGACGGTGGTTGCGAAGAAAACTCCTGGCACGGCCACGGCGGAGACCGCCGTTCCCAAGGCGCGGATCGCCGCGGTGAAGCCCGGCGAGCTGGCGGTGCGCCCCGGTGAGGACCCCTGGACCCCAAAGGAGGTCGCGGAGGCCCGCGCGGAGCTGACGGCCGAGGCGCTGCGGCTGAGGACCGAGATCAGCTCCTCCGAGGAGTCCCTGGTGGGCCTCATGCGGGACTCCGGGGACGGCGCCGGCGACGACCAGGCCGACACCGGGACCAAGAACATCACGCGCGAGCACGAGATGGCGCTGGCGGCCAACGCGCGCGAGATGCTGATCCAGACCGAGCGCGCCCTGGAACGCCTCGACGCGGGCACCTACGGCCTGTGCGAGAACTGCGGCAATCCCATCGGCAAGGCCCGCATGCAGGCGTTCCCGAGGGCCACCCTGTGCGTGGAGTGCAAGCAGAAGCAGGAACGTCGCTCCTGAGCACGGGGGTCCGCCCGGGCGTGCCGTAGTCTCGTCCTCGGTCAGGCATCTAGGTTGAGGGACTCACGTGGCAGAGGCGGAGCGCACCATCGGTACGCCGGACACCCCGGACGACAACGGCGAGCAGACGGCGGCGGCCGGAGCGTCCGCCCGGCCCGGCGCGTCCGACGAGTCCGGCACCGTCGCGCAGGAGGCGTCGGCCCGGCGGCGGACCGGGCGCGGCCGCCGGATCGCCGTGCTGTTCGCGGTGGCCGCGTTCGCCTACGCCCTCGACCTGATCAGCAAGATGCTCGTCGTCGCCAAGCTGGAGCACCACGAGCCGATCCAGGTGGTCGGGGACCTGCTGGAGCTGCACGCGATCCGCAACCCGGGCGCGGCCTTCGGCTTCGGCGCGGCCTTCACGATCATCTTCACGCTGATCGCGGCCGCCGTGATCGTGGTGATCATCCGCCTCGCCCGCAAGCTCTACAGCTTTCCCTGGGCGGTCGCGCTCGGCCTGCTGCTCGGCGGCGCGCTCGGCAACCTCACCGACCGGATTTTCCGGGCGCCCGGGATCTTCGAGGGCGAGGTCGTGGACTTCATCGCCCCCAAGGGCTTCGCGGTCTTCAACCTGGCCGACTCCGCGATCGTGTGCGGCGGCATCCTGATCGTGCTGCTGTCCTTCCGCGGCCTGGACCCGGACGGCACCGTCCACAAGGACTGACACCGCGCGGTACGAGGACCGGGACCCCGGTCACGAGGACCGGTACGGCGGCACGAGGACCAGCACGGCCGTACGGGAGACCGAGGCCGCGGTGCGGCGGGCCGGGGCCGTGGCACGGCGGATCGGGGTCGTGAAACGGCGGACCGGGACCGTGAAACGGCGGACCGGGACCGTGGTAAGGAGCACCCGGGGCCACGGGCCTCTCGTACGAGGCTGTCGGACCTGTCCGGCATACTCGACGGGTGAGTACGATTCCCGAGGTCCGCACCCTGCCCGTACCCGACGGCCTGGAGGGCGAGCGCGTCGACGCCGCCATCTCCCGCATGTTCGGCTTCTCCCGTACGAAGGCGGCCGAGCTGGCAGCGGCAGGCAAGGTGCAGGTCGACGGCACGGTGGTCGGCAAGTCCGAGCGGGTGCGCGGCGGAGCCTGGCTGGAGGTCGAGATGCCGGGGGCGGCCGCGCCCGTGCAGATCGTCGCGGAGCCGGTCGAGGGCATGGAGATCGTGCACGACGACGATGACGTGGTCGTCATCGTCAAGCCGGTGGGCGTGGCGGCGCACCCCTCGCCGGGCTGGTCGGGGCCGACCGTCATCGGCGGTCTCGCCGCGGCCGGGTACCGCATCTCCACTTCCGGCGCCGCCGAGCGCCAGGGCATCGTGCACCGCCTCGACGTCGGCACCTCGGGCCTGATGGTGGTCGCGAAGTCCGAGTACGCCTACACGTCGCTCAAGCGCCAGTTCAAGGAGCGCACGGTCGACAAGCGCTACCACGCCCTCGTCCAGGGCCACCCGGACCCGACGAGCGGCACGATCGACGCCCCGATCGGCCGGCACCCGAACCACGACTACAAGTGGGCGGTCACGGCCGAGGGCAAGCCCTCCGTGACCCACTACGACCTCATCGAGGCGTTCCGTGCGGCCTCGCTGCTGGATGTGAAGCTGGAGACCGGCCGCACTCACCAGATCCGCGTCCACATGTCCGCCCACCGCCACCCCTGCGTCGGCGATCTGACCTACGGCGCCGACCCGACCCTCGCCAAGCGGCTGGGGCTGACCCGGCAGTGGCTGCACGCCGTTCGGCTCGGCTTCGAGCACCCCGGGGACGGGCAGTGGGTGGAGTTCGCCTGCGACTACCCGGAGGACCTGCAGAAGGCCCTCGACCAGGTGCGCGAGGAGACGTACGCGTGAGCGTGCCGTACACCGTACGGACCGCCGCGGACCCCGCCGACCGCGAGGCCTGCTTCGCGGTGCGCAAGGAGGTCTTCGTCGTCGAGCAGGGCGTCCCGCAGGAGATCGAGTACGACGCGTACGACGCCGTCGCCGTGCATGTGCTGGCGGTCCGCGAGGACGGTCTGCCGCTCGGCACCGGACGGCTGCTGCACGGCGAGGCGGCCGCGACCAAGACCGGCGCGGACGCCTCCGTGGGCTCCCTGGGGCGGCTCGCCGTGGCCCGTCCGGCGCGCGGGCTGGGCGTCGGCGTGGCCCTCGTGCGAGCCATCGAGGACGCGGCACGCGCGCGTGGCCTGACGGCGGTGGACCTGCACGCGCAGACCCGGGCCATGGGCTTCTACGAACGGCTCGGGTACGAGGCGTACGGCCCGGAGTTCCCGGACGCCGGGATACCGCACCGGGCGATGCGGCGCGCACTGTAGCCGAGGGGCGCCGACCGGCCGGGCGGCGGGGGCCGTGGCAGGCTGGAGGCCTGCCGTGTGATCGTCGACCCCCGGAGCGCCGCCCGTGGATCAGTTGGCCCTGCTGTTCGTGCTGCTGCTCGGGGCCCTGGTGAGCGTCCCGGTGGGGGACAGGTTCGGGCTGCCGGCGCCGGTACTGATGACACTGTTCGGCGGAGTCCTGGCCGTGGCCGACTTCGTGCCCAACGTGGACATCCCGCCCGAGCTGATCCTGCCCGCGCTGCTGCCGCCGCTGCTCTACGCCGCGGTCCGGCGGACGTCCTGGCGCCAGTTCGCGGCGAACAAGCGGCCCATCTTCCTGCTGGCCGTCGCCCTGGTGTTCGTGACGACGCTGTGCGTGGCCGCCGTCGCCCACGCGATCGTGCCCGGGCTGCCGGTCGCGGCGGCCGTGGCGCTGGGCGCGCTGCTCGCCCCGCCGGACCCGGTCGCCGCGACCGCCGTCGCCGGGCAGCTCGGACTGCCGCGCCGCCTGGTGTCGATCCTGGAGGGCGAGGGGCTCTTCAACGACGTCACGGCCATCGTGCTGTACCACGTCGCGATCGCCGCGGCCGTCAGCGGGGAGTTCTCGGCCTGGAAGGCCGGTCTGGACCTGGTCCTGTCCGCCGTGGTCGCGGTCGTGGTCGGGCTGGTGCTCGGCTGGGGCACGAACAAGCTGATGGACCTGCTCGGCGACGCGACGCTGCAGATCGGGCTGACCCTGCTGGTGCCGTACGCCTCCTACGTGCTCGCCGAGGAGCTGCACGGGTCCGGGGTGCTCGCCGTGCTCACCACGGCCCTGTTCATCGCCGAGTACGCCGTCGACGCCGACGCCGTGATGACCCGGCTGGCCGGGTACGCCTTCTGGGACATCATCGACACGCTCGTCACCGGCGTCGCCTTCGGGCTGATCGGCCTCGAACTGCACAACGCGATCCGGACGGCGGCCGGGCGCTGGGGCGAACTGCTCGGCTGGGCGGCGGCCGTCGTCGGGGTCGTGGTGGTCGTCCGGCTGCTGTGGCTGATGCCGGCGACCTGGCTGACCAAGCGGCTGCACGCCCGGCGGGACTACGACGAGGACATCCCGGTGAGCTGGCGGGAGACCGTGGTGATGTGGTGGTCCGGGATGCGCGGGGTGGCCTCCGTGGCGCTGGCGCTCGCGATCCCGCTGAAGACCGACGACGGATCCCCCTTTCCCGACCGGGACGAGCTGGTGTTCATCGCCTTCGGGGTGATCGTCGCCACCCTGGTGCTGCAGGGGCTGACCCTGCCCTGGCTGGTGAAGCGGCTCGGGGTGCAGGCCGACTCCGAACGGGAGAAGGAGTTCGAGAAGGACCTGGCCGTACGGGCTGCCAAGGCGGCCAAGCGCAGGCTGCGGGAGATCGAGCAGGTGGAGGAGCTGCCGGAGGAGCTGTCCGAGCAGATGCTGCGGCGGGCCTTCGACATCGGGATCCGGATCAGCCCGGACATGGGGGAGGAGGAGCGGCGCGAGGCGCAGCACCAGCGGGCCAAGCGGCTGAAGAGGGTGCGGCGGATCCAGGGGGAGATGCTCAGCGCGGCGCGGCACGAGGTACTGGCGGCGCGCAGTGAGCCGGGGGCCGATCCGGAGATCGTGGACCGGGTGCTCAGGCATCTGGATGCGCGCAGCCTGCTCTGAGCTGCTCCTTCCCGCTCGCGCGCGGCCCCTTTCCGGGTCGGCCGCAGGCGGCTCCTGCGGCCTTTGCGTAGCGGTCGCTGTCCGGTGGCGGGCGTCAGCGGTGGTGCCGGACCCGGCCGTCGACGGGGTGCGCGCTGTGGTTCGGGACCGGCGCCGCGTCCGAGGTGTTGACCCGGGGAAGCGCGTGGGGATGGTGCGCGGACAGCCAGGTGATCATCTGCTCACGGACCGTGACCCGCACGGTCCAGATGTCGTCGGCGTCCTTCGCGGTCACCAGGGCCCGCACCTGAACGGTGCTCGGGGTCGTGTCCGTGACCTGCAGGCCGTAGGCGCGTCCGTCCCAGGCCGGGCACTCGCGCAGGATGTCGCGCAGCTTCTCGCGCATCGCTTCGACGGGCACGCTGTGATCGAGGTGCCAGTAGACGGTCCCCGTCATCTGCGGGGTGGCCCGTGACCAGTTCTCGAACGGCTTGGAGGTGAAGTACGACACCGGCATGGTGATCCTGCGCTCGTCCCAGGTCCGCACGGTCAGGAAGGTCAGGGTGATCTCCTCGACGGAGCCCCACTCCCCGTCCACGACGACCGTGTCACCGATGCGCACCATGTCACCGAAGGCGATCTGCAGCCCCGCGAACAGGTTCGACAGGGTCGACTGGGCGGCGACACCGGCGACGATGCCGAGGATGCCGGCGGAGGCCAGGAGCGAGGCGCCCGCCGCGCGCATCGCCGGGAACGTCAGCAGCATCGAGGCGATCGCCATCACGATGACGATCGCCGAGACCACCCGCATGATCAGCTCCACCTGTGTGCGGACCCGGCGCACCCGGGCCGCGTCCCGGTGGGCGCGTGCGTAGCGGCTGTAGGAGGTCTCGACGATCGCCCCGGCGATCCGGATCACCAGCCAGGCGGCGGACCCGATGAGCACCAGTGTCAGGGCCCGGCCCACCCCGGCCTGATGCCGGTCCAGCAGCTTCGCCTGCGCGTAGGAGCCTCTGAGCAGGGCGGTGCACAGGACGAGCTGGTAGGGGATCCGGCCGCGCCGCAGCAGGCCCCACAGGGGCGACTCGGGGTTTCGTTCGTCGGCCTTGTGCAGCAGGCGGTCGGTGGCCCAGCCGATGGCCAGGGTGAGCAGCACCGAACCCCCGACCACGCTCAACGGGCGGAATACGTTCTCCATGCCTGAGCGTCTAACCGGGCTCGGGGGGTCATGAACCTCTGGGTTCCGGGCCGGCCGGTCCCGCGGTACGGCGTTGTCGCACCCGGCTGGCACCATGGCCTCATGAACATCATGCTCTTTCACTCGACCTACGGGCTGCGGCCCGCGGTCCGCGAGGCCGCGGACCGGCTGCGCGCGGCGGGCCACGAGGTGTGGACGCCGGACCTCTTCGAGGGGCGCACCTTCGACACGGTCGAGGAGGGCATGGCGTACAACGAGGGGATCGGCAAGGACGAGTTGCTGAAGCGGGCCGTGCTGGCGGCGGCGCCGTACTCGGAGCGGGGGCTCGTGTACGCGGGCTTCTCCCTCGGCGCCTCCATCGCGCAGACGCTGGCCCTCGGCGACGAGAAGGCGCGCGGCCTGCTCCTCCTGCACGGCACCTCGGACATCGCGCCGGACGTGCAGGCCGACGAGCTGCCGGTGCAGCTGCACGTGGCCGAGCCGGACCCGTTCGAGACGGACGACTGGCTGACGGCCTGGTACCTCCAGATGGGCCGGGCCGGCGCGGACGTCGAGGTCTACCGGTACGCGGGTGCCGGCCACCTCTACACCGACCCCGGACTGCCGGACTACGACCGGGAGGCCGCCGAGGCCACCTGGCGGGTGGCGCTCGGCTTCCTCGACGGCCTGTAGCGGGTGGCTGCACCGCGACAGCCTGTAGCGGGTGGCTACACCGGGTCGTAGGTGCGCTCGACCTTCTGCGTGCCGCTGCGGGTGCGGTACGAACGCTCCCAGCTGGAGCCGGCGTTCGGGTCCGTGCGGTCGGACAGGACGTAGTAGTCCATCTGTGCGCGGTCGGCGGTGATGTCCAGGACGCCGTAGCCGTGGCGGTCGGTGTCCACCCAGTGGACGTGCCGGTTGGCCGCCCGGATGACCGGCGAGGCGACGGCGGAGACGGTGCCCTCGGGGACCTTCACGATGTCGTCGAGGTTGTCGGAGGTCACCGACGTCACCACGAACTCGGCGGCCGCCGAGGCCGACAACGGATAGGTGCCCGCGTCCACCGGGACGTCGTTGGCCCACGCCATGTGGATGTCACCGGTCAGGAAGACGGTGTTGCCGATGGCGTTGGAGCGCAGGTGGTCCAGCAGCTCGCGGCGGTCGTCGGTGTAGCCGTCCCACTGGTCGGTGTTGAGGCCGATGCCGTCCTGGGGCAGCCCCATCAGCTTGGCGAGCGGCTTGAACAGGTCGGCCGTCAGGGAGCCGATGACGAACGGCGAGATCATCACCGAGTTGCCGACCAGACGCCACTTGGTGTCGGACGCCTTCAGCCCGGCCTTCAGCCAGTCGAGCTGGGCGCGGCCGGTGATCGTCCGGTTCGGGTCGTCCACGGAACCGCTGGCCGTGGAGGCCTGCTGGGAGCGGAACGAGCGCAGGTCCAGCAGGGACAGATCGGCGAGCTTGCCGAAGCGCAGCCGGCGGTAGGTGGTGCCGGCTATCGCGGGGCGGACCGGCATCCACTCGAAGTAGGCCTGCTTGGCGGCGGCCTGACGGGCCGTCCAGGTGCCCTCGGCGCCCTCGGTGTGGTTGACGGCGCCGCCCGACCAGGAGTTGTCGGCGAACTCGTGGTCGTCCCAGATCGCGATGACCGGCGCCTTCAGGTGCAGCGACTGCAGGTCGGGGTCGGTCTTGGTCTTCCCGTGCCGGATCCGGTAGTCGGCGAGGGTGATGATCTCGTTCGCCGGGGCGTGCGGGCGGACGACCTTGCCCCGGGTCCCGTACTCGCCGGACTTGTACTCGTAGATGTAGTCGCCGAGGTGCAGCCAGGCGTCCAGGTCGGTGCGGGCCGCGAGGTGGCGGTAGGCGGAGAAGTAGCCGGCCTCCCAGTTGGCGCAGGAGACCACGCCGAAGCGCAGGCCGGACACGGCAGCGTCCGCCGCGGGCGCGGTGCGGGTGCGCGCCACCGGGGAGTCGGTGCCGCCGGCCGAGAAGCGGAACCAGTAGTCGGTGGCCGGCTCCAGACCGCGGATGTCGGCCTTCACGGTGTGGTCCGAGGCGGCCGTCGCGGTGGTGGAGCCCTTGGCGACGATGCTGGTGAGCGCCTTGTCCCTGGCGACGACCCAGCTCACCTGGGTGTCGGGGCCGAGACCGGAACCCGGCGTGGCCTCGGCCGTGGGGGTCACCCGGGTCCACAGCAGGACACCGTCGGGCAGCGGGTCGCCGGAGGCGACACCGTGCAGGAAGGCGGGGGCGTCCGTGGCGGCGCGGGCGGGAAGCGCGGCGGCAAGCGGGCCGGCCAGGACAGCAGTCGCCGCCGCGGCCTTGACGACCGTACGGCGGCGGGGCGAGAGGGAGCTGGGGCCCTCGGAGGCCGAAAATGATCTGTATCGACTGGTCACGGCCGATCAGGTTACTGATCGGTTCTACCGATTGGTATGCGTAAGAGCGGGCGAACTTCGAAAGTTCGCCCGCTCTTCACGCGGTGATCAGTTACTGACGGGGGGTCAGCCCTTGAGGGCCTCGTCCACGACCCTGGTGAAGTCGGCCGGCGACATGGGCGGGTTGCCCTGGCTGCCGACGGTGAGCTTCTTGCCGTCCATGACGAAGCTCGGGGTGCCCCTCACGCCCTGCTTGGCGGCGGCGTCGAAGGTCTTCGACATGGCCATCGCCCAGGCGTCGTAGGTGCCCTTCTTGACCGCGTCCTGGAACTTGGTGTTGTTCTTCAGCGCGGGGACCGTGTCGGCGACCTTGATGAGGTAGGAGTCGTCCTTGAACGAGTCGGTGTTCTCGTCGGGGTGGAACTTCGCCGAGTAGAGCGCGCTCTTGTACTCCAGGAACGCCTCGGGGCTGATGTTGAGCGCGGCGCCCAGGGCGCTCAGCGCGTTCTTGGAGCCCACGCCGTTGTCGTGGTTGTCGATGAACGTGGCACCGATGAACTGGATCTTGAACTTGCCGTCGTCGATGTCCTTCTTCACGGTCGCGCCCACGCTCTGCTCGAACTCGGAGCAGACCGGGCAGCGCGGGTCCTCGTAGACCTTGAGGGTCTTCTTGGCCGTGTCCTTGCCGATGACCACGGTGGTCCCCTTGTCGCCCGTGGCGTTGGCCGGGGCGACGACCTTGGCGTCCTTCAGGCCCTCCCAGTAGCTGGGCTTGTTCATCTGGACGACGGCGTAGCCGATGCCGCCCGCCGCGGCCAGCACGGCCACCACGGATGCGGCCACGATGACCTGCCGCCTGGCCTTGTCGCGCTTGGCCTGCCGCTCGCGCTCCGCGCGCAGCCGCTCCCGGGCCGCCGTCTTCGAGGACTGGCTGTTTCGCTTGCTCATATTGGTGATCTCCATGTGGGACGCGCACACGTCGTACGCGGGATACGTGTGGGGGACTGGTTGTGCTCAGGCGAATGCCGGTGAGCACGGCGGTCCCCGCCGTCCCAGGGAGTGCACGAGGAGCAGATCGCGGGCGGCGGCCGGCCGAGGGGCCGGACGCGGCAGCCGGGGCGCCTGTGCCGGCCCTACGGTGCCGGCGGCCACCGCCAGTAGCAGCGGCCGGAAGCCGGTGGCGGCGACCGCGCGCAGCAGCTGGGTCAGGGCCCGCTCGCCCCGGCGCAGCCAGGCGGCGGCCAGCAGGCCCACCGCGACGTGCGCGGCGAGCAGCAGCCAGGCCGCGGCCGGGCCGGCGTCTGCGAACCGTGCGTAGGAGCTGTCGTGGGCGCCGGTCACCTGGGCCAGCGGAGCGCCCACGGCACCGCCCCGGCACAGCACGTCGAACCCGAACGCGCGCAGGGGACCCGCGACCGGGCCGCCCGCCATGCCGTAACAGGCGTGCTGGCCCGTGGTGAACACCGTGTCCGCGGCCAGCTCCAGCGGGATCAGCAGGGCCGCGATCCGCCCGAAGCCGCGCTCGCGGCCCGCCAGCGCGTAGGCACCGGCGAAGACACCGGTGGTGACCGTGGCCACGGTCACCACCGGCAGCGGGGCCCGGGACAGCAGCACGTGCGACGCGGTGCTGAGCGTCACGACGACGGCCGTGAACAGCGCCGCGCGCACGGCTCTGAGCTGGGTCCCGGATATGTCCATAGCGAGAGAAGAGTCTGACACGTAGGTGAGTAAGGGACCTCTAAAGGGTGCCTGTGGGTGCGCGAAGGTTACAGCCCCGGAATCCGGCCGTTGCGGAACAGGTCGACGAAGATCTGGTGGTCGGTGCGCGCGCGTGCGCCGTAGCGGTGCGCGAAGTCCACGAGCAGGGGCGCGAAGCCCTCCTCGTCGGCCGCGAGCGCGGCGTCGATGGCCCGCTCGGTGGAGAACGGCACCAGGGACTCGCCGGAGGTGTCGTCCGCCGCCGCGTGCATCGTGGCCGTGGCGCGGCCGAGGTCCGCGACGACGGCCGCGATCTCCTCCGGGTCGTCGATGTCGCTCCAGTCCAGGTCGACGGCGTACGGGGAGACCTCGGCGACCAGCTGGCCCGCGCCGTCCAGCTCGGTCCAGCCCAGCCACGGGTCGGCGTGGGCCTGCAGGGCGCGCTGGGAGATCACCGTGCGGTGCCCCTCGTGCTGGAAGTACTCCGCGATCGCCGGGTCCGTGATGTGCCGGGAGACGGCCGGGGTCTGGGCCTGCTTGATGTAGATCACGACGTCGTTCTCCAGGGCGTCGCTGTGGCCCTCCAGGAGGATGTTGTACGACGGCAGGCCGGCCGAGCCGATGCCGATGCCGCGGCGGCCCACGACGTCCTTCACCCGGTACGAGTCCGGGCGGGCCAGGGAGGAGTCCGGAAGGGTCTCCAGATAGCCGTCGAAGGCGGCCAGCACCTTGTAGCGGGTGGCCGCGTCCAGCTCGATGGAGCCGCCGCCCGGTGCGAAGCGGCGCTCGAACTCACGGATCTCGGTCATGGAGTCGAGCAGCTCGAAGCGGGTCAGCGAGCGGGCGTCGCGCAGCGCGTCCAGGAGGGGACCCTGCGCGGTGTCCAGCGTGAACGGCGGCACCTCGTCGCTCTTGGCGCCCGTGGCCAGGGCGTGGATGCGCTCGCGGTAGGCGGCCGCGTAGACCGTCACCAGCTCGGTGATCTGCTCGTCGCCGAGCGCCTTGGCGTACCCGATGAGCGCGACGGAGGCGGCGAACCGCTTCAGGTCCCAGGTGAAGGGCCCGACGTAGGCCTCGTCGAAGTCGTTGACGTTGAAGACCAGGCGGCCGTTGGAGTCCATGTAGGTGCCGAAGTTCTCCGCGTGCAGGTCGCCGTGGATCCACACGCGCGAGGTGCGTTCGTCCAGGTACGGACCGCCGCGCTTCGAACCGAACTGGGTGTTCGCGGTGAGGTCGTGGTAGAAGAGGCCCGCCGTGCCCCGGTAGAACGCGAAGGCCGAGGCCGCCATCTTCCGGAACTTCACCCGGAACGCGGCCGGGTCGGCGGCCAGGAGCCGGCCGAAGGCGGTGTCGAAGACGGCGAGGATCTCCTCGCCGCGCTGCTCGTCGTTGAGCTGGGGGACCGACATCGCGGGGTGCCTCCTGGTGCAGGACGGGTGGTGCATGTACGGGCGGGAAGAGGTGCGGCAGGGCTTTCGCCGTCTCCAACGGGCGACGCCACGCGGGAGTGCCCGGTTCCCGCACGAAGGTACGTGCAGATCGCCCGTGGGTGTCAGTGGCGGGGCATAGGATTCGACGTTGTCCCCCAGACCGTCCGCAGTCGGTCCGCATCCGGCCGGAAGACCGTAGACGCCCGTTTCCTTTGGAGGCCCGAAACCGTGTCGAAGCCGCCGTTCACGCACCTGCACGTCCACACCCAGTACTCGCTGCTGGACGGTGCCGCGCGGCTCAAGGACATGTTCAACGCCTGCAATGAGATGGGCATGACGCACATCGCCATGTCCGACCACGGAAACCTCCACGGGGCGTACGACTTCTTCCACTCCGCGAAGAAGGCCGGAATCACCCCGATCATCGGGATCGAGGCGTATGTCGCTCCCGAGTCCCGGCGCAACAAGCGCAAGATCCAGTGGGGCCAGCCGCACCAGAAGCGGGACGACGTCTCCGGTTCCGGTGGTTACACCCACAAGACGATGTGGGCCACCGACAAGACGGGCCTGCACAACCTCTTCCGGCTCTCCTCCGACGCCTACGCCGAGGGCTGGCTGCAGAAGTGGCCCCGGATGGACAAGGAGACGATCTCCCAATGGTCCGAGGGGATCGTCGCCTCCACCGGCTGCCCCTCCGGAGAGGTCCAGACCAGGCTGCGCCTGGGTCAGTTCGACGAGGCCCTCAAGGCCGCCGCCGACTACCAGGACATCTTCGGCAAGGACCGCTACTTCATGGAGCTGATGGACCATGGGATCGAGATCGAGCACCGGGTCCGCGACGGCCTCCTGGAGATCGGCAAGAAGCTCGGCATCCCGCCCCTGGTCACCAACGACTCGCACTACACGTACGCCCACGAGGCCGGTGCCCACGACGCCCTGCTGTGCATCCAGACCGGCAAGAACCTCTCCGACCCGGACCGCTTCAAGTTCGACGGCACCGGCTACTACCTGAAGTCCACCGACGAGATGTACGCCATCGACTCCTCGGACGCCTGGCAGGAGGGCTGCGCCAACACGCTCCTCGTCGCCGAGATGGTCGACACCACCGGCATGTTCGAGGCCAAGAACCTCATGCCGCGGTTCGACATCCCCGACGGGTACACCGAGGTGACCTGGTTCAAGGAGGAGGTCCGCCGCGGGATGGAGCGCCGCTTCCCGGGCGGCGTCCCCGAGGACCGCCAGAAGCAGGCCGAGTACGAGATGGACGTCATCATCCAGATGGGGTTCCCCGGCTACTTCCTCGTCGTCGCCGACTTCATCATGTGGGCCAAGAACAACGGCATCGCGGTCGGCCCCGGCCGAGGCTCCGCGGCCGGCTCGATCGTCGCCTACGCCATGGGCATCACCGACCTCGACCCGATCCCGCACGGCCTGATCTTCGAGCGCTTCCTCAACCCCGAGCGCGTCTCCATGCCCGACGTCGACATCGACTTCGACGAGCGCCGGCGCGTCGAGGTCATCAGGTACGTGACGGAGAAGTACGGCGCCGACAAGGTCGCCATGATCGGCACGTACGGCAAGATCAAGGCCAAGAACGCGATCAAGGACTCCGCGCGCGTGCTGGGCTACCCGTACGCCATGGGCGACCGGCTCACCAAGGCGATGCCCGCCGACGTCCTCGGCAAGGGCATCGACCTGAACGGCATCACCGACCCCTCGCACCCCCGCTACAGCGAGGCGGGCGAGATCCGCGGGATGTACGAGAACGAGCCGGACGTGAAGAAGGTCATCGACACCGCCAAGGGCGTCGAGGGCCTGGTCCGGCAGATGGGTGTGCACGCGGCCGGCGTGATCATGTCCAGCGAGACCATCACCGAGCACGTCCCCGTGTGGGTGCGGCACACCGACGGCGTGACCATCACGCAGTGGGACTACCCGAGCTGTGAGTCGCTCGGCCTGCTGAAGATGGACTTCCTGGGCCTGCGCAACCTCACGATCATGGACGACGCCGTCAAGATGGTGAAGTCCAACAAGGACGTCGACATCGATCTGCTGAGCCTCCCGCTCGACGATCCGACGACCTTCGAACTGCTCCAGCGCGGCGACACCCTCGGCGTCTTCCAGTTCGACGGCGGCCCCATGCGCTCGCTGCTGCGTCTGATGAAGCCCGACAACTTCGAGGACATCTCCGCCGTGTCGGCGCTCTACCGGCCGGGCCCGATGGGCATGGACTCGCACACCAACTACGCGCTGCGCAAGAACAAGCTCCAGGAGATCACCCCGATCCACAAGGAGCTGGAGGAGCCCCTCGAAGAGGTCCTGGCCGTCACCTACGGCCTGATCGTCTACCAGGAGCAGGTGCAGAAGGCCGCCCAGATCATCGCGGGCTACTCGCTCGGCGAGGCCGACATCCTCCGCCGCGTGATGGGCAAGAAGAAGCCCGAGGAACTGGCGAAGAACTTCGTCCTCTTCCAGGACGGCGCGCGGAAGAAGGGGTACAGCGACGAGGCGATCCAGGCCCTGTGGGACGTGCTGGTCCCCTTCGCCGGCTACGCCTTCAACAAGGCCCACTCGGCCGCGTACGGCCTGGTCTCCTACTGGACCGCCTATCTGAAGGCGAACTACCCCGCCGAGTACATGGCCGCGCTCCTGACCTCCGTCAAGGACGACAAGGACAAGTCGGCGATCTACCTCAACGAGTGCCGCCGCATGGGCATCAAGGTGCTCCCGCCGAACGTCAACGAGTCGGTGCACAACTTCGCCGCCCAGGGCGACGACGTGATCCTCTTCGGCCTCGAAGCCGTGCGCAACGTCGGCACCAACGTGGTGGAGTCGATCATCAGGAGCCGCAAGGCGAAGGGCAAGTACGCCTCCTTCCCCGACTACCTCGACAAGGTCGAGGCGGTCGCGTGCAACAAGCGCACCACGGAATCGCTGATCAAGGCCGGCGCCTTCGACACCATGGGCCACACCCGCAAGGGGCTCACGGCCCAGTACGAGCCGATGATCGACAACGTGGTCGCGGTCAAGCGCAAGGAGGCCGAGGGGCAGTTCGACCTCTTCGGCGGCATGGGCGAGGAGGACACCAACGAGCCCGGCTTCGGACTCGACGTGCAGTTCACCGAGGACGAGTGGGACAAGACCTATCTGCTCGCCCAGGAGCGGGAGATGCTCGGTCTGTACGTCTCCGACCACCCGCTCTTCGGCCTGGAGCACGTCCTGTCCGACAAGGCCGACGCGGGCATCGCCCAGCTCACCGGCGGCGAGCACGCCGACGGCGCGGTCGTCACCATCGGCGGCATCATCTCGGGCCTGCAGCGCAAGATGACCAAGCAGGGCAACGCCTGGGCCATCGCCACCGTCGAGGACCTCGCCGGCTCCATCGAGTGCATGTTCTTCCCGGCCACCTACCAGCTGATCTCCACCCAACTGGTCGAGGACGCCGTGGTGTTCGTCAAGGGGCGCCTCGACAAGCGCGAGGACGTGCCGCGGCTGGTGGCGATGGAGCTGATGGTCCCGGACCTGTCCAACGCGGGCACCAACGCGCCGGTGATCCTCACCATCCCGGCCACCAGGGTCACCCCGCCCATGGTCAGCCGCCTCGGCGAGATCCTCAGCCATCACAAGGGCGACAGCGAGGTCCGGATCAGGCTCCAGGGCCCGCGCAAGACCACCGTGCTGCGCCTGGACCGACACCGGGTCAAGCCCGACCCGGCCCTCTTCGGCGACCTGAAGGTGCTGCTCGGCCCGTCCTGCCTGGCGGGCTGAGCCGATGACGCGGGAAGGGGCGCACCCTGTGAGGGTGCGCCCCTTCCGCGTGCCTGGGCTTCAAGTGCCCTTTAGTTGTGGCCGAAGCGCTTCTGCTGCTTACGAGCAACATCCGAGGGGCTGCCCGGGACGTGCATCGAGGACTCGTGCGCCTCCGTCGACGACCGCTGCGCGTGCTCCCGGGCCTGCTCGGCCTGCGGCGCGCGGGTCTGCGAGCCACCCTGCTTGCGGTTCTTGTTCTTGGCCATGGTGATCTGCCTCCTGTGGGGAACTAGGGGCCAGGGCCCGGACCAGATTCACATAAGCTGACATCAGCCGCATGTCGGATAATTACCGTGCGTGACAGGGCGGGTGGCCAAGAGAAAGGCGCAAACGCCACGCCGAAGATCGAGTTCGGGCCGTTAACCCCTGCGCGGTCGGGCAGACTCGAAGGAAGTCCGAAGCTAAAGCCTCCCGGGAAGAGGGTGAGTCGCGTGGACCGCTGCATCGTCCTGGTGGACGCCGGGTATCTGCTGGGTGCCGCCGCCAGCCTCCTCGCCGGTGAGCCCTCACGATCCCGGATCGCCGTCGACCACGCCGCCCTGATCCAGGCCCTGCGCGAACGCGCCGAGTCGGAGACGGAACGCCCCCTGCTGCGCATCTACTGGTTCGACGGCGCCCCCGACCGCGTGCCCCAGCCCGAGCACCGACGGCTGCGCGTGATGCCCCGGGTCACCGTCCGACTCGGAGCCCTCACGCGCAGTGACGGGCGCTGGGCTCAGAAGGGCGTCGACGCCGCCATGCACGCCGAGCTGACCGAGCTGGCCCGCAACCGCGCCTGCTCCGATGTCGTCCTGGTCACCGGCGACGGCGATCTGCTGCCCGGCATGATGGCCGCCAAGGAGCACGGCGTCGCCGTCCACCTGTGGGCCGTGCAGGCCGCGGACGGGGACTACAACCAGTCCGAGGACCTGGTCGCCGAGGCCGACGAGCGGCGCGTGCTCGACCGGGCCTGGATCACCCAGGCGGTCCGCGCCAAGGAACTGACGGGCGTCTGCGCCCCGCCCCCCGCCCCCCGCCCCGAGATCGCGGCGATCCTCTCCGCACCACTGCCCGAGTCCGCGCTCGCCGCGGCCGCCGAGCGGCCCGCCGAGGAGGGTGCCCACCCGCAGGCCGCCGCCGCGTCGGAGAACGGCGCCCAGGAACGGGTGGCCGCCCCCAAGGGCGTCCCCACCCCCAAGGACCTCGCCGCACTGCGCGCACCCGGCGCGCAGGCCGTGCAGCACCCGACGACCGCGACCCTGAGGTGGTCGTCCGACAAGGGCTGGGTGGACCGTCCCGGCGGGGTCTCCGAGCCGCCCGAGGTCGCCTCCATGCCGACGCTGGCCCAGCTGACCACCGCCGAGCAGCGATGGGCCGACCGGGAGGAGGACATCACCACGGTCGGCGGGGACCCGTACGAGGTGGGACAGGTCTTCGCCCGGCGGTGGATGGCCCGGCTCGGCGACCAGGGCCACCTGCACCGGCTGTCCACCATGTATCCGCGCATCCCGCACCGCATCGACGGCGAGCTGCTGCGGTACGCCGCCCGCTTCGGCCTGCTGGCGCACAAGGACGACCAGATCGACGACCACGATCGTTACGCCATCCGGGCGGGCTTCTGGCGCGAGTTCGACGTGCCGGCTGCCGCGGAACACGCCCCCGCAGAATGAGCGGGTGAGGGCCGGCCGGGTGCGGTGAGTCCGGCGCGGCCCGATCGCACCGTCGTGGCCGGGCACCACGGCGGCTGATGTCTTTGTGCGGCGATGTCGGGATCGCGGACGGTTCCACCCCGGAAGGGCGGCCCCAAAGGCGAGTAAAGGGCTCGGACCCCGTAGTCTCGTCCCTTGTGAGTACGCGCGCGGGACAGGCACTTCGGCATGACGAGGTCGTACGCGTGCGCGGGCTCAGCAAGACCTACCCGCCCGTCAGGGGACGGCGCGGGGCCCCCGGCACCCCCGAGGTGCGGGCCACCGACGGCGTGAGTCTGGACGTGCGGCGCGGGGAGATCTTCGGGCTGCTCGGACCGAACGGCGCCGGCAAGTCCACCCTCGTACGGCAGCTCACCGGGCTGCTGCGCCCCGACGCCGGCAGCGTCGAGATCCTCGGCCACGACATCGTGCGCCACCCCGAGCGCGCCGCGCGGATCCTCGCCTACCTCGGCCAGGAGTCCTCCGCCCTGGACGAGCTGACCGTGGCGCTCGCCGCCGAGACCACCGGACGCCTGCGCGGCCTGGACGCACGGCAGGCGCGGGCCGAGCGGGACGCCGTGCTCGAAGAACTCGCCCTGACGCCGATCGCCGGGCGGCCGCTGAAGAAGCTGTCCGGGGGCCAGCGGCGGCTCGCCTGCTTCGCCGCCGCCCTCGTCGGGGCGCGTTCGCTGCTCGTGCTGGACGAGCCGACCACCGGCATGGACCCGGTGGCCCGGCGCGCGGTGTGGGCGGCCGTGGACCGGCGGCGGGCCGAGCACGGTGCGACCGTGCTGCTGGTCACCCACAACGTCATCGAGGCGGAGACCGTCCTGGACCGGGTGGCCGTCCTCGACCAGGGCCGGGTCATCGCCTGCGACACCCCGGCCGGTCTCAAGGAACAGGTCTCCGGCGAGGTGCGGGTCGAGCTGGTGTGGCGGGAGTCCGCGCCGCTGGACGTGCCCGAGGTCGCCGTGCTGCGCGAGCGGGCCGTGGAGTCCGGGCGGCGCTGGACGCTCCGGCTCGCGCCCGAGGAGGCCCGGGCCGCCGTCGCCACGGTGACCGGCGGGACCGCCTTCGCCGCCCTCGACGACTTCACCCTCGCCACGCCCAGCCTGGAGGACGTCTACCTGGCGCTCGGCGGCGGTGCACGGCAGGGGCTGGTGAAGGCGTGAGCGCACGGCTCGTCGTATCCGTATGGTCCCTGTGGGACGGTGGCCCGGCTGCCGTAGGGAAGAGGAGCAGGTCGTCGTGAGTGTCGTACCCGCCGAGGTGCTGCCGGGCGATGCCCGGGCCGTGCCGCAGGCGGCCCGGGGCGCGGCCGAACTCGGGCCGCCCGCACGGCTGTGGCCGTCGCTGGTGGCCGTCTACCGCGCGCAGCTGTCCCGGGCCCGGGTGGCCCGCATCCCGCTGCTGTTCGTGGCGACCTTCCAGTCCGTCGGCATCACCGTGATGATGCGCGGCGTCGTCGACAACGGCGGTGAGGCGCAGTCCGTGGTGGCCGGGGCGTCCGTCCTGGTCGTCGCGTACGTCGCGCTGAACCTGCTGTCGCAGTACTTCGGGCAGCTGCGGGCCAGCGGCGGGCTCGACCACTACGCCACGCTGCCGGTGCCGCCCGCGGCGGTCGTGCTGGGCGCGGCGGGGGCCTACGCCTCCTTCACCGTGCCCGGAACGCTGGTGACCGCCGCCTTCGGGTGCGTGCTGTTCGGGCTGCCGCTGTCCAACCTGTGGATCCTGCTCGCCGTGATCCCGCTCGCCGGGGCCGCGCTCTCCGGGCTGGGGGCGGCCTGCGGGCTGCTCGCCCCGCGGCCCGAGCTCGCCACGCTGCTCGGGCAGCTCGGCATGTCGGCGGCGCTGCTGCTGGGCGTGCTGCCGGCCGACCGGATGCCGGAGATCGTGCGGCTGGCCCGGGATCTGCTCCCGTCGACCTATGGCGTGGAGGCCTACGCGAGGACGTTCGGGCCGCACCCCGACTGGGCCGCCGTCGTCGCTGACCTGGGGGTGTGCGCGGCGGTCGGCGTCGTCTCGCTCGCCGTGGCGACCTGGGCCTACCGCAGGGCGGCCGTCCGGTGACGCGGCACACAGCGCGGCCTGGCACGATGTCAGGGTGACCGCACCGCTGACGCCGCCTCCGCCGCCGCACGACGACACCCCGGACCAGGTCTGGCAGGCTCCGCCTGCCGGGGAACCGGTCGCGGGCTGGTACGAACAGGACGGCCCTGGGATGAAGACCGAAGTGCGGGAGGCCGCCGTGATCACGGTGGCGATGGCGCTGGGCGGAGTGCTGCTCGGGCTGCTGTGGTGTTGGCTGGCGCCGCATGTGCCGCTGGTGGGGGACGAGGTCGACCGGAGCTGGGTCGTCTACCTCAAGGACACCGAGGGGGAGCAGGCGATCGGGGCGGACGGTACGTTCACCCTGCTGGCGCTGGGCTTCGGGCTGGTCAGTGCGGTGGTGGTGTTCGTGCTGCGGCGGCGTGGCGGTGTGCCGCTGGTCGTTGCACTCGGCCTGGGCGGGCTGCTCGGGTCGGTGCTGGCGTGGCGGGTGGGGATGTGGCTGGGGCCCCAGTCCGATGTGATCGCTCACGCGAAGGCGGTGGGGAAGGGGGTCGTCTTCTCGGCGCCGTTGAAGCTGGGGGCGAAGGGGGCGTTGCTGGCCTGGCCGCTTGCTGCGTCGGTGGTGCATCTTGGGCTCACCGCGCTGTTCGGACCCCGTGATCCCGAGATGCCGTATCCCGAGGTGCCGTAACGGGGCTCCGCCCCGGCCCACGCCAGGGGCTCCGCCCCTGGACCCCCGCTTCTCGCCCACCCGCCCATCCGTCTCGGTCGGCTGGATGCCCCGGCCCCCTCCAGGGCCTCCGCCCCTGGACCCCGTTTCCCGCCCGCCAACCCGTCTCGGTCGGCTGGATGGCCGGACAGGTTTCCTGCCCGCCGCCCGTCTCGGTCGGCTGGATCATGCGGCAGGTTTCCTGCCCGCCCGTCCGCCGACCCCGCTCGGTCGGTCGGATGGTGGGGCAGGATTTTGTGGCCGGCGCGGCTGTCCCGGTCGGCAGGGGCGGGGTGTTGTCAGTCGCGGCCGATCGGTGCCAGTACCGCGTGCGTCAGCTGGGCCAGGTCGTTCGGGGACAGCTCGACCTCCAGGCCCCTGCGGCCGGCCGACACGCAGATCGTGGAGTGGGCGGCGGCCGAGTCGTCCAGGACCGTCGGCAGCTTCTTGCGCTGGCCCAGCGGAGAGATGCCGCCGCGGACGTAGCCCGTGGTGCGTTCGGCGAGGGCGGGATCGGCCATGGCGGCCCGCTTGCCGCCCACCGCCGCCGCCAGGGCCTTGAGGTCCAGCGTGCCGGACACCGGGACCACCGCCACCGTCAGGGCGCCGTCCACGTCGGCCACCAGGGTCTTGAAGACCCGCTCGGGGGAGACGCCCATCGCCTCGGCCGCCTCCTCGCCGTAGGAGGGGTGGGAGGGGTCATGGTCGTAGGCGTGGACCGTGTAGTCCGTGCCCGCCGCCGTCAGGGCCACCGTCGCGGGCGTGCCGCCCACCCGTCGCCCGCCACCGGCCCCCTTCGGCTGCGCTTCGCGCGCCTGGGACTCGTGCTGCTGCTTCTTGGACTTCTTCGCCATCTCGGGTGTCGGCCTCGGTTCCCTCAGTTCAGACTGGTCGGCGTCCGCGTCAGCTCGAACGCGGGCAACGACGGCAGGCTACGGATGATCGCCGTCTCCGCGCGAAGCAGTTTCAGCTCGTCCCGCAGCCGGGAGGCGATGTCCGCCGCCTGCAGCAGCCGCTGCTTCGTCGGGGTGTCCAGGACCATGGCCGCCGCCACCAGGTAGGAGACCACCCCGGGATCGTCCGGGAGGTCCGCGCCCGTGGAGAGGGAGCGCTCGCGGGCGCCCGCCAGCCGCTTCTGGTACTGGCGGAACGCGCGCAGCACACCCTCCGCGAGCGCGCCGGCCTCGTCGCCGGGCTCCTCCGGCAGCTCCTCCAGCTCCGCCGTCAGGAACGGGCCCGACGCGTCCACGGACAGCAGCCGTACTCGGGTCGTGCCGGTCGCCAGCACCTCGAACGTGCCGTCGGCACGCTCCCGGACGGTGGCCGCGTCCGCGATGCAGCCCACCTGCTGGAAGGCCTGGAGGGGATCAGGCCCGAACCCCGCCGCGGGGCCGCGTTCGGGCTGGGTGGTCGGGTCCGGCATGCCCGGAGCGCTGGGCGCCACCTCGGAGCCGTCACGGATCGCCACGACGGCGAACCGGCGCGGGTCGTCCTCGGGGGTCTTCAGCAGCTCGCGCATCATGGCGCGATATCGCTCCTCGAACACGTTCAGCGGGAGCACGAGTCCCGGGAACAGAACCGAGTTCAGCGGGAAGAGGGGAAGGCGGACGGTGGTCACGGCGCCCCAGCCTAATGGTCACCGGCGCGGGCGTGTCCGCGGTGCTCGCTCCGCGGTCGCGGCGGGGCGGGTGGCAGGACGTCCGGATCGGGGCGGCCGGTCCCCTTCAGGAGGCCCTCGCGCAGCCCCAGGAAGAGGCTCAGGGGGTCCTCCGAGACCCGGTCCCAGGGGAAGGAGGTGGCGTACGGGCCGATCAGCCGCAGCTGGGCGCGGGCATCGTCCCAGCGTTCCAGCCGCAGCAGGACGTAGACCAGTTTGTTGCGGATCTCGGCGGGCCAGGGGTCGGCCGCCGGGAACCGGCCGGAGAGCGCGAGGGCCCGGTCGGCCGCCGCGTGCAGCCGTTCCCACGGCACCCGGGGCCCGCAGCCGTCGGTCAGATAGCCGAGGGCGGCGCGGGCCGGCAGCGCCTGGACGAGCGAGTCGGCCGGGGCGTCCTGCGCGGCCAGGTCGGCGAAGTCGAAGCACTCGTGGTGCGAGCCGTGCCAGAAGGTGCCCAGGTAGCGCAGGGCGGCGACATGGCAGCCGTAGTGGTGCGGGGCGCGCCGGACCGCCGCTTCCCACAGCTCCTCGAAGTACCGGTGGCCGGCCCGCGACCCGCGGGCGTGGTCGAGCGCGATCCGCCACGGCACCGGGTCCCGGTCGTCGGCCCGGGCGGCTGCCGTGATCAGCGGGCTCACCTCGCGCAGCAGCTCGGCGCGGGCCGGCGAGGGCCAGACGCGGTCCACCGCGAGCTGGGCCGCGACGAGCCGCACGTCGGGATCGTCGGGGGCGTCCGCGTGCCATTCCTCGAACCATTCGGGGCGCGAGCGGGCGAAGGCGGCGAGCCGTTTGGTGCAGCGGTCGCGGATCTCCCACTCGGCCGCGGTGCGGGTGGCGGCGAGCAGTGCGGCGGCGGCGTCGTACTCGCCCCGGCCGGCTGCGACCAGCGCGGGGGAGAGTCGTTCGTCGGGCGCGTCGAGGACGGCCTCGTCGCCGGCCGGCGGTGCGGCGGCGGGGCGCGAGGCACGTCGTGTCATCCGTGTGGGGCGGAGGAACGCCGGCAGCAGAGCCATGGTGTCGACCATTGAAAGACCGCAGGTCGTGGGTGCGCCAGAGGGTCCGGGCAAGTCATGGAAGGTTGCACGGCCGATGGTCAAGGACCGGCAAAGGTAACTGTTCGTCCCTGGTGGGCCACCTGTCTGCGAACCGTGCCCCGTCAGCCCCGTCAGCCCCGTCAGCCCCGTCAGCCCCGCCGCAGCAGCCGGCTCGCCCCCGCCGCCACCGTCGTCGCCAGGATCCAGCCCAGTATGACCATCGCCGCCGACAGCCACTGCCAGCCGCCGCGCAGCTGCCACTGGCTCGCCTGGCCCAGGTCGATCACCGGCAGCAGAAGGTCCAGCGTGAACAGGGCGGGGCTGAAGGACGGATGCCCGCCGGGGTTCACCGCAGGGTGTGCGGCGTGCGAGAACGCGAGCGTGCCCGCCGCCCATAACACGGCCATCCACACCGCGGCCCGGCCCGGCCGGTAGCCGTAGGCGACCGTCAGGTCCTGGACGTAGCCCCAGAACTTGGCGGCCAGCGGCAGTGTCTCGCGGCGCCGGCGCTGCTTGGCGAGGAGCACCTCGCGCGCGTCCTCGTCCTCGCCGGCCGCGCGCAGCACGGCTGCCAGCCGCTCGTACGGCTCCGGGTTGTACTCGGCGGTGGCCGCGGCCACCCAGCCCAGCCGCCGGCTCAGCGGGAAGGGGCCCCGCGGGACCAGGTTCTCGTAGGTGAAGCCGCCCATGTGCAGACGGCCCGGGCCCGGCCAGCTGTCCGCGCGGTCCACCAGGTTGACCATGCGCGCACCGGACAGCAGCACCTGGCCGCGCTGCGGGGCGTCCCCGAGGAAGCGCAGCTCCGGCGTCTGCACCCGGCGCAGCGACAGCACCTGGTCGTCGGTGAGGTCGAAGCGCGCCCGCTCCAGGTCGATGGCGTCCCCGAACCGTCCGTCGTCCAGGCGGATCCCGCCCTGGCACTCGAACCGCTGGATCCGGGTCCCGCGTGCCGGGGTCGTCCCGCTCAGCAGCGGATTGCCCACCCCGGCCGGCGTCAGGTACAGGGTGCGTTCCACCGTGAGCTGGGGGGCGTTCAGGGCGAGACGCGCGTACGGGTTGGCCAGTCGCGCGCCGCGCAGGCTGAGCGAGACCCCGATCTTGGCGCTGCGCAGGCTCAGCTCGCCGTGCGACTCCAGCAGCTCCGCCTGCAGGTCCTGGCCGACGGTCATGCCGTCCGCGGCGATCGAGCGGCCGCTGCGGTCCCGGTACACGATCGCCTGGTTGAGCAGCAGATCCGTGCCGATGTGGGCATCGGTCAGACGCACCCCGTTCTGGAAGCGGCAGCGCGCCAGGTGCAGGTCGCCCTCGGTGTGCACCCGGGCCGCCTCCAGGCGCGGCACCGCGCAGTCCACCAGGCGCACGGTCGTGAAGCGGGCCTCGGGCAGCAGGATCTCGCGGTCGAAGCGGCAGCCGCGCATCTCCATGTACGGCGTGACCGTGCCGCCCGCCAGGTCCAGGGTGCCGGTCACCCGTACCCCGATGAGCTTCAGCGAGGAGACCCGGCCCGGGAGCGCGGGCGGGCCGTCCAGCAGCAGCCAGCAGATGATGCGCGCCCTGACGCTGCGCTCGGGCCCCCAGGGGTGCCCCCCGTGCGGATCGTCCACGACGGCGTCCGCGCTGCTCAGGTCGTACACGCTGCCGTTGCGGAAGGCCTGCCACATGCCCGCCTCGGCCGCGGTCAGGTCGTCCGGCAGGTCCCCGGTGCGGATACCGGCACCCTCGGTCACCGCTCTTCCTTCTTTCTCGACTGCTCACGAGCTGTCTCGGCTACTCACGAGTCACGTGTTTCGTACAGCCGTTCATGCCCGCTGAGTGACGCCCGGAACACTAATGGTGAAGGCGATCTTCCGGGTTCCGGCCAGGTTCTGTATCAGCCATTGATACGCGCGAACGGCTGCCGACCCCGGTCTGAGAGAATTGGAACCGTGATCTCCCGAATCGATCTGCGCGGCGACGCCCTTCCCGAGGGCCCTGCCCTGCGCGACCTGCTGCCCCGAGCCGACTTCGACGTTCAGGCCGCCCTGGAGAAGGTGCGTCCGATCTGCGAGGCCGTGCATCATCGGGGCGACGCGGCGCTGATCGACTTCGCGGAGAAGTTCGACGGAGTACGGCTGGAATCCGTCCGTGTGCCGGCGCAGGCGCTCACCGACGCGCTGGAGGCCCTCGACCCGGCCGTGCGCGCGGCCCTGGAGGAGTCCATCCGCCGCGCCCGCCTGGTCCACCGCGAGCAGCGTCGTACGACGCACACCACCCAGGTCGTGCCCGGCGGGTCGGTGACCGAGAAGTGGGTGCCGGTCGACCGGGTCGGGCTCTACGCGCCCGGCGGCCGCTCGGTCTACCCGTCGTCCGTGATCATGAACGTGGTGCCCGCGCAGGAGGCCGGGGTCGAGTCGATCGCCCTCGCCTCCCCGGCCCAGGCGGACTTCGGCGGGCTGCCGCACCCGACGATCCTCGCCGCGTGCGCGCTGCTCGGCGTGGACGAGGTCTACGCGGCCGGCGGTGCCACCGCCGTCGCCATGTTCGCCCACGGCACCGAGTCCTGCCCGCCCGCGAACATGGTCACCGGCCCGGGCAACATCTGGGTCGCCGCCGCCAAGCGCTACTTCACCGGCAAGATCGGCATCGACGCCGAGGCCGGCCCGACCGAGATCGCGATCCTCGCGGACGACACCGCCGACCCGGTGCACGTGGCCTCGGACCTGATCAGCCAGGCCGAGCACGATCCGCTCGCCGCGGCCGTGCTGGTCACCGACTCCGTCGAGCTGGCCGAGGCGGTGGAGAAGGAGCTGGCCCCGCAGGTCGCGGCCACCAAGCACGTCGATGACCGGATCCGCCCGGCCCTCGCGGGCAGGCAGTCCGCGATCGTGCTGGTCGACGGCATCGAGGAAGGTCTCCGGGTGGTCGACGCGTACGGCGCCGAGCACCTGGAGATCCAGACCGCCGACGCCGCCCGGGTCGCCGACCGGGTCAGGAACGCCGGCGCGATCTTCATCGGCCCCTGGGCCCCGGTCTCGCTCGGCGACTACGCGGCCGGGTCCAACCACGTCCTGCCCACCGGCGGCTGTGCGTGCCACTCCTCCGGTCTGTCCGTCCAGTCCTTCCTGCGCGGCATCCACATCGTCGACTACACGAAGGACGCGCTGGCCGAGGTCGCGCACCACGTGGTGACGCTGGCGGAGGCGGAGGACCTGCCCGCGCACGGGGCGGCGGTCAAGGCGAGGTTCGGCTGGAAGGTACCGGCGAGCAAGTGAGCTTCGGAATCGACGATCTCCCCGTACGGGACGAGCTGCGCGGCAAGTCCCCCTACGGCGCGCCCCAGCTGGACGTGCCCGTACGGCTGAACACGAACGAGAACCCGTACCCGCTGCCCGAGCCGCTGGTCGAGCGGATCGCGCAGCGGGTGCGCGAGGCCGCCCGGCACCTGAACCGCTACCCGGACCGCGACGCGGTCGAGCTCCGTACCGAGCTGGCCAAGTACCTGACGAAGACCGGAAAGCACCCGCTCGGCATCGAGAACGTCTGGGCCGCCAACGGCTCCAACGAGGTCATCCAGCAGCTGCTGCAGACCTTCGGCGGACCGGGCCGCACGGCCCTCGGCTTCGAGCCGTCGTACTCGATGCACGCGCTCATCGCGCGCGGCACGGGGACGGGCTGGATCCCGGGCCCGCGCAGCGAGGACTTCACGATCGACCTCGCCGCGGCCGAGCGGGCCGTCGCCGAGCACCGGCCCGACGTCGTCTTCATCACCACCCCCAACAACCCCACGGGCAACGCGGTCCCGCCCGAGACGGTCCGCGCGCTGTACGACGCGGCGCAGGCGGCCCGGCCGTCGATGGTGATCGTGGACGAGGCCTACATCGAGTTCAGCCACGGCGACTCGCTGCTGCCGCTGCTGGAGGGCCGCCCGCACCTGGTCGTCTCCCGCACCATGTCGAAGGCGTTCGGCGCCGCGGGGCTGCGCCTCGGCTACCTCGCCGCGCACCCCGCGGTCGTGGACGCCGTCCAGCTCGTCCGGCTGCCGTACCACCTGTCGGCCATCACCCAGGCGACCGCCCTGGCCGCCCTGGAACACACCGACACGCTGCTGAAGTACGTCGAGCAGCTCAAGGCGGAGCGGGACCGGCTGGTCGCCGAGCTGCGCGCGAGTGGTTACGACGTCATCGAGTCCGACGCGAACTTCGTGCAGTTCGGCCGGTTCGACAGCGCCCACGACGTCTGGCAGCGGATCCTCGACCGGGGCGTCCTGGTCCGGGACAACGGCGTACCGGGCTGGCTCAGGGTGTCCGCCGGAACCCCCGAAGAGAACGACGCGTTCCTCGACGCGGTACGTGAAGTCAAGAAGGAGCTTGAGGCATGACTCGCGATCTGCGCGTCGGAAGAGTCGAACGCACCACCAAGGAGACGTCGGTCCTGGTCGAGATCGATCTCGACGGCACAGGGAGGACCGACATCGCCACCGGCGTCGGCTTCTACGACCACATGCTCGACCAGCTCGGCCGCCACGGTCTGTTCGACCTGACCGTGAAGACCGACGGCGACCTGCACATCGACTCCCACCACACCATCGAGGACACCGCCCTCGCGCTCGGCGCCGCCTTCAAGCAGGCGCTCGGCGACAAGGTGGGCATCTACCGCTTCGGCAACTGCACGGTCCCGCTGGACGAGTCCCTCGCCCAGGTCACCGTCGACCTGTCCGGCCGCCCCTACCTCGTGCACACCGAGCCCGAGAACATGGCGCCGATGATCGGCGAGTACGACACGACGATGACCCGGCACATACTGGAGTCCTTCGTCGCCCAGGCGCAGATCGCGCTGCACGTGCACGTGCCCTACGGGCGCAACGCGCACCACATCGTGGAGTGCCAGTTCAAGGCGCTGGCCCGGGCCCTCAGGTACGCCAGCGAGCGCGACCCGCGTGCGGCCGGCATCCTCCCGTCGACGAAGGGCGCGCTGTAAACCCATGAACGGTCTGTCCACGATCCTGATCGTCGTCGGTCTCTTCCTCGTCGGCGGCATCATCTCCTTCGTCAAGCAGAAGATGCCCACGAGCCTCATCGTGCTGCTCTCCATCGGCGCGGCCATGTGCCTGGTCGCGGGTGTCATGCGGCTGGAGGTGTGGAATTGAGCCCTTCCAGGCGAGTGGTCGTCTTCGACTACGGCTTCGGCAACGTCCGTTCCGCCGAACGCGCCCTCGCGCGCGTGGGGGCCGACGTCGAGATCACGCGTGACTTCGACAAGGCCATGAACGCCGACGGCCTGCTGGTGCCGGGCGTCGGCGCCTTCGCCGCCTGCATGCAGGGTCTGCGCGCGGCGCGCGGCGACTGGGTCGTCGACCGCCGGCTGTCCGGCGGGCGTCCGGTGCTGGGCATCTGCGTCGGCATGCAGATCCTGTTCGCGCGCGGCATCGAGCACGGCGTCCACGCCGAGGGCCTGGACGAGTGGCCCGGCACGGTCGAGCCGCTGCAGGCCGACGTCGTGCCCCACATGGGCTGGAACACCGTCGAGGCACCCGCCGACTCGGAGCTGTTCGCCGGCCTGGACGCGGACGCCCGTTTCTACTTCGTGCACTCCTATGCGGTCCACGACTGGAGCCTTGAGTCGCACAACCCGCTGATCGCGGCCCCCAAGGTCACCTGGGCGACGCACGGGAAGCCCTTCGTGGCCGCCGTGGAGAACGGCGCCCTGTGGGCCACCCAGTTCCACCCCGAGAAGTCCGGCGACGCCGGCGCCCAGCTCCTCACCAACTGGATCGGAAGCCTGTAGACCATGGCCAAGCTCGAACTCCTCCCCGCCGTCGACGTCCGCGACGGCCAGGCCGTCCGCCTCGTGCACGGCGAGTCCGGGACCGAGACGTCCTACGGCTCCCCGCTTCAGGCGGCCCTCGCCTGGCAGCGCTCCGGCGCCGAGTGGCTGCACCTGGTCGACCTGGACGCCGCGTTCGGCACGGGGGACAACCGGGACCTGATCGCCGAGGTCACCCGGGCGATGGACATCAAGGTGGAGCTGTCCGGCGGCATCCGCGACGACGACACCCTCGCCGCCGCCCTCGCCACCGGCTGCACCCGGGTGAACCTCGGCACCGCCGCCCTGGAGACCCCCGAGTGGGTCGCCAGGGTCATCGCCGAGCACGGCGACAGGATCGCCGTCGGCCTCGACGTGCGCGGCACGACCCTGCGCGGCCGCGGCTGGACCCGCGACGGCGGCGACCTCTACGAGACGCTGGAGCGGCTCGACAAGGAGGGCTGCGCCCGCTACGTGGTCACCGACATCGCCAAGGACGGCACCCTCCAGGGCCCGAACCTGGAGCTGCTGAAGAACGTCTGCGCCGCCACCGACCGCCCGGTCGTGGCCTCCGGCGGCGTGTCGTCCCTGGACGACCTCCGTGCCATCGCCGAGCTGGTACCCCTCGGTGTCGAGGGCTCCATCGTCGGGAAGGCCCTGTACGCCAAGGCGTTCACCTTGGAAGAGGCCTTGGAGGCGGTAGCCCGGTGAGTGACGTACGCCGCGTGACGACCGGCGCACCCTGGGAGGAGCAGTTCGGTTACTCCCGTGCGGTGGAGCTGCCGAGCGGCCTGGTCCTGGTCTCGGGCTGCACGTCCATCGTGGACGGCCAGATCGCCGGGGGCGGCCCGTACGAGCAGGCGGTCAACGCCTTCAATGTCGCCCTGGCGGCGCTCGGGCAGCTGGGGCTCGGCCGTGACGACGTCGTGCGCACGCGCATGTACCTCACGCACGCCCGGGACGTCGACGAGGTCGGCCGCGCTCACAAGGAGCTGTTCGACACCGTGCGGCCCGCCGCATCCATGATCATCGTCTCCGGCTTCGTCGACCCCAGTCTGGTCGTCGAGGTCGAGGTGGAGGCGTTCCGAGGAGCATCCGCATGACGTTGGCGGTACGAGTCATCCCCTGCCTGGACGTGGACAACGGCCGGGTCGTCAAGGGCGTCAACTTCCAGAACCTGCGCGACGCGGGCGACCCCGTCGAGATGGCCAAGGTGTACGACGCCGAGGGCGCCGACGAGCTGACCTTCCTGGACATCACCGCGTCCTCGGGTAACCGGGAGACGACCTACGACGTGGTGCGCCGCACCGCCGAGCAGGTGTTCATCCCGCTGACCGTCGGCGGCGGGGTCCGTACGGCCGAGGACGTCGACAAGCTGCTGCGGGCGGGCGCCGACAAGGTGGGCGTGAACACGGCCGCGATCGCCCGGCCGGACCTGATCCGTGAGATCGCGGAGCGGTTCGGCCGTCAGGTGCTGGTCCTGTCCGTGGACGCGCGGCGCACCCCGGCGGGCACCTTCGAGGTGACCACCCACGGCGGCCGCAAGGGCACCGGCATCGACGCGGTCGAATGGGCGCACCGGGCCGCCGAGCTGGGCGCGGGGGAGATCCTGCTCAACTCCATGGACGCGGACGGCACCAAGGACGGCTACGACCTGGAGATGATCGCGGCCGTGCGGGGGCACGTCACCGTCCCGGTCATCGCCTCCGGGGGCGCCGGCAAGCTGGCCGACTTCCCGCCCGCCGTCGGCGCGGGCGCGGACGCGGTCCTCGCGGCCTCCGTCTTCCACTTCGGTGACCTGCGCATCGGCGAGGTCAAGCAGGCGCTGCGGGAGGCGGGCCACCCCGTGCGGTGACCCCGCCCTGAGCCGTCGAGCCCCGGCCCCGGACGCCTCCGGGCGGCCGGGGCTTTTGCTCGGACAGATACGAAAGAGAAGTTGCGCAAAATATGTTGTGCAATTTTCCTTGCGTATCTACGGTGGGTGCATGACAGGCAAGGAGAGAGACCGCCCGATCACCGACCTGGGCACGCTCAAGGCGCTGGCCCACCCGCTGCGGATGAAGCTCTACCGGAGCCTGACCGTCGCCCGGGTCGCGACCGCCTCGCACCTGGCCGAACAGGTCGACGAGGCCGTGTCCCTGGTCAGCTATCACCTGCGCAAACTCGCCGAGCACGGGCTCATCGAGGAGGCCGAGCCGCAGAGCGGGGACGGCCGGGAGCGCTGGTGGCAGCCCGCCTCCGACGGCGTGAGCATCCGCGACGAGGACTTCCGGGACGCCCCGGAGAAGGCGGCCGCGCACACCGCTGCCAGCCGGCTCTTCTTCGAACAGCGTGCCGGCATGTACCGGCGCTTCCTCGACGAGCGGTCCCACTGGGGCAAGGAGTGGAACGCCGCCGCGGAGTCCTCCGAGGCGGTCCTGCGGCTGACGGCGGCCGAACTGGCCGAGCTGAACAAGGAGATGCTCGCCCTGGTGCGCAGGTACGACGCGCAGGGCCGGGCCGCCGACACCGCCGGTGACACCGAGGGCCGCGAGACCGTCGCGGTGCACACGTACGCGTTCCCGTTCCGGACCTGAGAGGACCGACGTGACCACGAGAACGACCGCCACGGTGCACGCCACCGCCACCGCCACCGCCCCCTCCGTCACCGCACAGCACGCCGCCCACCGCGACCCCAACGTCCTGCGCTGGCTCGGCGCGTACGCCTCGTCCGCCGTCGGCGACAACGTCTACTACCTCGCCCTGTCCTGGGCCGCCGTCCAGGCCGGGACGCCCGCACAGGCCGGTCTGGTCACCGCGCTGAGCGCCGTCCCCCGGGCTCTGCTGATGCTGGGCGGGGGAGTGGTCGCCGACCGGTACGGTCCCCGCAGGGTGCTGATCGGCAGCGGCGCCGTGCGCTGTGCCGCGGTCCTCGCGGTCGCCGCCCTGCTGCTCGTGGGGCGCCCGGGCCTGTGGCCGCTGGCCGCACTGGCCCTGGTCTTCGGGGCGGTCGACGCCGTCATGATGCCCGCGCTCGGCGCACTGCCGCCCCGGATCACGGGGCGCGGAGAACTCGCCCGGGTGCACGGTATGCGGGGACTCGCGGTCCGGCTGGCAGCCGTCGTCGGCGCCCCGCTCGGCGGCCTCGGCGTGGCGCTCGGGGGCTCGGCGACGGCATTCGGCCTGGCCGGGCTGCTCTTCGCCGTCTCCCTGCCGCTCCTGTTCGCCGTGCGCGTGGCGGAGCCGCCCGCGGACGACACACCCGAGCGTGGCACCGCGTGGAGCCGGCTCACCGACGGCCTGCGCTATCTGCGCGGAGACCGCCTCCTCAGCTCGCTGATCGTCGTCATCGCACTCAGCGACCTCGGTTTCGTCGGGCCGCTCAACGTCGGCCTGACCCTCCTCGCCGACGAACGCGGCTGGGGCGCCGGGGGCGTCGGCTGGGTGCTCGCGGGGTTCGGCACGGGCGCCGGGGCCGTCTCGCTGCTGCTCACCGCCCGGGGGCACCTCCCGCGTGCGGGACTCGTCCTGTCCGTGTCCGGCGTCGTCAGCGCCGTCGCCATCGGCGCGCTCGCCTTCATGCCGTACGTCGCGGCGGCCGCCGCGGTCGCCCTGTGCATCGGTCTCGTCTCCGGACTGAACGGCGTGCTGTGCGGCGCACTCCTGCAGGCCAGGTCCGACCGGGCCTACGCCGGCCGGGTGACCTCGGTGTCGAACTTCTTCAGCCTCGGCGTCGCGCCGCTCACCTTCCCGCTGACCGGCGCCGCGATCGGCCTGTGGGGCACCGGCCCGGTGTTCGTCGTCAGCGCGGCGCTGTGCGGCCTGGGCGGCGCGTACGGCCTGTGCTCCGGCCCTCTGCGCCGCGCGGAACTGCCCGGCCGGCCCTGCCGGGCGCAACCGCCCGGCTGACTGCGGCGCCGGGAAGGGCCCGGCCGCTCCGGCGCCCGGAACCGCCCGGCCCTCATGTCCTCGGCTGGACCAGCTGCACCAGGTTGCCGACCGTGTCGTCGAGCACCGCCGCGAGCACCGGGCCCTGCTCCTGCGGCGGATGCGTGAACCGCACGCCGAGGCCGCGCAGCCGCTCGTACTGCGCACCGATGTCGTCCACGGAGAAGACGATGCACGGGATACCCGCCTCGTACAGTGCCGTGCGGTACGGCTCCGCGATGGGCCCCTGGCCGGGCTCCAGCAGCAGCTGGAGTTCCGGCTGGGCCCCCTCGGGCGCCCCGACCGTGAGGAACAGCGTGCCCTCGCCCAGGTCCATGCGGGTGCGGGTCTCGAAGCCGAGGACCGTGGTGTAGAAGGCGTGCGCCTTGGCCACGTCGTCCACGAACACGCTGGTCATCGCGACCTTGATCACGGCGGCGCTCCTCTCAGAAGCCCAGCTGTTTCGACTCGTGCAGCTTGGCGATCGCGTCCTCGTCGCCCTCCAGCACGACCTTCGCCGCGCTCTGCCGTCCGAACGCGAACATCAGCAGCTCCGACGGCTCGCCCGTCGCCGTCACCACCGGAGCACCCCGGTGGGCGACGGCCGTCTGGCCGTCCGGACGCCTCAGGACGAGGCCCGTCGGCACCCCCCGGCCCAGCAGGCGGGCGGTGCGCTCCAGACGGGACCACAGGGACTCCTGGAAGACCGGGTCGAGCTCCCGCGGCGTCCAGTCCGGCTGGGCGCGGCGGACGTCCTCGGTGTGGACGTAGAACTCCACGATGTTGGCCGCCTCGTCGACCTGCTTGAGCTGGAAGGGCGAGAAGCGCGGCGGGCCCGTCCGGATCAGCTGGATCAGCTCCTCGTACGGCTTCGCGGCGTACTCGCTCATCACCTTCTCCAGGCGCGGCGCCAGCGGCTTGATCAGCGCGCCGCCGGCGGCGTCCGGCCGCCGCTCGCGCACCACCACGTGCGCGGCGAGGTCACGCGTGCGCCAACCCTCGCAGAGGGTCGGGGCGTCCGGACCGGTGGTCTCCAAGAGGTCGGCGAGCAGCAGCCGTTCACGCTGGGCGAAGGTCGACATGAGATCAGCGTACGACCACACACCAGGTCCGCCCACCCGTCGTCCGGCCGCCGCGCACGGCGCGCCCCCGCACCGCTGCGTTCAACCAGTGGACACGGACCGTCACTGTCGGTGGGGCGCGGCACAATGGCATCCATGACCAGCACGCCGCCGCCCAGCAGCCTCGACCCGGAGATCGCCGCGCGTCTCAAGCGCAGCGACGACGGGCTCGTGCCCGCCATCGCCCAGCAGTACGACACCGGAGAGGTGCTCATGCTCGGCTGGATGGACGACGAGGCACTGCACCGCACGCTCACCACGGGCCGCTGCACCTACTGGTCGCGCAGCCGCAGCGAGTACTGGGTCAAGGGCGACACCTCCGGCCACGTCCAGTGGGTCAGGTCGGTCGCCCTGGACTGCGACGCCGACACCCTGCTGGTCAAGGTCGACCAGGTGGGCGCCGCCTGTCACACCGGCGCGCGCACCTGCTTCGACGAGGACGTCCTGCTCAAGGACGGCGGCCGCGGCGCCGGTTCCGGCGCACCGGCCGCGGATCAGTAAGGTCAGCCGCCATGGACCTAGAGACCTTCCGCAAGCTCGCCACCGACCGGCGCGTCATCCCGGTCACGCGCAAACTCCTCGCCGACGGCGACACCCCGGTCGCGCTCTACCGCAAGCTCGCCGCCGAGCGCACCGGCACCTTCCTGCTGGAGTCCGCGGAGAACGGCCGCTCCTGGTCCCGCTACTCCTTCGTGGGCGTGCGCTCCGCCGCCACACTGACCGCCCGGGACGGCCGGGCCCACTGGCTCGGCACCCCGCCCGTCGGCGTCCCCGCGTCCGGCGACCCGCTCGCGGCCCTGCGCGCCACCCTCCAGACCCTGCACACCCCGCACCAGGAGGGCATGCCGCCCTTCACCGGCGGCATGGTCGGCTACCTCGGCTACGACATCGTGCGCCGCCTGGAGAAGATCGGCCCCGGCGAGCGGGACGACCTGCAGCTGCCCGAGCTGACCATGCTCCTGACCAGCGACCTCGCCGTCATGGACCACTGGGAGGGCTCGGTCCTGCTGATCGCCAACGCGATCAACCACAACGACCTCGACACCGGCGTGGACGAGGCGTACGCGGACGCCGTGGGCCGCCTCGACGCGATGGAGGCGGACCTCTCCCGCCCGGTCGCCCAGCCCCCGGCCGTCCTGCCGCCCTCCGAGCTGCCCGAGTACACCGCCCTGTGGGGCGGCCCCGACTTCCAGGCGGCCGTCGAGGACGTCAAGGAGCGCATCCGCGCGGGCGAGGCCTTCCAGGTCGTGCCGTCCCAGCGCTTCGAGACCCCGTGCACGGCGAGCGCGCTGGACGTGTACCGGGTCCTCAGGGCGACCAACCCCTCGCCGTACATGTACCTCTTCCGGTTCGACGGGTTCGACGTCGTCGGTTCGTCCCCCGAGGCCCTGGTGAAGGTCGAGGACGGGCAGGCGATGGTCCACCCCATCGCCGGCACCCGGCACCGCGGCGCCACGCCCCAGGAGGACCAGGCGCTCGCCGAGGAACTGCTCGCCGACCCCAAGGAGCGCGCCGAGCACCTGATGCTGGTCGACCTCGGCCGCAACGACCTCGGACGGGTCTGCGCGCCCGGCTCGGTGGAGGTCGTGGACTTCATGTCCATCGAGCGCTACTCCCACGTCATGCACATCGTCTCGACGGTCACCGGCGAGGTCGCGGACGGCCGTACCGCGTTCGACGTGCTGACCGCCTGCTTCCCGGCGGGCACCCTCTCCGGCGCCCCCAAGCCCCGCGCGATGCAGATCATCGACGAGCTGGAGCCGTCCCGGCGCGGCCTGTACGGCGGCTGCGTCGGCTACCTCGACTTCGCCGGCGACTCCGACACGGCCATCGCCATCCGCACGGCCCTGCTCCGGGACGGCACGGCCTACGTCCAGGCCGGCGCGGGCATCGTCGCCGACTCCGACCCGGTCGCCGAGGACCAGGAGTGCCGCAACAAGGCGGCGGCGGTACTGCGGGCCGTGCACACGGCCAACCGCCTCGCCAAGGCTTGACCGGCCCGAGATGAACCCCGGGTGACGGTTCGCCCGGGGTTCAGGCGATAGTGGAGTACGTGACTGCCGTACCTCACCCCCGTTCCGAAGCCGCCGCACCCGCCCGGTCCGGCCGGCGGAGCCTTGCCGTGGCCCTGATGTGCGGTGCGCTCGGCGCGGCCGTGGCACTGCTCGCCACCCGCCAGCGCTGGGCGGAAGGCACCGCCTCGGTGGCCGGCGGCACGTTCCCGCTGACCGCCAGGGGGAGCGATGTCACGGGCATCCCCGCGGCCCTCGCCATAGTGGGCCTCGCCGCGCTCGTCGCCGTCTTCGCCGTGCGCAGGGCAGGCCGCTTCGTCGTCGCCGCGGTGCTCGCGCTCTCCGGCGCGGGCATCGTCGTCGCCGCGCTCGTCGGGGCCTCCGACAGCTCCGCGCTGGACGAGAAGGCCGCGCAGACCACGGGCAACACCTCCGCCACGGTCGCCGCCCTCAGCCACACCGGCTGGCCGTACGTCGCCGCCGCCGCCGGCGTCCTGATCCTGCTCGCCGGGCTGCTCGCCCTGCGCTACGGCCGGCTGTGGCCCGCGATGTCCGGCCGCTACGAGCGCGGCGCCGACCGCCCGCGGCGCAAGGCCCGCCCGGTCGATCCCGAGCGCCCCGAGGAGATCTGGAAGGCCCTGGACCGCGGCGAGGACCCGACCGGCGCCTGAGCCGGGACCATGCCCGCGGACGCCGTCGGCCGTGTGCGCGGATGCCGTGGGCCGGGTCCGCGGATGCCGTCGTCCTGCCCGCCGGGGACACCGTGGGCCGTGCCCGCGGACACCGTCGCCCGTCCCTGTCGCCGTCGGCCGTCAGCGGATCTGGCCGGCCGTCCCCGGATGTGGCGAACCAGACGCCACCCCCGCGTCCGGCACGCGGGTGCGTACGGGACAATGGACGACGAGCGTCCGGCTCGGACAGTGACGGGCGGGCTCGGAACCGTACGACACGTACGACTCGAACTACGACACGTACACAGCAACGAGGAGCAAGTCATGGCGGGCACCAGCCACGGACACACCCCGGCCGCCTGGACCGGCGTCACCATCGCCATCATCGGTTTCTGCGTCGCCGGCGCCTTCATGGTGATGGCCAACCCGCTCGGTTTCTGGGCCGGCATGGCGATCGTGGTCCTCGGCGGTGTCGTGGGCGCCGTCATGCGTTCCATGGGCCTCGGCCAGCCGAAGCAGCAGGCGCAGGCCCTCTCCCGCACGGCCCCCGCCGCGACCCGTGAGCCGGCCGGCGCCGAGAGCTGAGCCCGAGCTCTTCCCGCGAGGGGCGGCCGGCACCCGAGAGGGCGCCGGCCGCCCCTCGCGCGCGTTCGGGCGGCTCCCGGGGCAGAATGCGGGTGTGAACGCCGACAGCAGCACGGCACCGCCGCTGACTCCGCAGGCCGTCCCGTACACGGCTCCGTCCGCCTCGCCGTGGCGGCGCCTCGCCGTCCCGGCCGGGCTGCTCGCCGCCGTCGCCGGCGCCTTCGCCTACGTCGGCACCGTCGATCCCAACGAGCCCGGCCACTACCCGGTGTGCCCCCTGTACCGGTTCACCGGCCTGTACTGCCCGGGCTGCGGCGGACTGCGCAGCGCGCACGCCTTCGTCCACGGAGACTTCCTCGCCGCCCTGCGGGACAACGCGGCGGGCGTGGCCGCCTACCTGGGCTTCGCCGTGCTGTGGACCGTCTGGACGGTCCGCACGGTCCGCGGTCGGCCGATGCGGTTCGAGCCGGGACCTGCGCAGCTGTGGGCCGCCGGCGCGCTGCTGCTGGTCTTCACCGTGGTCCGGAACCTGCCCTTCGGCAGCTGGCTGCATCCCTGATCGTCCACGCAATGTCCAGGTGGTGGGACCGAAATGGAGCGGATGCAGGGCCTTCGTGCAGCTCCGGATACCATCGCAGTGACCAAGGGTTTTCAAAACCCGGAGGAACAACCGTCTGAAAGGGGGCCGCTCGCGTGAGTGTGCTCGACGAGATCATCGACGGAGTCCGTGCCGACCTCGCGGAGCGGCAGGCACGCGTCAGCCTCGACGAGCTCAAGGAGCGTGCGGCGAAGGCCCCCGCCGCCAAGGACGGGGTGGCCGCGCTCAAGGGCGACGGGGTCAAGGTGATCTGCGAGGTCAAGCGCTCCAGCCCCTCCAAGGGCGCGCTGGCCGCGATCGCCGACCCGGCCGGGCTCGCCGCGGACTACGAGGCCGGCGGCGCCGCCGTCATCTCCGTGCTCACCGAACAGCGCCGCTTCGGCGGCTCGCTGGCGGACCTGGAGGCCGTCCGCGCGCGCGTGGACATCCCGGTGCTGCGCAAGGACTTCATCGTCACGTCGTACCAGCTGTGGGAGGCCCGGGCCTACGGGGCCGACCTCGCCCTGCTGATCGTCGCCGCCCTCGAACAGCCGGCCCTGGAGTCGCTGATCGAGCGAGCGGTGTCCATCGGACTCACCCCGCTCGTCGAGGTGCACGACGAGGAGGAGGCCGAGCGGGCCGTCGACGCGGGTGCGCGGATCATCGGCATCAACGCGCGCAACCTCAAGACCCTTGAGGTCGACCGCGGCACGTTCGAGCGGGTCGCCCCCGAGATCCCCGAGAACATCGTGAAGGTCGCGGAGTCCGGAGTGCGCGGACCACACGACCTGATCGCCTACGCGAACGCCGGCGCGGACGCGGTCCTGGTCGGCGAGTCCCTCGTCACCGGCCGTGACCCGAAGGCCGCCGTCTCCGACCTGGTCGCCGCGGGCGAGCACCCCGCGCTGCGGCACGGGCGGGGCTGAGCTGCCGACAGGCTGACCTGCGATGATGCTTCCGATCACCCCGGCGACGCGGGACCCGTATGCCCGCCTCGCGCGCGGCTGCCGGCCCCGAGGCTGCCGTGCCCCCGCACGACGGGTGCACGGACGGCGGGTCCGCTATGTGATCGGTGACGAGCCCGGCCAAGTGAACGGCATGCGATGGCGCGGCGCCGCGTGCGCGCGCTGAGCCGACGTTCTGCTGTGAATGCCGGTTGATCCGTGCTCCTGGCGCCCGGACCGCTCGGGAGACTCCGTCTCCCGACCCTCCGGCCCTCTGCGCACCCACCACCCGACCCGGTCGGCCGGAGAGCGACCCGGCAGGTTCCCGACCCGGTCGGCTGAACAGCAGCCCGATGGGGTTGTGTCTCGGTCGGTCGGGGAGTGGCCCGATGGGGTTGTGACCCGGTTGGCCGGGGAGCGGTCCGGCGGGCTTGCGATCCGGTCGGTCGAGGAGTGACCCGACGGGTTTGCGACTCGGTCGCCGGACGTGGCTCACCGGAGCCGTGACTCGGCCGGCCTGTGGACAGCAGTGCTCAGGGTTCTGTCCGCCCCTGCCGACAGCGAGGGCGGGTGGGTGGGAAAGCGTCCCCGGAGCAGCGCACGCGTACCCGTACCCCGTCCTTCAACCGGGGCCCAGCCCCTGCGAGGTATCCGTATGCCCAGCGAGTTCTTCATCCCCGACCTCACCGGTCAGGTGCCCAGCACCGAGGGCTACTTCGGCGCGTTCGGCGGCAAGTTCATCCCGGAGGCCCTCGTCGCCGCCGTGGACGAGGTGGCCGTCGAGTACGACAAGGCCAAGGCCGACCCCGAGTTCGCCCGTGAACTCGACGACCTGCTCGTCAACTACACCGGCCGGCCCAGCGCCCTCACCGAGGTACCGAGGTTCGCGGAGCACGCCGGCGGTGCCCGCGTCTTCCTCAAGCGGGAAGACCTCAACCACACCGGCTCCCACAAGATCAACAACGTTCTCGGCCAGGCCCTGCTCACCAGGCGCATGGGCAAGACCCGTGTCATCGCGGAGACCGGCGCCGGCCAGCACGGCGTCGCCACCGCGACCGCCTGCGCCCTCTTCGGCCTCGACTGCACCGTCTACATGGGCGAGGTGGACACCGAGCGCCAGGCCCTCAACGTGGCCCGGATGCGCATGCTCGGCGCCGAGGTGGTCGCCGTGAAGTCCGGCAGCCGCACGCTCAAGGACGCCATCAACGAGGCGTTCCGGGACTGGGTGGCGAACGTCGACCACACCCACTACCTGTTCGGCACGGTCGCGGGCCCGCACCCCTTCCCGGCCATGGTCCGCGACTTCCACCGGGTGATCGGCGTCGAGGCGCGACGACAGCTCCTGGAGCGCGCCGGGCGGCTTCCCGACGCCGCCGTCGCCTGCGTGGGCGGCGGCTCCAACGCCATCGGCCTCTTCCACGCCTTCATCCCCGACGAGGGCGTCCGCCTGATCGGCTGCGAACCGGCAGGCCACGGCGTGGAGACCGGCGAGCACGCGGCCACCCTGACCGCGGGCGAGCCCGGCATCCTGCACGGCTCCCGCTCCTACGTCCTGCAGGACGAGGAGGGCCAGATCACCGAGCCGTACTCCATCTCGGCCGGCCTGGACTACCCGGGCGTCGGCCCGGAGCACTCCTACCTGCGCGACAGCGGCCGCGGCGAGTACCGCGCGATCACCGACGACGCCGCCATGCAGGCCCTGCGCCTGCTGTCGCGGACCGAGGGCATCATCCCGGCCATCGAGAGCGCCCACGCCCTCGCCGGTGCCCTGGAGGTCGGCAGGGAGCTCGGCAAGGACGGGCTGATCGTGGTCAACCTGTCCGGCCGCGGCGACAAGGACATGGACACCGCCGCGCGCTACTTCGGCCTCTACGACACGGACGCCGAGGTGGCCGCCAACGAAGCCGACACCGCCGAGATCGAGGGGGACGCCAAGTGAACGGCACCATCCAGCTGCTGAGCGACACCCTCGCCGGCGCGAAGGCCGAGGGCCGCTCCGCTCTCATCGCCTACCTCCCGGCCGGGTTCCCGACCGTGGACGGCGGCATCGAGGCGATCAAGGCCGCTTTCGACGGCGGCGCCGACATCGTCGAGGTCGGCCTGCCGCACAGCGACCCGGTGCTCGACGGCCCGGTCATCCAGACCGCCGACGACATCGCGCTGCGCGGCGGAGTCAGGATCGCGGACGTGATGCGCACGGTCCGCGAGGCGCACACGGCCACCGGCAAGCCGGTGCTCGTCATGACGTACTGGAACCCCATCGACCGCTACGGCGTCGAGCGCTTCACCGCCGAGCTGGCCGAGGCCGGCGGCGCGGGCTGCATCCTGCCCGACCTGCCGGTCCAGGAGTCGGCGCTATGGCGCGAGCACGCCGAGAAGCACGGCCTCGCGACCGTCTTCGTCGTCGCGCCCAGCAGCAAGGACGAGCGGCTCGCCCAGATCACCGCGGCGGGCAGCGGCTTCGTCTACGCGGCCTCGCTGATGGGGGTCACCGGCACCCGCGAGTCCGTCGGCACGCAGGCCCAGGACCTGGTCGAACGCACCCGGGCCACCGGCACCGCGCTGCCGGTCTGCGTCGGACTGGGCGTCTCCAACGCGACCCAGGCCGCCGAGGTCGCGGGCTTCGCCGACGGCGTCATCGTCGGCTCGGCGTTCGTGAAGCGGATGCTGGACGCCCCGGACCACGCCTCCGGCATCGAAGCGGTGCGTGCGCTCGCCGGGGAGCTGGCGAAGGGCGTTCGAGGGCGGTCGTAACCGCTCGTAGTTGTTCGTCCTGCGTTCGCCACTCTTTCGTGGTCGTTCGTAGCTGTCCGTAGTCGTTCGCAACGGAAGATTCGGTCACTCGAACGAGTGGACCTCAGGCCGGGGAGGCGCGCTGTGCCTCCCCGGTTCGTTCTGGGGGTGTGAGCGAGAAGAACCGTGACGGAAAGCGCACCGCCCGGGAGCGGCTGGCGGTCGAGCGCGAGAAGCAGAAGGCCGCGGACAGGCGACGGCGCACGCTGATCGTGGGCGCGAGCGTCGTCTGCGTCCTCGGCCTGGCGGCGGTGATCGGCGTGATCGCCGCGAACGCGGGCAAGGACAAGGGCGGCAGCGCGGGCCCCGTCGCGGCGCCCTCCGGCGCGCAGGGCAAGGACAGCCTGGCGATTCCGGTCGGCAAGAACGACGCCAAGGCGACGCTCACCGTCTGGGAGGACTTCCGCTGCCCGGCCTGCCAGGCCTTCGAGACGGTGTACCGGCCCACGCTCCACGAGCTGGAGGACGCGGGCAAGCTCAGAATCGAGTACCACCTGGTCCGGCTGATCGACGGCAACCTCGGCGGTACCGGCTCGCTGCGCGCGGCCAACGCGGCCGCCTGCGCCCAGAACGCCGGAAAGTTCCGCGACTTCCACGACGTGCTGTACGCGAACCAGCCCAAGGAGACCGACGACGCCTTCGCGGACAACGGCAAGCTGATCCAGCTGGCCGGCAAGGTGAACGGCCTCGACACCCCCGCGTTCCGCAAGTGCGTCAACGACGGCGCCCACGACAGCTGGGTGAACAAGTCGCAGAAGGCCTTCCAGTCCGGCGGCTTCAGCAGCACGCCCACCGTCCTGCTCAACGGAAAGAACATCTACCAGGACCAGACGCTGACCCCGGCGAAGCTGAAGCAGATGGTGGAGCAGGCGAACCAGGGGTAGGCATTTCTCACGTCCCCGTTATGTACCCGTTGCCGGGCTGCTTGCCGCCCTCCCGGCCCGGCACGGTAGCGTCGACCTTGCCATGAACCTTGCCTACATTCCCAGCCCGTCGCACGGGGTGCTCTACCTCGGGCCCATTCCGCTGCGCGGTTACGCCTTCTGCATCATCATCGGCGTCTTCGTCGCCGTCTGGCTCGGCAACAAGCGCTGGATCGCCCGGGGTGGGCGGGCCGGCACCGTTGCCGACATCGCCGTCTGGGCGGTCCCCTTCGGCCTCGTCGGCGGCCGGCTCTACCACGTGATCACGGACTACGAGCTGTATTTCAGCGAGGGCCGTGACTGGGTGGACGCCTTCAAGGTGTGGGAGGGCGGCCTCGGAATCTGGGGCGCGATCGCCCTGGGCGCGCTCGGCGCGTGGATCGGTGCGCGGCGCCGGGGCGTCCCGATGCCCGCCTACGCCGACGCCGTCGCGCCCGGCATCGCGTTCGCGCAGGCCATCGGGCGCTGGGGCAACTGGTTCAACCAGGAGCTGTACGGACGCGAGACGCACGTGCCCTGGGCCCTGCACATCACCTCCTCCGAGGGCGGCCGGGTGCCGGGCTACTACCACCCGACGTTCCTGTACGAGTCGCTGTGGTGCGTCGGCGTCGGCTTCCTCGTCATCTGGGCCGACCGTCGCTTCAAGCTGGGTCATGGCCGGGCGTTCGCCCTGTACGTCGCCGCGTACTGCGTGGGCCGCGGCTGGATCGAGTACATGCGGGTCGACGACGCCCACCACATCCTGGGCCTGCGCCTCAACGACTGGACCGCGCTGATCGTCTTCCTGCTGGCGGTGGTGTACATGGTCGTGTCGTCGAAGAAGCGCCCGGGCCGGGAAGCGGTCGTCGAACCGGGCGTCCTTGACGTGCCGGCCGAGGACGACGGCGAGGCCGACGGGAAGCCGGACACCGAGGCGAAGTCCGAGGCCGCTGTGAAGACGGAGGCCGACGGGAAGTCCGAGGCCGCTGTGAAGACGGAGGCCGACGGGAAGTCCGAGGCCACCGCGAAGGCCGGGGCCACCGCGAAGGCGGGGGCCGACGGGAAGGCGGGGGCCGACGGGAAGGCCGGGGCCGGGGAGAGCGCCGGGGACACGGCCGAGCCGGAGGCCGCGCAGGCCGAGGCGGAGGACGAGGCGGAGTCGGCGAAGAAGGGCTGACACCGCGCTGTACGACACCGAGGGCGCCAGGACCATGCGGCAGCAGCCGCACACGCACAGGGTCCGGGCGCCCTCGGCGTATGTCCGGGAGTGTGTCCGGGGCGCCTGACGACGGCCGCGGCGAGTCCGGCACCGCCGATCACCGCCGATCACCGCCGCCGCCGATCACCGCCGTCGCAGGTCGCCGTCGTCGCGAGCCGCTGCCGTTGTGGGGCGCCGCCGTCGTGGGGGATTGCCGTCACGGCGGGCGGGGGCCTGAGGAGAGCGGCAGAGGCCGGCAGACACCGGTGGCGACCCGAGGAAAGCGGCGGGGAAGCGGCGGGGACCGGCGGGGAAGCGTGAGGTCGGCGAGGTCACTCCCGGCGCGCCTGCGACAGGGTCCGCCGGGCCGTCGCCACCACCGCCGCGTCGACGAAGCGGCCGTCGGGGAGGGCCTGGGCGCCCTCGTTCGCGGCCGCCGCCTTGATGATCGTTTCCGCCTCCTCGATCTCCGCGGGCGTGGGGAGGTACGCCTGCTGGATCACCGGGAGCTGGCGCGGGTGGATCGCCGCGCGGCCCAGGAAGCCCAGGGCGCGGCCGTGGGCGCAGGAGGAGGCGAGACCCTCCAGGTCACGGATGTCGGGGTGGACGGACTGCGGCGGCGGGGCGAGGCCTGCCGCGCGGGCGGCCACGACCACCCGGGAACGGGGCCAGTCCAGGCCCGCGTCGGCCCGGACACCCAGGTCGGCCCGCAGATCTGCCTCACCGAGGGAGACACCCCGCAGGGACGGGTGGGCGGTGGCGATCGCGAACGCGTGCTCGATGCCGAGGGCCGACTCCAGCAGGGCGTAAAGGGGCAGCGGGGTGATTGCGGCGACCCGCCTGATCTCGTCCGCGGAGGTCACCTTCGGCACCCGCAGCCCGGCCACCCCCGCCGGCGCGGCCAGTGCCGTGAGGTCCGCGGACGCCCAGGGGCCGTCCAGGGCGTTGACGCGGACGTGGACGGGGACCGGCTGCGGCTCGCCCAGCCGCTCGGCGGTGGCCGCCCGGGCGTACTCCTTGCGATCGGGGGCGACCGCGTCCTCCAGGTCGATCACCACCACGTCGGCGCCCGCGGCCAGCGCCTTGGTCACCACCTGCGGCCGGTCGCCGGGGACGTAGAGCCAGGTGAGCGGGAACGGCGTCATACGGCGCCCTCCGCACGCAGGGCCCGCAGGCGGGCCGGGGTGAGGCCCAGCTCGGTGAGCACCGCGTCGGTGTCGGCGCCGTGCGGGCGCCCGGCCCAGCGGATCGTGCCGGGTGTGGCGGACAGCCGGAAGAGGACGTTCTGCATGCGCAGCGGGCCCAGCTCCGGGTCGGCGACGGTGGTGACCGTGTCCAGGGCCCGGTACTGGGGGTCGGCCATGACGTCCCGTACGTCCTGGACCGGGGCCACCGCCGCCTCCGCCCTCTCGAAGGCGGCGAGGACCTCGGCGCGGGTGCGGGCCGCGATCCAGGAGCCCACCGCCTCGTCCAGCACATCGGCGTGCGCGGCACGCTCCGCGCCCGTGGCGAACCACGGCTCCTCGATCAGCTCCGCACGGCCCACCAGCCGTATCACCCGCTCCGCCACCGACTGGGCGGAGGTCGAGACGGCGACCCAGCGGCCGTCGGCGGTGCGATAGGTGTTGCGCGGGGCGTTGTTGGCGGACCGGTTGCCGGTGCGTTCCTGGACGTGTCCGAGCTGGTCGTACCAGGTGGGCTGGGGGCCGAGGACGGCGAGGATCGGCTCGATGATCGCCATGTCCACGACCTGCCCCGCGCCGGTCCGGTCCCGGGCCGCCAAGGCCGTCAGCACGGCGTAGGCGGTCGCCAGGGCCGCGACGGAGTCCGCGAGCCCGAAGGGCGGGAGCGTCGGCGGCGCGTCCGGTTCGCCGGTGAGCGCGGCGAACCCGCTCATCGCCTCGGCGAGCGTGCCGAAGCCGGGCCGGTGCGCATACGGGCCGAACTGGCCGAAGGCCGTGACCCGGGCCAGGACCATCCGCGGGTTGGCGGCGGACAGCTCCGCCCAGCCCAGCTCCCACTTCTCCAGGGTGCCGGGGCGGAAGTTCTCGATCACCACGTCGGCGGTCGCGGCGAGGCGGAGCAGGGTGGCCCGGCCGCCGGGCTTGGACAGGTCGAGGGTGATGGCGCGCTTGTTGCGGCCGAGCACCTTCCACCACAGCCCGACGCCGTGCTTCGCCGGGCCGTGGCCGCGGGACGGGTCGGGCCGGTCCGGATGCTCCACCTTGATCACTTCGGCGCCGAAGTCACCGAGCAGGGTGGCGGCCATGGGGCCGGCGAAGAGGGTCGCCAGGTCGAGGACGCGCAGGCCGTCGAGCGGCCGGATCCCCGGGTGCGTAGGCGCGGTCGTCGTCAGGGTTGTCGCCGCGGTCGTTGTGGCAGTTGTTGTCGCAGTCGTCGTCGTGGGTGTCGTCCTGGCTGTCGTCGCGACGGTGCCTGCGCCTGTCCCTGCGCCAGCGCCTCTGTCCGTACCGGTGCCGGTGCCGGTGCCGGTGCTGGTGTCTGTGTCTGTGCTCGTGGTCGGGCTCTCGCTCATGCGGTGTACTGCGCCTCGATCTCCGAGCGGTACGGCATCGACGCCGACGCCCCCTCCCGCTGCACGGACAGGGCCGCGGCGGCGGCCGCCCAGGACAGGGCCTCCCGCACGGGCTTCTCCTCGGTGAGGGCCACCGCGAGCGCGCCGACGAAGGTGTCGCCCGCGCCGGTGGAGTCCACGGCCTTCACCCGGGGCGCGGGCACCACCATGCGTTCGGCGCCCCGGGCCAGGTACAGGCTGCCGGTCGCGCCGAGCGTGACGATCACCTCCGGGACCAGCTCCAGCAGGGCGGCTGCCGCTTCACCCGGGTCGGTGCGGCCGGTGAGGGTGACCGCCTCGTACTCGTTGGGGATCAACAGGTCCGTGGCGGCGAGGAGTTCGGGCGGGAGCGGCTGGGCGGGGGCCGGGGTGAGGATCGTCCGCACACCGTGCCGGCGGGCCGCCTGCGCGCCCGCGACGACCGCGGCCAGCGGGATCTCCAGCTGGAGCAGCAGGGCGTCCGCGGAGGCGATCAGCCCCTCGTCGCCGGGGGAGAGGTGGTCGACGGTGCCGTTGGCGCCGGGGATCACGACGATGGAGTTGCCGCCCTCGTCGTCCACCACGATGTGCGCGGTGCCGGACGGCCCCTCGACCGTGCGCAGGAAGTCGGTGTCCACGCCGGAGTGTTCGAGGGTGTCGCGCAGGCGCAGGCCGAACGCGTCGTTGCCGACCGCGCCGATCACCGAGACGGTGGCCCCGGCGTGGGCCGCGGCAATCGCCTGGTTGGAGCCCTTGCCGCCGGGGATCGTGCGGAAATCCCGGCCCGTCACGGTCTCGCCGCGCTGCGGGGCCTTGGCGACATAGGTGACGAGGTCCATGTTCGTGCTGCCGAGGACGGCGATGTGGGTCATGGGCGGATCGCCTCCAGGTGGGTGAGGTGGGCGAGGGTGTCGAAGCCGGTGCCGTCGAAGTCGGCGACGGTGGTGGCGAGGCGGTTCTTCAGCGGGGCCCGCCAGCGGTCCGGGAGCGCGGGCGGGCTGCCGGCGAGGAGGCCGCAGACGCTTCCCGCGGTCGCCCCGTTGGAGTCGGTGTCCCAGCCGCCGGACACCGCACGGCAGACGGAGCCGGTGAAGTCGCCGTCCGCGTGGGTGAGGGCGGCGACGACCAGGGCGGTGTTGGGCAGGGCGTGGACCCAGTGATGGGTGGGGGAGTAGGCGGCGTGGAGTTCGTCCACGACATCGTCGAAGTCCCGGTGCCGCGCGGCGGCGCGGAGGGCATGGTCGATCGCCTTCGCCAGGCGGGAGCGGGGCGGGACCACGGTGCGGCCGGTGCGCAGACAGGCGTGGACGTCCTGGCTGCCCGTCGCCGCCCCGGCGAGCGTGGCAGCGGTGAACATCGCCGCGTAGACGCCGTTGGCGGTGTGGGTGAGGACCGCGTCGCGGTGGGCCTGCTCGGCGGCGGCCGCGGGGTCACCGGGGTTGGTCCAGCCGTGGATGTCGGCGCGGATCAGGGCGCCGATCCATTCGCGGAACGGGTTGCGGTGGCGGGCGGTGTGCGGGGGTTCGATGCCGGTGAGGAGGTTGCGGAGGGCGACGCGCTCGGCGGTGAAGGCGCGGCCGGGAGGGAGTTCCTCCAGCCAGAGCCTTGCCACGTCGTCGGTGGTGAAGGTCCTGCCGTGGCGCCGTAGGAGGAGGAGGTTGAGAAGGGGGTAGTTGAGGTCGTCGTCCTCGGGCATGCCGTCGATGTTCTCGGCGAGGCAGGACGGGGCCGAGCGGCGGTTCCAGGGGTGGCGGGCGAGGAGGTCCTCGGGGACGCCCTGCGCCGTGAACCACGTGGACAGGGGCCAGTTGCCGGTGGACCGCGCAAGAGCGCGGATGCCGTCCAGCGGAAGCTTCTCCACGGGTTTGCCGAGCAGACAGCCGGCGGCCCGGCCCAGCCAGGCCGCCTCCAGGGCGAGCGGGCCGGGGGCCGGGCGGGGGGTGCCCGGCGGCTTCGGCCAGTCGGGGCACAGCGCCCTGATCCCCGCCAGGTCCGTCGGCTCGTCGTCGGCCAGCGCGCTGGGCAGGTCGGCGAGTTCGTCCAGCAGGTCCTCGGCCAGCAGCCGCAGATAGCGGGACGCCCGTGCCGGGGAGGCACCGGCCCGTTCCGGGGCGTCCAGGCCTCCTGCCGCGCGCCACCGGGCCTCGATCCTCGACGGCTCCCGGCCGTCCAGGCGGGCCTGACGGAGTTCGTGACCGAGCAGGTCCTCCGGCTGGACCCAGGTCAGTCGGAGCATGCCGTGCCTCCGAGCGCCATGCTCCGGGACCTGTCGCCGGGGGCCGTGCTGCGGGGCGCGGCGCCGGGGGCCGTGCTGTGAGGCGTGCCGCCCGGGGCCGAGCTCTGAGGCGTGTCGCGGAGAGGCAGGCCGTCAGGCGTGCCCCCGAGCGCCGCGAAGGCACGCTCGTGCGCGCGCCGGCGGCGTACGTCCCGTTCGAAGATCTCTCGGGTGACCTCCGCCAGCGTGCGGGCCGGTTCCCACAGGTCGAGACGGCTCGCCTCCGCCACCGCCCTCGCCCAGTCCTCGGGGACCGGGGAGCCCAGGGCACCCGCCAGGGCACCGGCCATGCCGGCGATCGAGTCGCAGTCCCGGCCGTAGTTGACCGAGCCCAGGACCGACCGGCGGAAGTCGCCGCCGGCCACCAGCACCATGCCCAGGGCGACGGGGAGTTCCTCGATGGAGTGCAGACGCGAGGGGCGGCGCGCGCCCAGGGAGGGGGCGCGGTAGTCGGGGCCGACCGTGTCGTACGGGGACACCGCCGCGCGCAGCGGGGCCAGGGCCGACTCGAACTCCCGGTGCCCGCGGGCCGCTTCGCAGACCTTCTCGATCGCCGTGCGTGTGCCGTCCCGCGCCAGGGACAGACAGGCGGTCACGACCGATTCCGGGGTCGCGCCCGGCGCGCAGGCGGCGGCGACGGCCGCGGCGAAGACTCCGGCCGCCTCCCTGCCGTACGACGACTGGTGCGCGCCCGCGACGTCCAGCGCCTCGGCGTAGGCGGCGGCCGGGTTGGCCGCGTTGACCAGGCCTACGGGGGCCATGTACATCGCCGCCCCGCAGTTGACGATGTTGCCGACGCCCGCTTCCCGGGGATCCACGTGACCGTAGGCAAGCCGCGCCACGAGCCATTTCTCGGCGAGGAACAGGCGCTGCAGCGGCAGCGTCTCGGCCTCCAGCTCCGGGATCCAGCGCGGGTTGGTCATCAGGTCCGGCACCAGGTGGTCGGCGACGGCGTACGCGTCCAGGTGGTCGCGGACGCGGCCGTAGACCCGTACCAGCGCGTGGGTCATCAAGGTGTCGTCGGTGACGTGGCCGTCGCCCTTGTGGTACGGGGCGATGGGGCGGGCGGTGCGCCAGGCGTCGCCGTGCCAGGGACCGACGATCCCGTGGACCCGGCCGCCGTGCCGGTCGGCGATCTGCTCGGGGGAGTAGCCCTCGACGGGGCCGCCGAGCGCGTCGCCGACGGCGGCCCCGACCAGGGCTCCGGTGATCCGTCCGTCGAGACCGTTCGGACCCGCTCCGCTGCTTTCTTCTCCTATGGGCGTCATGCCCCGAATCATCCTCCTGGTCGGGCCCGTTGTACGGCTTCCAGGAGTCCGGCGAGTTCCACCAGGTCGGTGCCGGTGAGGCGGGGCAGGGCGCAGCCGGAAAGGGTGCGGCAGGCGTCCCGCCAGGCGGACGGCACGCAGCCGCCGCCGCCGAGGGCGCCGGTGAGCGCGCCCGCCAGCGCGGGGGCCGAGTCCGCGACCCGGGACAGACAGGCCGCGGCGGGGACGGCCTCGGCGATACGGCCCCGCGCCGCCGTGGCCAGGGCCAGGGCGACGGGGACGGTCTCGGCGGCGGCGATGCCGTAGCTGTAGACGTGGTCGACGATCTGGTGTTCCAGGAGCGGGACGAGGGCGAAGGCCGACTCGCCCTCCTCGGCCAGGGCGAGGGCGTGGCGGGTGTTGCGGCCGATCTCCGTCTGCGCGGGCAGTTCGGCGAGCGCGGCCGCCACACAGGTGTCCGGGCCGGCTCCGGTGAGGGCGAGCGCGAGGGCCGCCGCCATCGCCCGGGCGCCGTGCACACCGTCGCCGTCCTGGGTGTAGCGGGCGTCGAACTCGGCCAGGTCGGCGGCACGTTGCGGATCGCCGGGGTGGGCCACGGCGAGGACGCAGGCGCGCACGCAGGCCGCGTCGTCGAAGTAGTGCGGGTTGTCGTGGCCGGTGGCGGGCGGGCGCAGTCCGGCGGCGAGGTTGCCGAGGCCGGCGCGGACGGAGATGCGGGCGCGCAGGGGGAGGACGGCGGACTCGATCTCGGGGGCTCGGTCCGCGGCCGCGGCGACCTCCGCGGCCACGGCGGTCCAGGTGAGGTCGATGGCGGTGCGCATACGACGGTCCCGGCTCAGGTCGCCGAGTACGTCGTCGGCGCCGGCCCGCAGGACCGCCTCCGCGGCGAACGCCGCCCACTCGGCGTCGTCGGAGGGGCCGAGGCGCAGGGGTTCGGGGGGCTGGTTGAGCGCGATCGGCACGGGGAGGGTGGTGGTCGCGTTCTGCTCGGCGAAGGTGTCCAGTTCGCGGGTCAGTCTGCGGGTCCATTCGGGCATGCGGGAGGCTCGGTGCCGGGCCGCGGGCCAGCCGGCGGCGTCGCCCGCGGCGAGGCCGAGGAGCAGGCCCTCGATACGGCGCGTCATGAGACGGGCTCGCTGTCCGGATGCCCGGAGTTCCCCGCCCCCACCAGGGGGCTCCGCCCCCTGACCCCCCGCACCTCCGCCCACCCACCACCCGACTCGCTCGGCTGAGGGGCGGGCGTACAGGGGGCCGCCGGCTCGGCCGGCCGAGAGGCCGAGGCGACACGAGCGGGCACGTCGGCCGACCGGGCTACGGGTTCGAGGGCGACGGGTGCGCGGGCGATGGGCGTCTCGGTCGGCCGAGGGGTGGGGGCGCTGGCTGTGGGTGGCTCGGCGGGTTGCGGGGCGGGTGCTGGGACGGCGGGTGGCTCGGCCGTGGGGGTGGCGGGTTCGAGGGCGGCGGGTGTCTTGGTTGGTTGGGGGGTGGGGTCTGGGGTGGCGGTTGGTTCGGCGGGTTGCGGGGCGGGTGCTGGGACGGCGGGTGGCTCGGCCGCGCGGGCGGCGGGTTCGAGGGGGGCGGGTGTCCTGGCCGATTGGGAAGTCGGTTCCGGGACGGCGGGTGCGTCGGTCGGTTGGGAGGTGGGGCCCGGGACGGCGGGCGGTTCGGTTGTGCGGGCGGCGGGCCCGGCGGGTGCCTCGGTCGGTTGGGAGGTGGGGCCCGCGGTGGTGGCTGGTTCGGGCGGGTGAGGGGTGGGCGTCACCCCCTTCGGCAGGCAGCCCGGCATCACCACGTCCGCCCCCCACTTGCCCCCCTCCTCCGGTACCAGCAGTTCCGCCACGTCCAGGATGTGGTGGCCCGCCATGGACGGCAGGCAGCGGCCGCGGGCCGGGCCGATGGCCGAGGCCCACTCCAGAGGGATGGCCGACAGGCCCTGCGTCGCGCCGGAGAGGGCGCCGGCCACCGCCGCCGTCGTGTCGGCATCCCGTCCCATGTTCACCGCGGTGAGGACCGCCTCCCGGAAATCACCGTCGGCCGCCGCGTACGCACCAAAGGCGAGGGCGACCGCCTCGGGCGCCAGGTCGGTCCACGGGTAGCCGCCGATCACCACCGCGCAGCGCACCGCCCGTTCGCCGCGGTGGGCCACGGTCACCGCACGGCGCAGGGAGCGGGCCGTCCAGGAGTCGTCGGGGACGACCGCGAGGGCCGAGGCGATCACCACCGCGGGCGGGGCGCCCGCCATCGCCGCCGCGACTCCCGCCGCGACCGCCTGGCCGCCGTAGATGCCCTCGCCCTCGTGGCTGACCGAGCCGTCGATCGCCACCAGCCGCGCCGCTTCGGCGGGGCGGCCCGCCGCGAAGACGCCGAAGGGGGCCGCTCGCATCGCCAGGCCGTCGCTCCAGGCGTGGCGGTGCTGTGCGGAGATGGGGGCCGCAAGACCCCGGCGCAGGTTCTCCAGCGTGCCGCGCTCACTGAAGCCCGCCCCGCGGAAGGGCCCCTCGGCCCGGTCGGCGATCCACTCGTGCCAGGCGCCCTCGACATGGGCGGGGGTGAGCGCCGAGCCGTGCCGGGCCAGCAGCAGGCCCGAGAAGATCGCGTACTCGGTGTCGTCCGTGCCGCACGGCCGCTCGGAGACGTATCCCGTGATGCGGCCCCAGCGGGCGCGGATCTCGGAGGGCCTGAGGTTCTCCGCGGGTGCCCCGAGCGCATCGCCGACGGCCAGGCCGAGCAGGGCGCCGCGGGCCCGTTCGCGGGGCCCGGCGGCGCCCCCGGGCGCCGCGAGCGGGGGAGTGCAGGCAAGGGATGCCATGGGCCGCCTCTCCTTCGAGCAGGGGCTTGGGAGCCCCCTTTGCGGATGTGTCCCACGGACTCGGTCGGCGCGTGCCTCCATGGGGTCCGCATCACCCACGCGGCATATGAGCAGCCATGATCACGAATGAGCGATCGAGGGTAAACCCGCAGGTTAGCCCAGCCTTTCCTTGCTGGCGCCCAGGAAGTTATGGGCGTAGGTTCTGTGTTGTCGAAAAGTAGAACTCGTCCAAAGTTAGCTTTGGCTAAGCTTCCTGGGGGACCCCGCATGGCCATCATCGAAACCGAGGCCGCGCTGCACGAGGCGCACCGTGACAACCACACGCACCGCGACGTCAACGGCGGCTGGCTGCGCCCCGCCGTCTTCGGTGCGATGGACGGCCTCGTCTCCAACCTCGCCCTGATGACCGGCGTGGCCGGCGGGTCCGTCGGTCACCAGACGATCGTCATCACCGGGCTCGCGGGGCTCGCCGCGGGCGCCTTCTCCATGGCCGCCGGCGAGTACACCTCCGTCGCCTCCCAGCGCGAACTCGTCGAGGCCGAGCTCGACGTCGAGCGGCGCGAGCTGCGCAAGCACCCGCAGGACGAGGAGGACGAGCTCGCCGCACTCTACGTGGCCCGCGGTGTCGAGCCCGAGCTGGCCCGGGAGGTCGCCCGGCAGCTGTCCAGGGATCCTGAGCAGGCCCTGGAGATCCATGCCCGTGAAGAGCTCGGCATCGACCCCGGCGATCTGCCGTCGCCGCTGGTCGCGGCCGTGTCCTCGTTCGGGTCGTTCGCGCTCGGCGCCCTGCTGCCCGTCCTGCCCTTCCTGCTGGGTGCTGCCGCCCTCTGGCCGGCCGTGCTCCTCGCGCTCGCCGGACTCTTCGGCTGTGGTGCGGTCGTGGCCAAGGTGACCGCACGGAGCTGGTGGTACAGCGGTCTCAGGCAGCTCGCGCTGGGTGGCGCGGCGGCCGGTGTGACGTACGCCCTGGGCACCTTGATCGGAACGGCCGTAGGATAGTGCCACGGCTACTTATGCGTTGGGCCGCATAGGCAGCCGTTACTCGCTGGTTTCGAATGCTTAACCACCGGGCATGAGCCGTAAGCGCTGTGGGCAATGACGCCTGCGGTACATCGCGGGACGAGTGAAGCCGCTCTCCCCGCCCTCCAGGGTCGATGGACGCAGATCTGACCGATCTTGTCCCGTTCGGTCCCCCACACTTTCCGTCACTCGTGTGCAGCACCACCGTGACCCCACGGTGCCTGCCGTCACCCGTATGGCGTCCGCATGCTGGAACGCAGTATCCGGTTCCCGGGAATGACTCCATCATGTAATCTCATCGAAATTTCGCCACTCCGCAGAGGGCCAACGTCGTCCCTCGGCACTTGCCACATGCCACATGACGACGACGGGAGAGCCGATGCGTTCGCCGCGCCAGCCGTCCCAGCATTCCGTGAATGGCCAGAACTGGTCGTTCATGGATGCTCGCCCTGCTGCGCAGGGTATGTACGACCCCCGCAACGAGCGCGACGCCTGTGGCGTCGGCTTCGTGGCCACTCTCACCGGCGAGGCGAGCCACGCGCTGGTCGAACAGGCGCTCACGGTTCTGCGCAACCTGGAGCACCGCGGCGCCACCGGCTCCGAGCCGGACTCCGGCGACGGCGCGGGCATCCTCTCCCAGGTGCCGGACGCCTTCTTCCGCGAGGTGGCCGCATTCGAACTCCCCGCGGCGGGCTCGTACGCCGTCGGTATCGCCTTCCTCCCGGAGGACGGGACCCAGGACGCCATCTCGAAGATCGAGACGATCGCGTCCGAGGAGGGTCTGACCGTCCTCGGCTGGCGCGAGGTTCCCGTCGCCCCGGAGCTGCTGGGCGCGACCGCCCGGTCCACCATGCCGGTCTTCCGCCAGATCTTCGTGACCGACGGCGCCAGCGAGGGCATCGCGCTGGACCGCAAGGCCTTCGTGCTGCGCAAGCGCGCCGAGCGCGAGGCGGGCGTCTACTTCCCGTCGCTCTCCGCCCGCACGATCGTCTACAAGGGCATGCTGACCACCGGCCAGCTGGAGCCCTTCTTCCCGGACCTGTCCGACCGCCGCTTCGGCTCGGCCGTCGCCCTCGTCCACTCGCGCTTCTCCACGAACACCTTCCCGTCGTGGCCGCTCGCGCACCCCTACCGCTTCGTCGCCCACAACGGTGAGATCAACACCGTCAAGGGGAACCGCAACTGGATGCGTGCCCGCGAGTCCCAGCTGGTCTCCGACCTCTTCGGCGACCGGAACCTGGAGCGGATCTTCCCGGTGTGCACGCCGGACGCCTCCGACTCGGCGTCCTTCGACGAGGTGCTCGAACTCCTGCACCTCGGCGGCCGCTCGCTGCCGCACTCCGTGCTGATGATGATCCCGGAGGCGTGGGAGAACCACGACTCCATGGACCCGGCCCGGCGCGCCTTCTACGGCTACCACTCCACGATGATGGAGCCCTGGGACGGCCCCGCCTGCGTCACCTTCACCGACGGCACCCAGGTCGGCGCCGTGCTCGACCGCAACGGCCTGCGCCCCGGCCGCTACTGGGTCACCGACGACGGCCTGGTCGTCCTCGGCTCCGAGGTCGGCGTCCTCGACATCGACCCCGCCAAGGTCGTCCGCAAGGGCCGCCTGCAGCCCGGCAAGATGTTCCTCGTCGACACCGCCGAGCACCGCATCGTCGAGGACGACGAGATCAAGGCGACCCTCGCCGCCGAGCATCCGTACGCCGAGTGGCTGGAGGCCGGTGAGATCGAGCTGGGCGACCTGCCCGAGCGCGAGCACATCGTCCACACCCACGCCTCGGTCACCCGCCGCCAGCAGACCTTCGGCTACACCGAGGAGGAGCTGCGCGTCATCCTCGCGCCGATGGCCAAGGCCGGCGCCGAGCCGATCGGCTCCATGGGCACCGACTCGCCGATCGCGGCCCTGTCCGAGCGCCCGCGGCTGCTGTTCGACTACTTCACCCAGCTCTTCGCGCAGGTCACCAACCCGCCGCTGGACGCGATCCGCGAGGAGCTGGTCACCTCGCTGCGCTCCTCGCTCGGTCCGGAGGGCAACCTGCTGGAGCCGACCGCGGCGTCCTGTCGCAGCGTGACCCTGCCCTTCCCGGTCATCGACAACGACGAGCTGGCCAAGCTCATCCACATCAACGCCGACGGCGACATGCCCGGCTTCAAGGCCGCGACCCTCTCGGGCCTGTTCCGGGTCTCCGGCGGCGGCGACTCCCTCGCCGCGCGCATCGAGGAGATCTGCGCCGAGGCCGACGCGGCCATCGAGAACGGCGCCCGCCTGATCGTCCTCTCGGACCGCCACTCCGACGCCGAGCACGCGCCGATCCCGTCGCTGCTGCTCACCGCGGCCGTCCACCACCACCTCATCCGCACCAAGCAGCGCACCCACGTGGGCCTGCTGGTCGAGGCCGGTGACGTCCGCGAGGTCCACCACGTCGCCCTGCTCATCGGTTTCGGTGCCGCCGCCGTGAACCCATACCTGGCGATGGAGTCCGTCGAGGACCTGGCCCGCGCGGGCACCTTCCTGTCGGACACCGAGCCCGAGAAGGCCATCCGCAACCTGATCTACGCCCTCGGCAAGGGCGTCCTGAAGGTCATGTCCAAGATGGGCATCTCCACCGTCGCCTCCTACCGCGGCGCCCAGGTCTTCGAGGCCGTCGGTCTCGACGACGCTTTCGTGGAGAAGTACTTCAACGGCACGGCCACCAAGATCGGCGGCGTCGGCATCGACGTCATCGCCAAGGAGGTCGCCGCCCGCCACGCCAAGGCGTACCCGGCCTCCGGCATCGCTCCCGCGCACCGCGCGCTGGAGATCGGCGGCGAGTACCAGTGGCGCCGCGAGGGCGAGCCGCACCTGTTCGACCCGGAGACGGTCTTCCGTCTCCAGCACTCCACGCGCTCCGGCCGCTTCGACATCTTCAAGAAGTACACCGAGCGGGTGAACGAGCAGTCCGAGCGGCTGATGACGCTGCGCGGCCTGTTCGGCTTCACGTCCGACCGCCAGCCGATCTCCATCGACGAGGTCGAGCCGGCAAGCGAGATCGTCAAGCGCTTCTCCACCGGCGCCATGTCGTACGGCTCCATCTCCAAGGAGGCGCACGAGACCCTCGCCATCGCCATGAACCAGCTGGGCGGAAAGTCCAACACCGGTGAGGGCGGCGAGGACCCGGAGCGCCTGTACGACCCCGCGCGCCGCTCGGCGATCAAGCAGGTCGCCTCCGGCCGCTTCGGTGTGACCTCCGAGTACCTGGTCAACGCCGACGACATCCAGATCAAGATGGCCCAGGGCGCCAAGCCCGGCGAGGGCGGCCAGCTGCCCGGCCACAAGGTCTACCCGTGGGTCGCCAAGACGCGTCACTCGACGCCGGGCGTGGGCCTCATCTCCCCGCCGCCGCACCACGACATCTACTCCATCGAGGACCTGGCCCAGCTGATCCACGACCTCAAGAACGCCAACCCCAGCGCGCGCATCCACGTGAAGCTGGTGTCGGAGGTCGGCGTCGGCACGGTCGCCGCGGGTGTCTCCAAGGCGCACGCGGACGTGGTCCTGATCTCCGGTCACGACGGCGGCACCGGCGCCTCCCCGCTGACCTCCCTGAAGCACGCGGGCGGCCCCTGGGAGCTGGGCCTGGCCGAGACCCAGCAGACGCTGCTGCTCAACGGCCTGCGCGACCGGATCGTGGTGCAGACCGACGGCCAGCTCAAGACCGGCCGTGACGTGGTCATCGCCGCGCTGCTCGGCGCCGAGGAGTTCGGTTTCGCGACCGCCCCGCTCGTCGTCTCCGGCTGCGTCATGATGCGCGTCTGCCACCTGGACACCTGCCCGGTCGGCATCGCCACCCAGAACCCGACCCTGCGCGAGCGCTTCGCCGGCAAGGCCGAGTACGTGGTGAACTTCTTCCGGTTCATCGCCGAGGAGGTCCGCGAGCTGCTGGCCGAGCTGGGCTTCCGCTCCATCGAGGAGGCCGTCGGCCACGCCGAGGTCCTCGACGTGGCGCGGGCCGTGGACCACTGGAAGGCGCAGGGCCTGGACCTGGAGCCGCTCCTGCACGTGCCCGAGCTGCCCGAGGGCGCGGTGCGCCACCAGATCGTCGCCCAGGACCACGGCCTGGAGAAGGCCCTGGACAACGAGCTGATCAAGCTCGCCGCGGACGCCCTGGCCGCCTCCGACGCCACCAAGGCACAGCCGGTGCGCGCCCAGGTCGCCATCCGCAACATCAACCGCACGGTCGGCACCATGCTGGGCCACGAGGTGACGAAGAAGTTCGGCGGCGCGGGCCTGCCCGACGACACCGTCGACATCACCTTCACCGGCTCGGCCGGCCAGTCCTTCGGCGCCTTCCTGCCCCGCGGTGTCACGCTGCGCCTGGAGGGCGACGCCAACGACTACGTCGGCAAGGGCCTGTCCGGCGGCCGCATCGTCGTCCGCCCGGACCGCGCGGCCGACCACCTCGCCGAGTACTCGACCATCGCGGGCAACACCATCGCCTACGGCGCCACCGGCGGCGAGCTGTTCCTGCGCGGCCGCAGCGGTGAGCGATTCTGCGTCCGCAACTCCGGCGCGCTCGTCGTCGCCGAGGGCGTGGGCGACCACGGCTGCGAGTACATGACCGGCGGTCACGCGGTCGTCCTCGGCCAGACCGGCCGCAACTTCGCGGCGGGCATGTCCGGCGGCATCGCGTACGTCATCGATCTCGACCCCGACAACGTCAACGTCGGCAACGCCGGCGCGGTCGAGGCGCTGGACGACACGGACAAGCAGTGGCTGCACGACGTGGTGCGCCGCCACGCCGAGGAGACCGGCTCGACGGTCGCGGAGAAGCTGCTCGCCGACTGGGACGCGGCCGTGCAGCGGTTCAGCAAGATCATCCCCAGCACGTACAAGGCAGTGCTCGCCGCCAAGGACGCCGCCGAGCGAGCGGGTCTCACGGAGACCGAGATCACCGAGAAGATGATGGAGGCGGCGATCAATGGCTGACCCGAAGGGCTTCCTGAACCACGGCCGTGAGGTCGCCACGTCCCGCCCCGTCGCCGAGCGGGTCAAGGACTGGAACGAGGTCTACGTCCCCGGCTCCCTGCTGCCGATCATCAGCAAGCAGGCAAGCCGCTGCATGGACTGCGGCATCCCGTTCTGCCACAACGGCTGTCCGCTGGGGAACCTGATCCCCGAGTGGAACGACTACGCCTACCGCGAGGACTGGGCGGCCGCCCAGGAGCGGCTGCATGCGACCAACAACTTCCCGGAGTTCACCGGTCGCCTCTGCCCGGCCCCCTGCGAGTCGGCGTGTGTGCTCGGGATCAACCAGGCGCCGGTCACCATCAAGAACGTCGAGGTCTCGATCATCGACAAGGCGTGGGAGACCGGGGACGTCGCCCCGCAGATCCCCGAGCGCCTCTCCGGCAAGACGGTCGCGGTCATCGGCTCGGGCCCGGCGGGCCTGGCCGCCGCCCAGCAGCTGACCCGGGCCGGCCACACCGTCGCCGTCTACGAGCGCGCCGACCGCGTCGGCGGCCTGCTCCGCTACGGCATCCCCGAGTTCAAGATGGAGAAGCGGCACATCAACCGCCGCATCGAGCAGATGCGCGCGGAGGGCACCCGCTTCCGCACCGGCATCGAGATCGGCCGCGACCTGAAGGCGACGGACCTGAAGAAGCGGTACGACGCCGTGGTCCTGGCCGTCGGCGCGACGACCGCCCGCGACCTGCCGGTGCCCGGCCGCGATCTCAAGGGCATCTACCAGGCGATGGAGTACCTGCCGCTGGCCAACAAGGTCCAGGAGGGCGACTACGTCACCACCCCGATCTCGGCCGAGGGCAAGCACGTCGTCGTCATCGGCGGCGGCGACACCGGCGCCGACTGCGTGGGCACCGCCCACCGCCAGGGCGCTGCCTCCGTCACCCAGCTGGAGATCATGCCCCGTCCGAACGACGAGCGGCACCCGACCGGTCAGCCCTGGCCGACCTTCCCGATCCTCTACAAGGTCACCTCGGCCCACGAGGAGGGCGGCGAGCGGATCTACTCCGCCTCCACCACCCACTTCGAGGGCGACGAGGACGGCAACGTCCAGTGGCTGCACCTGGCCGAGGTCGAGTTCGTCGACGGCAGGCTGACCCAGAAGCCGGGCACCGAGCGGAAGATCCCGGCCCAGCTGGTCACCCTCGCCATGGGCTTCACCGGCACCGACCGGGACAACGGCCTGGTCGAGCAGTTCGGCCTGGCACTGGACGAGCGCGGTAACATCGCCCGCGACGCCGAATTCCAGACCAACGTGCCGGGTGTGTTCGTCGCCGGTGACGCCGGCCGCGGACAGTCCCTGATCGTGTGGGCGATCGCGGAGGGCCGCTCGGCCGCCCGCGGTGTCGACCGCCACCTGACCGGAGCCAGCGACCTGCCGGCCCCGATCCGCCCGACGGACCGCGCGCTGGCGGTCTGACGGGTCACCGATATACGTCCCGTACAAAGGCGTACGGGCGGGGCCAGTCTGAGGGACACCCCCGGACCCCCGCAGACGGCGCCTGCCCACCAAGTCCCCGACCGGACGGATGGGCAGGCGCCGTTGCATGTCTGCTCCCGCTCCCGCTCCCGCTCCCGCTACGCGGTCGGGCCCGTCACCTCGACCGGGGCGCGGACCGGCGGCAGCGTCGGCAGGGCGAACTGCCCGGGCCGCAGCGAGTGGCAGGGTGGCCGATCATCTACGCTCGGCCCGGGGACACGGGAAGCAAGGGGGAACGGGGCATGGCGGCGATCGGTCTGCGCAAGGTGGAGGAGACAGCGCCCGCGCTCGCCGGGCCCTACAGGACCGCCGGGGTCTGCCTGCGCAAGCACGGCCTGGACGGGCTGCGGGCCGCCGTGTACCTGGTGGTCGACTACTCGGGTTCGATGAAGCCGTACTACGCGGACGGCAGCGTGCAGGCGCTCGCCGACCGGGTGCTGGGCCTGTCCGCGCATCTGGACGACGACGGCCGGGTGCCGGTGGTCTTCTTCTCCACGGACATCGACGCGGTCACCGACATCGCCCTCGACGGCCACGAGGGCCGGATCGAGCGGATCGCGGCCGGACTCGGGCACATGGGCAGGACCAGCTACCACCTGGCGATGGACGCCGTCATCGACCATTACCTCGACAGCGGCGCCACCGCCCCCGCGCTGGTCGTCTTCCAGACCGACGGCGGCCCGGTCAACAAGCTCGCCGCGGAGCGCTACCTGTGCAAAGCGGCCAAACTGCCGCTGTTCTGGCAGTTCGTCGGCTTCGGCGACCCGGACAGCCGGCAGTTCGACTTCCTGCGCAAGCTGGACGAGCTGGCGGTGCCCGGCAAACGGCTCGTGGACAACGCCGGCTTCTTCCACGCGGGCCACGACCCACGACGGGTCTCCGACACCGACCTGTACGACCGTCTCGTCGGCGAGTTCCCCCACTGGCTGGCGGCCGCACGCGCCGCGGGCGTCGTCACCGCCTAGCCTGCGTCGTCGAGGACCGCGTTCCGGCACTCCTCGGGCGTGCCCCACGCCGTGCGCAGGGCGCGGGCCCTGGTCAGCCACAGGGACAGGTCGTACTCCGCCGTGTACCCGATCGCACCGTGCAGTTGCAGCGCCGCGCGCGCGGTGGTGTACGCCGCCTCGCACGCCTTCAGCTTGGCCGCGGCCACATCTGCGGGATGCAGGGACAACGCCGCCCCGAAGAGCAGCGGGCGGGCGAACTCCAGGGCGGTCTTCGCGTCGGCGAGGCGGTGCTTGACCGCCTGGAAGGAACCGATGGGCACGCCGAACTGCGTGCGCTGCCGGACGTGGGCGACCGTACGGTCGAGCAGGGCGAGGCCCACACCGAGGGCCTGCGCGGCGGTGGCGAGGCGGGCCCAGGTGAGGGCGTGGGCGTTCGGCGGCCCGGGGACGAGAAGTTCGCCGCCGGGGGTCAGCGGGGTCGGACGACGGGCGGGGTCGAGACAGGGGCGGACCGGGCCGGGGCCCGGGGACAGGTACAGGCCCTCGCCCCTCGCCGCGAGGTGCAGCGTGGCCGCATCGCCGTCCAGGGCGTACCCGCCGGCCGCCGCCACGGTCGCCATGGTGTCGCCCGCCGCGAGCCCCGGCAGGAACCGCTTGGCCTGCCGGTCCTCGCCGAGCAGCAGGGCCGCCGCGACCGTCTCCACGAGCGGTCCGGGCACCGCATGTCTGCCCAGCTCGACGAACGCGACGGCCAGTTCCACCGGGTGCAGCCCCAGCCCTTCGTACTCCTGGGGCACCGCGAGGGCGAACACGCCCGCCGCCGCGACACGGCGCCACAGCGCACGGCCGCGCGCATGGTCGCCGCGGCTCCAGTCCCGGATCGCCGCCGGGGTGCCGACCGACGTCAGCATCGCGTTCAGCGAGTCGGCGAACGCGCGCTGCTCGGCGTCGAGGAGGAAGCGCATCAGCGGCGTCCCTTCGGCAGGCCGAGCAGGCGCTCGGCGACGATGTCGCGCTGGATCTCGTTGGTGCCGGCGTAGATGGGGCCGGCGAGGGAGAAGACGTACCCCTCCGCCCAGGCGGTGTCCGCCGACTCGCCCTCCTCGCCCAGCAGATCGAGCGCCGTCTCGTGCAGCGCGAGGTCGTACTCGGACCAGAAGACCTTGTTCATGCTGGACTCCGGGCCGAGTGAGGCGCCGTCCAGGAACCGGGAGGCGGCCGCGTAGGTGAACAACTGGTAGGCACGGGCGCCGATCACCGCGTCGGCCACCCGGGCGCGCGCGTGCCCGGGGCGGCCCCGCGCCGTCCACAGCTCCCGCAGCCGGGCGGCGGAGGCGAGGAAGCGGCCGGGGGAACGCAGCGTGAGGCCGCGTTCGTTGCCCGCCGTCGACATCGCGATCCGCCAGCCCTGCCCGGGCTCGCCGATCACGTCCTCGTCCGGCACGAACACCTCGTCCAGGAACAGCTCCGCGAAGGCCGGCTTCCCGTCCAGGCGGCCGATCGGGCGGACGGTGACGCCGGGGGCGCGCAGGTCGAACATGAGATAGGTGAGCCCCTGGTGCGGCTTCGGGGCGCCGGGGTCGGTGCGGAACAGGCCGAAGGCCCGGTCGGCGAAGGCCGCCCGCGAGGACCAGGTCTTCTGGCCGCTGAGCAGCCAGCCGCCGTCCGTCCGCTCGGCCCTGGAGGTGAGCGCTGCGAGGTCGGAACCCGCCTCCGGCTCCGACCAGGCCTGGGCCCAGACCACCTCGCCGGAGGCCATCGGGGGCAGCACGCGCGCGCGTTGCTCCGCGGTGCCGTGGTCGAAGAGGGTCGGGGCGAGCAGGCTGATGCCGTTCTGGCCGACCCGGCCGGGCGCGCCCGCCGACCAGTACTCCTCCTCGAAGACCAGCCATCCGATGAGAGAGGCCGCACGGCCGCCGTACTCCTCGGGCCAGGACACCACCGACCAGCGGTCCGCGGCCAGTTCGGCCTCCCAGGCGCGGTGGGCCGTGAAACCCTCCGCGGTCTCCAGGGAGGGCAGCGGGGTGCGGGGCACGTGTTCCCGCAGCCAGGAGCGTGCCTCGGCGCGGAACTCCTCGTCGGCCGGAGCATGGGTCAGGTCCACGGTCGCCGTCACCAACCTTCCCTAACAAGTGTTTGGTAGATTAGCGTGGCCCTATGACAAGCGTCGAGAGTCCGGCGTACGAGCCCGGGCACGGGCTGCTGGAGGGCCGCACCGCCGTCGTCACCGCGGCGGCCGGAGCGGGCATCGGCGGGGCGACCGCGCGCCGCTTCCTGGAGGAGGGCGCCCGGGTGCTGATCAGCGACGCCCACACACGCCGTCTGAAGGAGCACGAGGCCCGGCTGGCCGCGGAGTTCCCCGGCGCCGTGACCGCAACACCCTGCGACGTCACCGACGAGGCCCAGGTGCGGGCGCTGTTCGAGGCGGCCGTGCACGAGCACGGAAGGCTCGACATCGTCGTCAACAACGCGGGGCTGGGCGGGACGTCGGACCTCGTCGACATGACCGACGAGCAGTGGTCCCGCGTCCTTGACGTCACGTTGAACGGCACCTTCCGCTGCACCCGGGCGGCCCTGCGCGCCATGCGGGACACCGGCGACGGAGTGATCGTCAACAACGCCTCCGTGGTCGGCTGGCGCGCCCAGGCCGGGCAGGCCCACTACGCCGCCGCGAAGGCCGGCGTGATGGCGCTGACCCGGTGTGCGGCGATCGAGGCGGCCGCCTTCGGCGTGCGGGTCAACGCGGTGGCGCCGAGCCTCGCCATGCACCCGCACCTCGCCAAGGTCACCTCGGCCGAACTGCTCCGGCAGCTGACCGGGCAAGAGGCCTTCGGGCGGTACGCAGAGCCCTGGGAAGTGGCCAACGTGATCGTGTTCCTCGCCTCCGGCTACTCCTCGTACCTCACCGGCGAGGTCGTCGCCGTCAGCAGCCAGCACCCCTGACGGCGGGCAGACCACAATGGGTTCGTGCCGACCAAGAAGAAGCCCCAGGTGACCGCCCCGAAGAAGCCCCCGGCGGCCGCCGCCCAGGCGCGCCGCAGCGAACTCCTCGACACCGCGGCCGAGGTCTTCGCCGAACAGGGCTACAACGCCACCACCGTCCGGACCATCGCCGACCACGCCGGCATGCTCGCGGGCAGCCTCTACTACCACTTCGACTCCAAGGAGTCGATGCTGGAGGAGATCCTGCGCACCTTCCTCGACGAGCTGTGGGACGGCTACGACACCGTCCTGGCCTGCGGACTCGGGCCCCGCGAGACCCTTCAGGCCCTGGTCACCGAGTCCTTCCGGGAGATCGACCGGCACCGCGCCGCCGTCGCGATCTACCAGAAGGAGAGCAAGCAGCTCGTGGCGCAGGACCGCTTCGCCTTCCTCGCCGACTCGCAGCGCCGGTTCGAGAAGGCGTGGCTGTCCACGCTGGAACGCGGCGTCGCCGAGCACGTCTTCCGCGCCGACCTGGACGTACGGCTCACCTACCGGTTCGTCCGGGACACGGTGTGGGTCGCCGCGTCCTGGTACCGGCCCGGCGGACAGCACAGCCCGGAGGAGATCGCCCGCCAGTACCTGTCGATGGTGCTGGACGGGATCGCCGTACGCGCATGACATCACGCTCACCGCCCCTTTCCTGTGAGGGAGTCGCCATGGCCGAGGCCTACATCGTCGAAGCGGTCCGTACGCCCGTCGGGCGGCGCGGGGGAGGACTCGCCCGGGTCCACCCGGCCGACCTCGGCGCGCACGTGCTCAAGGCGCTGATGGAGCGCGCCGGTGTCGACCCGGCCGCCGTGGAGGACGTCGTCCTCGGCTGCCTGGACGCGGTCGGGCCCCAGGCCGGGGACATCGCCCGCACCTGCTGGCTGGCCGCGGGGCTGCCCGAGGAGGTGCCGGGCGTCACCGTCGACCGGCAGTGCGGCTCCTCCCAGCAGGCCGTGCACTTCGCCGCACAGGCCGTGCTCTCCGGCACCCAGGACCTGGTGGTCGCGGGCGGGGTGCAGAACATGTCCCAGATCCCCATCGCGTTCGCCTCCCGGCAGGCCGCCGAACCCCTCGGCCTGACCGACGGCCCCTTCCTCGGCAGCACCGGCTGGCGCGCCCGCTACGGCGACCAGCCCGTCAACCAGTTCACCGGCGCCGAGATGATCGCCGCCAAGTGGGGCATCAGCCGTGAGGACCAGGAGGAGTTCGCCCTGCGCTCGCACCGCAGGGCGGTGTGGGCCATCGACACGGGCCGCTTCGAACGCGAGACCGTCCCCTACGGCGAGGCCACCGTCGACGAGGGCCCGCGCAGGGACACCTCACGGGAGAGGATGGCCGCCCTCAAGCCCGTCCTCGACGGCGGCACCATCACCGCGGCCTGCTCCTCCCAGGTCTCCGACGGCGCCGCGGCCCTGCTGCTGGCCTCCGAGCGGGCGGTGACCGAACACGGGCTGCGCCCGCGCGCCCGCGTCCACCATCTCTCCGTGCGCGGCGAGGACCCCATCCGCATGCTCTCCGCGCCCATCCCGGCCACCGCGCACGCCCTGAAGAAGACCGGTCTGACCATCGACGCCATCGACCTCGTGGAGATCAACGAGGCCTTCGCCCCGGTCGTCCTGGCCTGGCTGAAGGAGACCGGAGCGGACCCGGAGAAGGTCAACGTCAACGGCGGCGCGATCGCCCTCGGCCATCCGCTCGGCGCGACCGGCGTCCGGCTGATGACGACCCTGCTGCACGAACTGGAGCGCACCGGTGGCCGGTTCGGCCTCCAGACCATGTGCGAGGGCGGCGGCCAGGCGAACGTGACGATCATCGAGCGGCTCTGAATCCGTCCAGTCCCGTCAGCACCTCCTCCGCCTCCTTCACGATCCGCTCCACCAGCTCCGCGCACGACGGCAGGTCGTCGATCACTCCGGCGACCTGCCCGGAGGCCATCACCCCCAGGTCCGTACGGCCGTCGACCATCGCCGACTTCAGCAGCATCGGCGTGTTCGCCGCCAGCAGCACCTGACTCCAGGACAACTCCTTGCCGTGGCGCAGGGTCAGCCCGTCGCGGACCATCTGCCGCCAGGTGAGCCCGGACAGCCGCCGGAAACCCGCCGCCCGCCGCACCGCGTGGACCAGGGCCGGTAGCCGCCCGGACCGCTCCAGGGCGTCAACCAGTTCCGTGCGCAGCATCCGGTGGGGCAGACCGTCCACCGCCCGGGTGACCGTGACGTCCCGGACCGTCGCCGCCAGATACCGCGCCTTCACCGCAGCGGGAACCGTCGAGTCCGAGGTGAGCAGGAACCGTGTGCCCATCGCCACCCCGGCCGCCCCGTACGCCAGCGCCGCGACCAGGCCCCGCCCGTCGAAGAAGCCGCCCGCCGCCACGACCGGTATCCGCACGGCGTCCACCACCTGCGGCAGCAGCACGGACGTCGCCACCTCGCCGGTGTGCCCGCCGCCCTCGCCCCCTTGCACGATCACCGCGTCCGCACCCCACGCGGCCACCTTCTCGGCGTGACGGCGGGCCCCGACGGACGGGATGACCACCACACCGGCCTCCTTGAGCCGGGCGATCAGCTCGGCGGAAGGGGCCAGCGCGAAGGAGGCCACCCGGACGCCCTCGTCCAGCATGATCTGCACACGGTCGGGCGCGTCGGCCGCGTCGGCCCGCAGATTCACTCCGAACGGCGCGTCCGTGCGCGACCGGACTTCCCGTATCGCATCCCGCAGCCGGTCGGGGGACATCGTCGCGGAGGCCAGGATGCCGAGGGCTCCCGCGTTCGCCGCCGCCGAGACCAGCCGCGGGCCGGCCACCCAGCCCATCCCGCTCTGCACGACCGGATGGCGGACCCCGGCCAGCCGGGTCAGCGCGGTCTCCATCACCGGCCCGCCCCCTCGGGCAACTCACGCGTGCGGGCCCCGTCCGGATCCAGCTCCTCACGGATCAGCCGCAGTTCCTGTGCGGTGGGCTCCCGGGTGCACGGCACCTCGTCCGGCTCGGCGAGCGCGAAGCCCGTCGCCTCCCGCACCTGCTCCACCCCCACCCCCGGATGCAGCGAGGCCAGCCGCATCGAGCGGTCGGGCGTGGCGAAGTCGAAGACACCGAGGTCGGAGACGACCCGGGGGATACGGTGGAAACGGGCCGTGTTCCCCAGCCGGGCCGCCCGGTCGTATCCCACTCCGCACACCATGTCGACCTGCTCCACGAACACCCGCCGGGAGTGCTTCGGGATCCAGTAACTGGTCGGATTGTTGAGCGTGTTGAGCGGCGCTCCGCGCACCCCGAGCAGCTGCCGCCGGGGTCGTGCCCAGTCGCCGATGCAGGAGATGTTCTGGTTGCCGTGGCGGTCGATCTGGCTCGCGCCCATCATCACGTGCCGCCGCCCGCCCGCCACCAGGGCCAGATGCTGCCGGTAGGGGAGCCAGCCCTCGGGGGTGCCGTCCGGGCGGACGAGCAGCGCCTCGCCGTCGGTCAGGAGCAGGTCCGGCGCGAAGGTGAGCCGGGCCAGCCGCGCGCCCAGCGAGGGGATCAGACCCATCGGGCTCGCCAGGATCTCCCCGGCGCCGCGCCAGGCGTCGGCGCAGGCGATCACGCAGTACTCGGCGCGGGTGGGCGGGGGAAGGGGTGCGCGGGTGGGCGGGGGAAGGGGTGCGCGGGTGGTCGGGGGAAGGGGTGCGCGGGTGGTCGGGGGGAGAGGGGCACCGGTGGTCGAGGGAAGGGGGTCATGGGTGGGACGGGAGTCGCTCATTGCTCTCGATCCTTCCGCCAGGCCTGCACCGACTGCCGGTAGGCCTCCTCGTCCCCGGACAGGAACCGCTCGGCGAACTCCGCCCAGGGCGTGGAGGTGTACTGCCGCTGGAACGCCTCGTCCCGGCCGTAGTCCGGTGTGCAGGAGGTGAAGTGCGCACCGTTCGGCGCCTCGACCACGCCGGTCACCGCGAGCCGCTTCAGGAGCAGCGACTGCGGGGCCGCCTCCTTCGTCAGCTCGGCCGTGTCGACGATCCGTTCGCAGGAGACGTAGGCCGCGTCCGCCGCCTCGCAGAACAGGTCGTCGAAGTAGGGGTCGGGGCCCAGGTACTGCCCGTTGCCCAGCCGGTCGGCGCGGTTGACGTGCACCAGGGCGGCGTCCATCCGCAGGGCGGGCATCGCCACGAACGTCTCCCCGTCCTCGTAGGGCGAAGTGACGGTCCTCAGCGCCGGGTTCACCCGCATGACGTCCGAACCGACGCCCGCCCGCACCGGCAGGAACGGCAGCCGGCTGGCGGCCGCGTGCAGCCCCCACATGAACATCCCCTCGTCCACCTCCGTCAGCTCGAAGTCCCCGCGCTCGCGCGCCGCCCGGTAGTGCGGTTCGAGCGGGACCGAGTCGAGGGTGACGAAGGCGGTGACCAGCTTGCGGATCCGGCCGGCCGCGGCCAGCATGCCGATGTCCGGACCGCCGTAGGAGATGACCGTCAGGTCCCCGATCCCGGCTCGCAGCAGGGCCCTGACCAGAGCCATCGGCTTGCGCCGTGAACCCCAGCCGCCGATGCCCAGGGTCATGCCGCTGGAGAGCCGGGAGACCGCCTCCTCGGCCGTCATCGTCTTGTCGCCCATCTACGCACCCTCCTTCCCGAACGTGTCGCGGACCCGGTCGGCCAGTCCGCTGAGGTTGGCCTCGAAGGTGAAGCCCTGTTCGAAGCGGTAGCTGCGGCGCACGTCGACGGGATCGATCCCGTTGATGGCCGCCTTGGCCATGCGCAGCAGCCGCCCGTCCTTGACGGCGATCTCACGGGCCAGCTCCAGCGCTGCCGTCCGCAGCTGCGCGTGCGGCACCACTCGCCACACCGAGCCGTGTGCGTGGAGCTCGGCGGCACTCGCCGTGCGCGACGTGTAGTACAGCGTGCGCATCAGGTGCTGCGGGACCAGCCGGGCCAGATGGGTGGCGGCGCCCAGTGCGCCCCGGTCCAGCTCCGGCAGCCCGAAGGTGGCGTCCTCGCTCGCCACGATCGCGTCCGCGCTGCCCACCAGGCCTATCCCGCCGCCCAGGCAGAACCCCTGGACCGCCGCTATCACGGGTGTCTCGCACTCGTAGACCGCCGAGAAGGCCTCCGCGCAGCCCTGGTTGGCACCGATCAGGGCCTCCTGCCCGTGCGCCTGTATCTCCTTGATGTCCACTCCCGCGTTGAACCCGCGCCCCTCGGCGGCCAGCACCACGCACCGCACGTCGGGGTCGCGGCCCGCCGCGCGCACGGCCCGGGCCAGCTCGAACCAGCCCTGGACCGGCAGTGCGTTCACCGGCGGGAAGTCGACGGTGACTACGGAAATCCCTTTTTCCGGGACCGACATGGAGACACCCATGGACGCATCAGCTACCTTCGCACTCAACGCCTTTCCACCAAACATTTGTTAGGTGTGAGGCTTCGAAGCTAGCAGTCGCCGAAGACGAGCGGGAGGGCCTGTGGAAAACTCCGCACGCTCCGCGGACGGGCCTGTGGACGACGTGCTGCGCGGCAGAACCGTCGTCGTCACCGGCGGCACCCGGGGAGTCGGGGCGGGCATCGCACGGGCCTTCGCCGCATTGGGCGCCCATGTGCTGGCCTGCGCCCGCCGCCCCCCGGAACAGCCCCTGGACGGCGTGGAGTTCGCCCCCCTCGACCTGCGCGACGCACCCGCGGTCCGTACGTTCTTCGAGGCGCTGCCCCGCCTCGACGTGCTCGTCAACAACGCCGGCGGCACCCCGTACCGGCGGCTGGCCGACGCGGACGCCGAGCGGCACGCCCGGGTCATCGAGCTGAACCTTCTCACCCCGCTGACCGCCTCCCTGGCCGCCTACGAGCACCTGCGGCGCGCCCGGGGCTCGGTCGTCATGGTCGGCAGCGTGAGCGGCGGCCGTCCCTCGCCCGGCTCGGCCGCCTACGGAGCGGCCAAGGCGGGCCTGGAGAACCTGGCCGCCTCCATGGCCGTGGAGTGGGCCCCGGAGGTCCGCGTCAACACGCTGGTCGTCGGCATGGTCCGCACCGAGCTGTCCGCCGTGCACTACGGCGGCGCGGACGGCCTCGCCGCCGTCGCCCGCACCGTCCCGCTCGGACGGCTGGCCACCCCCGCGGACGTCGGCGCGGCCGCCGCCTTCCTCGCCTCCGACGCGGCCAGCTACATCAGCGGGGCGAGCCTGCTCGTGCACGGGGGCGGAGAGCGGCCCGCGTTCCTGGGCGCCGCAACCGCCAACAGGGAAGAACACCGCCAAGGAGGCCCGGGATGAGCGGAATCTGTGCAGGACGAGTGGTCGTCGTCACCGGTGCCGGACGGGGACTGGGCCGCGCCCACGCCCTCGCCTTCGCCGCCGAGGGCGCCCGGGTCGTCGTCAACGACCTGGGCGTCGGACTGGACGGGGTGCCGGGGCCGGGCAGCCCGGCGCAGGCCGTCGTCGCCCGGATCCGGGACGCGGGCGGGGAGGCCGTGGCGCACGGCGGCGACATCGCGACCACCGAGGGGGCCGCCTCGCTCGTGCGGACCGCCGTCGAGACGTACGGCCGGCTCGACACCCTCGTCAACAACGCCGGCTTCCTGCGCGACCGCATGCTCGTCAACCTCGACGAGAACGACTGGGACGCCGTGCTCCGGGTCCACCTCAAGGGCCACTTCCTGCCCCTCAGGCACGCCGCCGCGCACTGGCGGGCCGAGGCCAAGGCCGGGCGCACCCCGCAGGCCCGGATCGTCAACACCAGCAGCGGGGCGGGCCTGCTCGGGTCGGTCGGCCAGGGGAACTACAGCGCCGCAAAGGCCGGGATCGTCGGGCTGACCCTTGTCGCGTCGGCCGAACTGGCCCGCTACGGCGTCCAGGTCAATGCCGTCGCCCCGGCCGCCCGTACCCGCATGACCGAACGCACCTTCGCCGAAACCATGGCGGCCCCGGCCGCCGGCTTCGACGCCATGGCCCCCGAGAACGTCTCCCCGCTCGTCGTCTGGCTCGGCTCCGCCGCGAGCGAGGGGGTCACCGGCCGGGTCTTCGAGGCGGAGGGCGGCCGGATCACCGTCATGGAGGGCTGGCGCCCGGGTCCCACCACCGATCGCGGCGCGCGCTGGACACCGGCCGGGGCGGGGGACGCCGCGCTGAAACTGCTGGCCGCGGCGGAGACGCCGGGGGCGGTGTACGGGGCCTAGGGGCCCAGGTCTGGGCCGGCCCCTGTCCGGCGGTGCCGGCTCGACCGCACTCCGCCAGGCCTGATGGCAGTTCGATGTCCGGCGGCCGGCCGGCCGGGCTCGGGGCTCGGTGGCTCGGGGCATGGCGGAGTTCAACCGGCCAGGCAGGCGGGTACAGCCCGGCCAGGCAGGCGGGTTCAGCCCGGTCGGACGGGTGGATTCAGCTGGTCGGACGGGCAGGTTCAGCTGGTCGGACGGGCAGGTCAGCCGGTCAGGCGGGTGGCGGCCGCGCGCTGGCGCTCGCTCATGACGGACAGGAAGCGGATCACCGTGTCCAGCTCGGCCGTGCTGAACTCCTCGCAGGCCTCGACGACGTCCCGCGCCCAGTCCTCGAAGAACACGGACAGTTCGGCGATCTTCTTCTGGTTCAGCTCGACGAGCACCCGGCGCTTGTCCGTCGGGTGCTTGACCCTGTGCACAAAACCCTTGCCCTCCAGGCGGTCCAGCAGTCCGGTGACCGAGGCGGGGGCGAGCCCGGTCAGCTCAGCCAGGTCCTTGGCGGTGAGCGGGCCGCGGCGCTGGAGGTGGTCGAGGGTCTTCTCCTCCGTGGCGTTCAGCCCCTGCTTGGCGGCGATCGCCGAGTGGAACATGACCGTCATGGCACGGTGGTTCCGCCCGGCGTCCATGAGCTGCCGCAGTGTCTCGGCGCGTGTGCCGTCCGCCTCGGTCATGAAGCCACGCTAACAAATATTTCGTTCGGTCGAACTAAGGGCTTGTGGTCGCAGCCGCCCCGCTGCAAATCTTTCGCCAGTCCGAACGCAATAGATCCGGAGCAGGGGAGGACGGCACGATCGTCAACGTGGCGGTCCCCTCCGTCGGCCACGATCTGTAAGCCTCACCGAGCGATCTGCAATGGCTGGTCCCCGCCTGTCTGCTCGGCTTCGCCGGTGCGCGGGGTCAGGTGCCCACTCCGGGGGCAGGTGTCGCACTCCAGGGGTCAGGTGCCGCACTCCGGGGGCTACGTGTCGCACTCCAGGGGTCAGGTGCCGCACTCCGGGGGCTACGTGTCGCACCCCAGGGGTCAGGTGCCGCACCCGGGGGCTACGTGTCGCACTCCAGTACGGTGCGGCACAGGCCGCACCGGGCGCGGACCCGGCCCCGTACCGGCACCCTTATCCGCTGGTGGCAGGTGGGGCACGGGAAGGACACCCGCAGGCGGCCGCCGGGGCCGGGATCGGCGGTGAAGGTGTAGGCCCCGGCGGGCTGCACCGCGGGCGCACGGCGGCGGTCGTGGGCGTAACGGCGGCGCCCCGCCCAGCCGGCCGCGGTCAGCGGCGGCTGCTGCTCGTCCCGCCGGGCCCGGGCCATGCCCGCGGCGTAGGCCGTGTACGCCTGCGGGCTGGTGAACCACACGGAGGGATCCTCGTGGAAGAGCAGGGCCCGTTTGGCGAGGACGTAACCGAACTCCTCCGGCGTCAGATAGCCCAGCTTCTGGGAGGAGGCCCGGTCCTCGCGGTAGGCGTCCAGCAGCAGCCAGCCCGCCCCCAGGTAGGTCGTCGCCGTGTCCGTCAGGATCTCGTTCTCCGCCGTGGTGGGGAAGGAGAGGTCCAGGCGATGGAGATAGACGTGCATGACCTCGTGGGCGAGGGCCGCGCCGATGTCCCTGCGGTGGGTGCGGAAGCGGTCGTTCAGCTCCACGAAGTACTCGGGGCCCGCCGCCAGTTCGACGTTGGCCGCATGGGTCATCTCCCGGAAGCCGACGACCAGCCGGGCATCCGGCAGCCGGAAGTGCCGCACGATCTCCCGGGCCACCCGCTGGGCCCCCAGATGCAGGTCGTCCGTGTCGCAGAAGGCCACGTCGGCGGGGACCACACTGGTCGAGAAGGTCTGGACGGTGTCGTACGACAGCCTTCTGTACAGCGCGGTGATGGCGGCCCGCACCGTCTCCAGATGCGGGTACCCGTGTTCGACCGGTCCGCCGTTCGCCACGTCCGACCCCCAAAGACGCTCGGAACTCCCTTCCACTCTAGGCGGGGCGAGTGGTTTTCAGTCGTCCGGCTCCCCGGCGCGGGCGCGAGTTCCAGCCGTGTCGTGCGCACCGTGCCCGGACTCCGCACGCCCCTCGCACCGGCTTGGACCTGCCCCCTCGCACACCGGCCCCGACCTGTCCTCTCGCACCGGCCCCCGACCTGTCCTCCCACACCGGCCGCGGACCTGTTCCCTCGCATTCCCTCGCACCGGCCGCAGCCCTGTCCCCTCACACCGGCCGCAGGCGCGGCGCGGACTCGCCCCCGACCCCGCCCGGCGCCGCCTCCTGGAGCTCCAGCACCCACACCTCGTTCTCGCCCTCCCGCAGTACCGGACCGGGGACGTACAGGGACCGCTGGGGTCCGACGGACCAGTAGCGGCCCAGGCCGAAACCGTTCACCCAGGCGAAGCCCCGCGTCCAGTCCGGCAGTTCGAGCCGTGCGTCACCGGCGCCGCGGACCGTGACGGTGCCCCGGTACAGCCCCGGTGCGCCGGCCCCGGGCGGCGCACCGAACGGCACCGCCTCCACGCCGTCGGCGAAGGCCTCCAGATCCAGCCCACGCGCGCGTACCCCGTGCAGATACTGCCGCTCGTGCAGGACGCCCCCGGTGATGCCCTTCGCCTCACCGCAGCGCGGGCCGTAGGTGACCCTCCCCAGGGACTCCACCCACAGCTCCACGCGCGCGGGACCCGCGACGGGTTCCTTCAGCCGGGGCTCGTCCTCGGTGAGCACCCCGGCCCGCTCCCCGTCGACGTACACCACCGCGAGATCCCTGAGTCCCCGGACCGTCAGCGGGTACGGCTGCCGCGGCCCGGGCACGCCGACCTCGTAGCGCACCAGGCCCCGGCCGACGCCCAGTTCCTCGAACGTCGGCGCGACGGGCGTGTCGGTCTCCGTCCCGCCGAGCGCCTCCATGACGTCGCCCGCAGGAGCCCATCCGGTGAGCACCACATCCGTAACAGAGCCCAACCGGGCAGGTGGCGGCGGTGGTTCGGGCAGCGGGCCGGGGTGGTGCCCGGCCAGTACCGCACGGAAGCGCCAGAACTTCTCCGTGGGGCGCCCGTACTCGTCGACGGGGGCGTCGTAGTCGTAGGAGGTCACGTCCGGCTCCAGCGGGCCCTCGTGCAGCTCGCCGCCGCCCCGGTTGGCGCCCGCCCAGCCGGCGAAGCTCGTGCCGCCGTGGGCCATGTACACGTTCACCGAGGCCCCGCACTCCAGGATCTCCCGCAGGGTCTCGGCCGCCTCCTGCGGATCCCGTACGGTGTGGGAACCGCCCCAGTGGTCGAACCAGCCGCACCAGAACTCCATGCACATCAGCGGGCCCTCGGGGCGGTGCCGGCGCAGGGTCTCGAAGGCCGCGCGCGCGTGTGAGCCGAAGTTCACCGTGGCGAGCACCCCGGGCAGTGAGCCGCCGGTGAGCATGTGGTCCTCGGGGCCGTCCGAGGTGCACAGCGGGACCGAGACCCCCTTGACCCGCAACAGCCCGGCCAGCTGCTCCAGGTAGTCCGCGTCCGAGCCGTAGCTGCCGTACTCGTTCTCGACCTGCACCATGAGCACCGGGCCGCCGCGGTCGATCTGCCGGGGCACGATCTCGTGCAGCAGGTGGTGGAACCAGTTCCGTACGTGGAACAGAAAGCGCTCGTCGCGGGTACGCGCGCGCGTACCCACCTCGCCCGTCACCCAGTGGGGCAACCCGCCGTTCTCCCATTCGGCGCAGATGTACGGTCCCGGCCGCACGATCGCCCACAGGCCGGCCGCGCGGACGGCGTCCAGGAACCGCCCGACCGCCTGCACGTCCCGGAACCGGCCCGGGCCCGGCTGGTGCAGGTTCCACGGGACGTACGTCTCCACGCAGTTGAGGCCCATGGCCCGCAGCATCGCCAGCCGGTGCCGCCAGTGCCCCTCGTGCACCCGGAAGTAGTGCAGCGCGCCGGACAGCAGCCGTACCGGGCGTCCGTCCAGCAGGAAGCCCGATTCCCCCACCGTGAACTCGCTCATGCGGCCAAGCCTCGGCCCTGGCGCAGTCCGCGCACCATGGACGAAGATCGGCGCTGCTTGGACAAATGTCCGCCGCCGCCGGCCCCGGGAGGAGCGCCGATGTACCACACCTGGATGCGGTTCTTCAGCCCCGGCCCGGCCCACCACCGCCTCGGCCTGGTCTGCCTCGGCGTCGGACTCCAGTACGGCGCGCTGCCCACGGTCGGCCCCCGCACCCTCGACCACCACGTGGCCGTCGTGATCAGCACGGGCGGCGGCTGGTACCAGGGCGCCGACGGCCGCCGTACGCCCGTCACCGCGCCCGCGCTGCTGTGGCTCACCCCCGGCGTGCCGCACCACTACGGGCCCGACCCGGACACGGGCTGGGACGAGGGCTTCGTCGACTTCGCCGGGCCCGCAGCCGCGACCTACACCGAACTCGGCTACATCGAGCCCGAGCGGCCCGTCGTCCCGCTCTCGGACGCGACCGGACCGCGGGCGGTCGTCGCCCGGATCGCCCGTGCCGCCCGCCGCGGCAACCCGCTGCTGGAGGTGGAGACCGGCGCCGCCGTGCACGAGCTGCTCGTCGCCCTGCGCCGCGCCCGCGCCGACCTGGCCCCCGACGGGGACCAGGTGCTCCAGGCCCTCGCCCGGGACGCCTGCCGGCCCATGAGCGTCTCCGACCACGCCGCACGGCACGGGATGACCCCCGCCGAGCTGCGCAGCGCCGTGCGCCGCGCCGCCGGATGCAGCCCCAAGGACTACCTCCTCGGCATCCGCCTCGGCCGCGCCAAGGAACTCCTCGCCGCCACCGAACTGCCCGTCGCGGCCGTCGCCCGGCGTGTCGGCTACGACGACCCCGCGTACTTCTCCCGCCTGTTCACCCGCAGGGTGGGCATCGCCCCGGTCCGCTTCCGCGCCCAGCAGGGGCGCAGCGTCCCCGGCGGCTGGAGCGACCGCATCCCGGATCCGGACGACCCTCCGATGCTCCGGGGCTGACCGCGGCGATCGGCCGGCGATGTTCCAGGGCCGGCCGCATGGTGATCGGCCGGTGACGTTCCAGGGCCGGCCGCATGGTGATCGGCCGGCGATGCTCCAGGACCGACTGCATGGTGATCAGCCGGTGACGCTCCCGAGCTGACCGCATGGTGATCGGCCGGTGAAGGGGCGCTCCGCTCCCCTTAAGGTTGTCGCACATGACCACCAGCAACACCGGTAACGGTGACGTCGACCCCGAGGTCCGCCAGGAGCTGGAGCGGCTGCGCGAGAGCATCGACAACATCGACGCGGCCGTCGTCCACATGCTCGCCGAACGGTTCAAGTGCACCCAGCAGGTCGGCCGGCTCAAGGCGCTGCACCAGCTGCCGCCCGCCGACCAGGCCCGCGAGGCCCGGCAGATCGAGCGGCTGCGCAGCCTCGCCGAGAACGCCAAGCTCGATCCGGCCTTCGCCGAGAAGTTCCTGACCTTCATCATCGCCGAGGTGATCCGGCACCACGAGTCCATCGCCGAGGACGCCGCGAACGGGCAGCCCGCCTCGGCAGGCTGATCCGCAGAGACGGTCCCTTCGGCAGTGGCGGTCCGATCGGCGGCAGGCTGATCCGCGGCGAGCGGGCAGCAGGCGAGCAAGCGGTGGGTGGGCGAGAGGGCGAGGCAAGGGGCAGACAGGCGGCAGGCAGGCGGCAGGCGAGCAACCGGTAGGCAGGGGCAGGGCAGGGGAGTGTCGGCGGCGGGCGGGCCGGGGAGCCGCCGCCGGGCGTGTCACGGAGACGGGAACGGACATATGCCGTGTACCGGTCCACCCCTGTGCGCTGTCGGTGCCATCAGGCAGCATGGCGTGCATGTCCGTCATCACGCGCGACGAAGCGCAGCTCCGAGCACAGCTCCTCGACGTCCACCGCTACACGATCGAGCTCGACCTCACCACGGGGGACGAGACCTTCGGCTCCCGTACCGTGATCAGGTTCAGCGCTCGGTCCGACGGGGACACCTTCGTGGAGCTGAAGCCCGCCGAGCTGCGCGCCGCCACGCTCGACGGACAGCCGCTCGACCCGGACTCCTTCCACGACGACCGGCTGCCGCTGAAGGACCTCACCGCGGGCGAGCACGAGCTGCACATCGACGCGGTCATGCGCTACTCCCGCACCGGTGAGGGCATGCACCGCTTCACCGACCCCACCGACGGCGAGACGTACGTCTACACCCAGCTGTTCCTGGACGACGTCCAGCGGGTCTTCGCCGCCTTCGACCAGCCCGACCTGAAGGCCGTCTTCGAGCTGGCGGTCACCGCGCCGCAGGACTGGACCGTCCTCGCGAACGGCATCACCGAGCAGCTCGGCGAGGGCCGCTGGAAGGCTGCCCCGACCCCGCTGATCTCCACCTACCTCGTCGCCGTCGCTGCCGGCCCCTGGCACTCGGTGCGCACCGAGCACCGCGGCCTGCCCTTCGGCATCCACTGCCGCCGCTCCCTCGCCCCCCACCTCGACGCCGACACCGAGGAGATCTTCGAGGTCACGCGCGCGTGCTTCGACCGGTACCACGAGAAGTTCGAGGAGCCCTACCCCTTCGACTCCTACGACCAGGCGTTCGTGCCCGAGTTCAACGCCGGTGCCATGGAGAACCCGGGCCTGGTCACCTTCCGGGACGAGTTCGTCTACCGGTCGGCCGTCACCGACACCGAGCGCCAGACCCGCGCCATGGTCATCGCCCACGAGATGGCGCACATGTGGTTCGGCGACCTCGTCACCCTCAAGTGGTGGGACGACATCTGGCTGAACGAGTCCTTCGCCGAGTACATGGGCTACCAGACCACCCTTGAGGCGACCCGCTTCAGCGAGCCGTGGGTCGAGTTCGGCGTCACCCGCAAGGCCTGGGGCTACGACGCCGACCAGCGCCCCTCCACCCACCCGGTCGCCCCCGAGGCCGTCGACGACACCGCAGCCGCCCTGCTCAACTTCGACGGCATCTCCTACGCCAAGGGCGCCTCCGCACTGCGCCAGCTGGTGGCCTGGCTCGGCGAGAAGGACTTCCTCGCCGGCATCAACATCCACTTCCAGCGGCACAAGTTCGCCAACGCGACCCTCGCCGACTTCATCGACTCCCTCGCCGCCGCCACCGACCGCGACGTGCACGCCTGGGCCGGCGCCTGGCTGAGCACCACCGGCGTGGACACGCTCAGCCCGGTGCTGGAGTCCGCCGACGGCGGCTGCAGCCTGACCGTCGACCGCGCCGGCAGCCGCCCGCACCGCGTCAGCGTCGGCCTGTACGACCGCGACCTCGCCGACCAGGGCAGTCTCGTCCTGCGCGAACGGATCGGGCTCGACGTCCCGCAGACCGAACCGCAGCCGATCGGCAAGCGCCCCGCACTGCTCCTGCTCAACGACGGCGACCTGACCTACGCCAAGATCCGCTTCGACGGCGAGTCCTTCGAGTCGGTCCGCACCGGCCTGTCGCGACTGCCCGACCCGCTCACCCGCGCGGTCGTGTGGAACGCCCTCAGGGACGCCGTCCGGGACGGCGAACTTGCGCCCGCCGCCTACCTGGAGGCGGCCCGCGCCCACCTCCCGCTGGAGACCGACCTGGCCCTCGTCGAGGGCGTCCTCGCCTTCGCCTCCGCCCACGTCGCCGACCGCTACCTGCGCCCCCAGGACCGCCCGGCCGCCCTCGCCACCCTCACCGCCCTCTGCCGCGACCTGCTGCGCCGCACCGAGGACGGCGACAACCCCGGCCTGCGCCTGGTCGCCGTACGGCACTTCGTCGACGTCGCCGCCCACCCCGACACCATCGCCGCCTGGCTCGCCGACGGCACGGTGCCCGGCGGGCCCGAGCTGGACCCCGAGCTGCGCTGGCGCATCCTCGGCCGGCTCGCCGTGCTCGGCGCCACCGACGAGGCCGCCATCGCCGCCGAGCTGGACCGCGACCCGTCCGCCACCGGCCAGGAGGGCGCGGCCGGCTGCCGGGCCGCCCTGCCCGACCCCGAGGCCAAGCGCGCCGCCTGGGAGGCGATGTTCACCGGCGACAACCTGTCCAACTACCTGTTCACGTCGACCGCGCGGGGCTTCTGGCAGCCCGAACAGGCCGATCTGGTCCGCGAGTACGTGCCGCGCTACTACGAGGACGTGGTCGCGCTCGCCGCCCGCCGCGGCCCGGCGATCGCCGTCGCCGCCGGCCGCTGGGCCTTCCCGCGGTTCGCCGTCGACGCCGAGCACCTCGCTCTCGGTGAGGCCTGTCTGCGCGAGGCCGGTCCGGTCGTCGCCCTGCGCCGCAAGCTGGTCGACGAACTGGACGACCTGGCACGGGCGTTGCGGGTGCGCGGGGAGTAGGACCGGTGACCTAGACCGGGACTCGTCCTTGCCGACGATGCGGCGGGCCGGTCGTCCTTCCTAGGCTCGGTGGGCCGAAGAAGGACGATCAGCCCGATCCGCAGGAGGCAGACCCGTGATCGTAGTGACCGGTGCGACCGGCAACATCGGCCGTGCCCTTGCCGGCCGTCTCCTCGCCGCCGGAGCGCCCGTGCGGGCGCTGGCCCGCGACCCCTGCCGGGTCACCCTGCCCGAGCAGGCCGAGGTGGTGCGGTTCGATCCGGACGAGCCCGCCGCCCTGTTCGCCGGAGCGACGAAGCTCTTCCTCTACGCCCAGGCAGGCACGGCCGCCCTGCTCAAGACGGCCCGCGAGCACGGGGTGCGGCATGTGGTGCTGCTCTCCAGCGGGATCATCCAGGAGGGCGCCGACGAGACCCACCCCCTCCACGTCATGCACGCCGAGGCCGAGCGGCAGGTCCGCGACAGCGGGCTCGCCTGGACGTTTCTGCGGCCGAACGCGTTCGCCACGAACGCCCTCCAGTGGGCGCCGCAGATCCGCGCCGGGGACAGCGCCGTCCGCGGTGTCTTCGCGGACGCGCTCAGCGCGCCCATCCACGAGGACGACATCGCCGCCGTCGCCGAGCGCGCCCTGCTCGACGACGGCCACGAGGGTGCCGTGCACCGGCTGACCGGACCCGGGGCGACCACCAACGCCGACCAGGTCGCGGCGATCGGACGGGCCGTCGGCCGGGAGCTGACCTACGCCGAGGTGCCGCCGCGGGAGGCGGCGTCCGAGCTGTTCCCGCACGTGCCCACGCCCATGCTCGACCGGCTGCTGCAGACCTTCGAAGCAAGCGTGGGCGTGCCGCCGGAGATCACCGGCACGGTCGAGCAGCTCACCGGCACCCCCGCCCGCACCTTCGCCCGGTGGGCCCACGACCACGCCGACGACTTCCGCCCACAGCCCTGACGGCCGGGACACGAAGGGGCCCGCGGACGTGGTGGCCCTGGCGTGAGCACGTTCGCGGACGTGGTGCCCCTGGCGTGAGCACGTTCGCCGACGTGGTGCCGCTGGCGTGAGCACGTTCGCCGACGTGGTGCCCCTGGCGTGAGCACGTTCGCGGCGATGGCGGTCCGGGTGTGAGAGCCGGCCCGCGGTCCTACGAGGAAGCGGGCCCGCGGTCCTGGTGGCCGGGGCGCAACTCGGCCCTCCGTACGCCCGCTTCCCCCGGTGCCGCCCGCCGGTTGGCCACCTCCGTGGACGCCGGTGCGGCCGCGTCGAGGGCGAAACCGAGCCGCTCCAGGAAACGCGCACCGGAGTGCCAGCCGGCCGGCACCGTCGCCGTGACCAGGGACACCTCGCCGGCCCGGGCCAGCAGGCCCTCCGCCAGCGCGCGGCCCAGGCCCCGGCCCCGCGCCCAGGGCGCGAGCAGGAACAGGCCCACCGCCACCGCACCGGGCTCGGGGTGGTCCCGTACGGCGTCCACCAGACCCGCGACCACGCCGTCCCGCTCCAGCACCAGGAGCACCTTGTCCTCGGGGCTCGCGCCCCGAGGCAGCGAGTAGAACAGGCTCTGCACGTCACCCGGCCCCGACGGCAGCCCCGTCGCCGCCACGAACCAGTCCTCGCACTCCTCGAACAGCGCCAGCAGCGGCGCCTCGTCCGCGGGAGAGGGCTCACGCACCATCACCCGTTCACCGGGCACGTCGATCATCCACGCGTCAACCATCCCGTCGACGTTAGTCGCGGGCGACCACCGCTCCAACGCGTTTTCCCCGTACGGCAGTACCCACTTTCGGGTTCCGGTCGTTGGGCTTTCCGGACGCGCGGCCCTCTTCCCGTACAACCTGGAAGTCCCCGTACAGAAGCCCCGTACACGACCCCTCGTACGCACGCTCCCGTCCCCGTAGTCGAACACCCGTGCCGATGCCGCCGTACCAGCCGGCAACCGCACGGATGTCGACCCTGCCCCGCGCCCCGGAGGAGAGCTCATGAGTACGCCGCCCCTCGCCTCAGGACCCGACGGCCCCGAGGCCCTGCGTCCGCTCCTGGAGACCGTCCTCGACGCCCTCGCGGCCGGCCGGTGGGCCCGCGGCGGCCCGCTGCCCGCCGGAGGGCCCCGGCGCGTGGCCGCACACGTCGCCGACGTCCTGGGGCAGGTGCTTGCGGACGACGGCGACCCCGATGCCCTGCGCGCCCTCGTGCAGGCCCTGGCCGAGGGCGCCGCCGACCCCGCCGACCCGCTGTGCGCGGCCCACCTGCACTGCCCGCCGCTCGCCGTCGCCGTAGCCGCCGACCTCGCCGTGAGCGCCCTCAACCCCTCCCTGGACTCCTGGGACCAGGCCCCGGCCGCCTCCGCGCTGGAGGCCGAGGTCACCCGCGCCCTCGCGCACGAGATCGGCCTCGCCGACGCCCTGGTCACCACCGGCGGCACCGAGTCCAACCAGCTCGCCCTGCTGCTCGCCCGGGAGGCTCACGGCGGCAGTGTCCAGCTGATCTGCGGGGCGGGCGCCCACCACTCGCTGCCGCGCGCCGCCTGGCTGCTCGGGCTGCCCGACCCGGTCGTCGTCCCCACCCCGAACGGCCTCCTCGACCCCGCCGCCCTGCACGACGCGCTCACCATGCTCCCCGGCCCGCTGCTGGTCGCCGCCACAGCCGGCACCACCGACGCCGGTCTCATCGACCCGATCCCGGAGATCGCCGGCCTGTGCACGGCCCACGGTGCCCGTCTGCACATCGACGCCGCCTACGGTGGCGGCCTCGCCTTCAGCGACCGCCACCGCGAGAAGCTCGCGGGGCTCGAAACCGCCCACACCGTCACCCTCGACCTGCACAAGCTCGGCTGGCAGCCGGTCGCGGCCGGCCTGCTCGCCGTCGCCCGGCCCCGCGAACTCGCCGTCCTCCACCAGCGCGCCGACTACCTCAACGCCGACGACGACACCGAAGCGGGGCTGCCCGACCTGCTCGGCCGCTCCCTGCGCACCACCCGCCGCCCGGACATCCTCAAGATCGCCGTCACCCTGAAGACGCTGGGCCGCAGCGGCCTCGGCGCCCTGGTCGACGAGGTCTGCGCCCGCGCCCGTGCCTTCGCCGCACTCGTCCGGGACCACCCCGGCTTCGAGCTGTACGACCGGCCCGTCATCAGCACGGTCCTCTTCAGGCCCGTCGAGGCCGACGACGCCACCGTGGCCGCCGTACGCCGCAGGCTGCTGCACGAGGGCCGGGCCGTCCTCGGGCGGGCCCGCCTCGACGGCCGGCTCTGGTTCAAGGCCACCCTCCTCAACCCGCACACCCGGCCGGACGAACTGGCCCAGCTCCTCGCACTCGTAGAAGAAGCGATTCGCGAAGAGCCGACCCCCGAGGACCCGGGTCCCGAAGAGCCGACTCCCGGGGACCCGGATCCCGGGCAACCGGGGTCCGAGCAGCCGGCCCCCGGGAAACGTGCCTCCGAGCAGCCGGCCTCCAGGAAACGTGCCTCCGAGCAGCCGGCCCCCGAGAAACAGGCCCCCGAGGAGCCGGATCCCGAGCAGTCGGCCCCCGGACAACCCCCCTCCGAAGAATCGACCCCCGAAGGAACGACCCCCAGATGACCACCCCCCCACCCCATGAGCCGGAATCCCCCCGTGACCTGGTCGGCATCGGCATCGGACCGTGCAACCTCTCCCTGGCCGCCCTCGCCCACCCGCTCGCCGAACTCGACGCCGTCTTCTACGAGCGGCGTCCCGGCTTCGACTGGCACCCCGGCCTGCTCATCGAGGGCGCCACCATCCAGGTGCCCTTCCTCGCCGATCTGGTGACCCTCGCCGACCCCACCAGCCCCTGGAGCTTCCTCAACTACCTGCGGACCCGGGAGCGGCTCTTCCCCTTCTACTTCGCCGAGCGCTTCCACATCCATCGCGCCGAGTACGACGCCTACTGCCGCTGGGTCTCCCGGCAACTGCCCGGCCTGCGCTTCGGCCATCAGGTCGACGCCGTCCGCTGGAACTCCGAACGCGACGTGTTCGAGGTCGACTTCACCCATTCCGGCGCCGAGGGCGAGACCGAGTCCATGGGCCGCACCTACACCCGCAACGTCGTGCTCGGCGTCGGCACCGCCCCCTATGTGCCCGACCCCCTCAAGCCCCTGGTGGAGGCGTCCGGCGTCCCGGTCGTCCACGCCGCCGACTACCTCGACCACCGCGCCGCCGTCCTCGCCGCCGACCACGTCACCGTCGTCGGCTCCGGTCAGTCCGGCGCCGAGGTCTTCCTCGACCTGCTGCGCCACCGCCCCGCGGGCCGGGAGAAACTGCACTGGATCGGCCGTACCGAGGCGTTCGCCCCGATGGAGTACTCCAAGCTCGGCCTGGAGCACTTCACCCCCGACTACACCCGCTACTTCCACGCCCTCGCCGAACCCGTCCGCGACCGGCTCGTCGCCGCCCAGGGGCAGCTGCACAAGGGCATCGACGCGGGCACCCTCGCCGCCATCCACGACGAGCTGTACCGGCGCACCCTGCACGGCGGCTGGCCCGACGTCGTCCTCACCCCGGGCGTCCGCGTCCGTACCGCCGGGCGCGTCGCCACCACCAAGGTCGAACTCCACCTGGAACACCTCCAGCAGGACAGCCGCTCCCGGCTCACCACCGACGCCGTCGTCCTCGCCACCGGCTACTGCCAGCGCCCCCTCGACCGCATCCTGGCCGGACTCGACCCCTACATGCGCCGCGACGGCAGCGAACGCCCGCGCATCGACGAGGAGTTCCGGCTGGTCCTGGACCCCTCGGTCACCGGATCGGTCTACGTCCAGAACGCCGAGCTGCACACCCACGGCGTCGGCGCCCCCGATCTCGGCCTCGCCGCCTGGCGCAGTGCCACCATCCTCAACTCCCTCACGGGCAAGGAGCCCTATCCGCTGCCGGGCCGAACGGCCTTCACGACGTTCGGACTCCAGGAACCGGGTCACCGGGTGCCGCAGACCAGGCACGCGAGACAGCTGACGCCGCTCGTCGAGGGAAGGTGACGAGCGGACAGAGCCGAGGGGAGACCGCCGACGGCGGTGGCGGGGCAGGCCATGACAACGCCATGGCCGGCCCCGCCCTTGCCCTGCCGCCCGCCCCGCCCCGACGACACCGTGATTCCCCCGACCGCCGCGTCGCCGCATCGCCGAGCCGCCGTCGCCGGAGGGACGTGTGTGATGCAGCGGAACCTGGGACGTGCACGACGGAGCGGAACCTGCGACGCGCATGACGCGGTGGAGCCGGGACGCGCATGACACAGTGGGGCGTATGACCTCTGAGGCCGTCGCCCCGTACGGCACCCCCGACGCCCCCCTCCTCGTGGTCCGCGGCGAGGCCGACCTGGAGGTCGACCCCGAGGTCGCCCGCATCGGTGTCACCGTGAGCGCCCGCGGCCGTGACCGGCGCTCCACGCTGGACGACCTCACCCGCCGCAACGCCGCCGTTCTCGACCTCGTGAAGTCCTACGGGGAGGCGGTGGAGGAGCTGTCCACCGGCGCCTTCTCCATCACCCCGGAACTGACCGAGCGCGGCCGGGCCGAGCGGGTGCGCAGCCATCAGGGCCGGGTCCACCTCGGTGCCGAGTTCGCCGACTTCACCGTCCTCGGCGAACTGACCACCCGGCTGGCCGACTTGGAGCTGACCCGGGTGGACGGACCCTGGTGGTCCCTGCGCCCCGGCTCACCGGTGCACGCCGAGGCCCGCCGACGGGCGGTCGCCGACGCGGTGCAGCGGGCCCGGGAGTACGCCGAGGCCCTGGGCACCTCGATCGCCGCCCTGATCGAACTGGCCGACACCGGCGCCGAGCCGCCGCGGGCCGGCGTGGCGGCCTTCGGCCGGGGAGTCCGGCGCATGAGCATGGCCGACGAGTCCGAGGCGGTCGAACCCCTCGACCTGGAACCCGCACGCCAGCGAGTGACCGCTCAGGTCAGCGCGCATTTCACGATGCTCCCGCCGAGGCTGTGAATTCCGCGGCCGAGAAGCACCGCCCGAAAAGAATCGCTCATAGGAGCGGACCACCGCACAATTCAACACTTGTCAATAACCCTTTACTCAAAGGTTGTTGAGTAGTCACGTAGCCCGGATTCTCTACCCACCGGTAAGGCCTAGGCTCGAATCATGCGCCGAGCAAAGATCGTTTGTACTCTGGGCCCCGCCACCGACTCGTACGACCAGATCAAGGCACTGGTCGAGGCCGGAATGGACGTCGCCCGTTTCAATCTCAGCCACGGCACCCACGCCGAGCACGAGGAGCGTTACCAGCGGGTACGAAAGGCGGCCGACGAGACCGGCCGCAGCGTCGGAATCCTCGCCGACCTTCAAGGTCCGAAGATCCGGCTCGGCCGTTTCCGTGAAGGACCCGTACTCCTTGAACGCGGTGACTCCTTCACCATCACCGTCGAGGAGGGCGTCGAGGGCGACCGGAACCGGTGCGGCACCACCTACGCCGGCCTCGCCGCCGACGTCACTCCGGGTGAGCGCGTCCTCGTGGACGACGGCAAGGTCTGCCTGGAGGTCACGGCCGTCGACGGGCCCCGGGTGCACACCCGGGTGGTCGAGGGCGGCGTGATCTCCGACCACAAGGGCCTCAACCTCCCGGGCGTCGCCGTCTCGGTGCCTGCCCTCTCCGGCAAGGACGAGGACGACCTGCGCTGGGCCCTGCACACCGGCTTCGACGTCATCGCCCTCTCCTTCGTCCGCAGCGGCAAGGACGCCGAGGACGTCCACCGCATCATGGACGAGGAGGGCCGCCGCCTCCCGGTGATCGCCAAGGTCGAGAAGCCGCAGGCCGTCGACGCGATCGACGACATCGTCGCCTCCTTCGACGGCATCATGGTCGCGCGCGGCGACCTCGGTGTGGAGATGCCGCTGGAGCAGGTGCCGATCGTGCAGAAGCGCGCGATCAAGCTCGCCCGGCGCAACGCCAAGCCGGTCATCGTGGCCACCCAGATGCTGGACTCGATGATCGACAACTCGCGCCCGACCCGTGCCGAGGCCTCGGACGTGGCCAACGCGGTCATCGACGGCACGGACGCGGTGATGCTCTCCGGCGAGACCAGTGTCGGCAAGTACCCGATCGAGACCGTGCGGACCATGGCGAAGATCGTCGAGGCGGCCGAGGAGGACCTGCTCGCCAAGGGCCTCCCGCCGCTGACCGAGCGGAACAAGCCGCGCACCCAGGGCGGAGCGGTCGCCCGCGCCGCCGCCGAGATGGGCGACTTCCTCGGCGCGAGGTTCCTGGTGGCCTTCACCCAGTCGGGAGACACCGCCCGGCGGCTGTCCCGCTACCGCTCGCCCATCCCGCTGCTGGCCTTCACCCCGGAGCCGGCCACCCGTTCCCAGCTCAGCCTGACGTGGGGTGCGGAGACCTTCCTCGGCCCGCACGTCGACTCCACGGACGCCATGGTCGACCAGGTGGACGAGCTGCTGCTGAAGTACGGCCGCTGCCGCAAGGGTGACGTCGTGGTCATCACGGCGGGTTCCCCGCCCGGTGTCTCCGGCTCGACCAACATGGTCCGCGTGCACCACATCGGCGAGGACGACAGCCCGAGGTGACGGTGCCCGCGCCCCGGCAACGGTCCGGAACCCTCGGGCAATGATCCAAAAGCCCCCCGGCCGACGGTCCCGACGCCTCGGGCCACGGTCCGCAAGAACGACAAAGGGCCCCTCACGGCTAGGGGCCCATCCAAAACGCTGACCTTGGAATCCAAGGAAAAGTGCCCCGAGTCGGACTCGAACCGACACTGTACGGGTTTTGAATCCGTTGCCTGCTGCCAATTGGGCTACCGGGGCTCGCAGAATCAAAGGTTTCCCCCGACCCTCCGCGCGTCCACCATACCGTAGCTAGGTAGGCTCTTGTAAGCAGCGCCCCTGCCCCGAACGAGGAGCCCCAAGTGACCCCCGAGTCGCCCCAGCCCGTAGACGCGCCCGACGACGACAAGTCGCACGTGCCTCCGCTGACGACTCGTGTCGTCATCGCCGAGGACGAGGCCCTGATCCGGCTCGACCTGAAGGAGATGCTGGAGGAGGAGGGGTACACCGTCGTCGGCGAGGCCGGGGACGGGGAGCAGGCCGTGGAGCTGGCCCGCGAGCACAAGCCCGACCTGGTGATCCTCGATGTGAAGATGCCCAGGCTGGACGGCATCTCCGCGGCCGAGAAGATCGCCGAGGAGTCCATCGCCCCGGTCCTGATGCTCACTGCCTTCTCGCAGCGCGACCTCGTCGAGCGTGCCCGTGACGCCGGCGCCATGGCGTACCTGGTGAAGCCGTTCAGCAAGAGCGACGTCGTACCGGCCATCGAGATGGCCGTCTCCCGGTTCACCGAGCTCAAGCAGCTGGAGCAGGAGGTCGCCGACCTCACCCAGCGGCTGGAGACCCGCAAGCTGGTCGACCGCGCCAAGTCCATCCTGCAGACCGGGTACGGGCTGACCGAGCCCGCCGCCTTCCGCTGGATCCAGAAGACCTCCATGGACCGCCGCATGTCGATGCAGCAGGTCGCCGAGGCCGTCATCGCGGACAACGAGGAGAAGAAGGCCGCCAAGAAGGCCTGACGTCCCCGCAGTCGAACGAAGAGGCCCGCGCCCCGGAGAAGGGGGCGCGGGCCTCTTCGCGCCCCATGAGGGGCGCGGGGAACTGCGCGACCAGCCACAACGGACCCGCAGCTGCACACCGGCGCTGACGACGGAACGCTAGTCCTCGCCGAGGTACGCCTTGCGCACCGACTCGTCGTGCAGCAGGTCCTGGCCGCTGCCCGACAGGACGATGCTGCCGACCTCCATGACATGGCCCTGGTCGGCGAGCGAGAGCGCCGCCTGGGCGTTCTGCTCGACCAGCAGGATCGTCGTGCCCTGGGACTTCAGCTCGGCGATCGTCGCCATGATCTTCTGCATCATGATCGGCGACAGACCCATGGACGGCTCGTCCAGCATCAGCAGCTTGGGCCGGGACATCAGCGCCCTGCCCATCGCCAGCATCTGCTGCTCACCGCCCGAGAGGGTGCCGGCGGCCTGCTTCCTGCGCTCCCCGAGGATGGGGAAGAGGTCGTAGGCGCGCTGGATGTCCTTCTCGATGCCCTCCTTGTCCTTGCGGAGGAAGGCGCCGAGCTGGAGGTTCTCGGCGATGGTCAGCCGCGGGAAGATGTGCCGGCCCTCGGGGGAGTGGGCGAGTCCGAGCGCGACGATCTTGTGCGCCGGGACACCGGTGAGCGGCTTCCCCTCGAAGGTGATCTTTCCCGACGTGGGCTTGAGCAGCCCCGACAGGGTACGCAGGGTCGTCGTCTTGCCGGCGCCGTTGGTGCCGATGAGGGTGACGACCTGGCCGGCCTCGACGCTGAACGAGATGCCCTTGACGGCCTCGATCTTGCCGTAGGCGACCCTGAGGTCCTCGACCTCCAGCAGTGCGGTCACTGGGCCTCTCCCTTGGTGGTGCCGGTGGTGCTGTCCGCCTCGGTGCTCTCCTCACCGGACGGTTCGGCATCGGCCGCGCCGTCGGCGGCCGCCGTGCCCGTTTCGGGGTCGGCCGCGGTCTCGGCGGACGCCGAAACGGGTTCGGCGGTCTCCGTGCTCTCGGCGGACGCCGAAGCGGATTCGGCGGCTGCCTCGGCGGCCTCGACCTCGGCGGCCTCCGCCTCACCGGGATCGCCCTCGAAGGGCTCACCCAGATAGGCGGCGACGACGCGCTCGTCGGCCTGGACGACGTCGGAGGTGCCCTCGACGAGCTTCTCGCCCTGGACGAGCACGGCGACGCGGTCGCACAGGTTGAAGATGAAGCGCATGTCGTGCTCGATGACGAGGACGGCGATGCCCCGGTCCCGGATGGCGAAGACCAGTTCCTCGGTGGCCCGGGTCTCCTGCGGGTTCATGCCGGCCGTCGGCTCGTCGAGCAGCAGCAGGCCCGGCTCGCTCGCCAGTGCCCGCGCGATCTCCAGCTTGCGCTGCTCGCCGTAGGGCAGGTTGCGCGCGAGGTGGTCGCGCTTGGCCGCGAGGCCGACGAACTCCAGGAGTTCCATGGCCTTCGCCTCGGACTCCCGCTCGGCCTTGCGGAAACCGGGGCCGCGCAGCAGCGCGGACCACAGGCCCTCCTTGGTCCGCGTGTGGCGGCCCACGAGGACGTTCTCCAGGACGGTCATGTTGGCGAAGAGCCGGATGTTCTGGAACGTCCGGGCGATGCCCGCCTGCGTCACCAGGTGCGGTTTGGGCGGCAGCACCTTGCCCCGGTAGGCGACCGTGCCCTCGGTGGGGATGTACAGGCCGGTGAGGCAGTTGAAGAAGGTGGTCTTGCCGGCGCCGTTCGGGCCGATGAGACCGACGATCTCGCCGCTGTTGACCGTGAAGTCGACCGACCGGACGGCGGTCAGGCCGCCGAAGCGCATCGTGACGTCACGGGCTTCGAGTACAGGTGTCGTCATGGTTCTTACGCCCCTGCCTTGGTGACGGCCGGATCGTCGGTCAGCGTCGCTTGCGCCGGGACGTCGAGTTGGCCGGTCTCGTGGAACTCCAGCTGGCGGCGGCGGTTGGCGATGATGCCCTCGGGCCGGAAACGCATCAGCAGGATCAGCGCGATACCGAAGGCGAACAGCTCGTAGTTCTGCAGGAACTGGAGCTTCTCCGGTACCAGGTAGAGCACGCTCGCGCCGAGCAGCGGGCCGCTGACGGTGCCCATGCCGCCGAGGACGACGGCGGCCAGCAGGAAGGCCGAGTTGGGCGGGGCGGCGCCCGCGAACTGGTACGGCTGCGGGTTCACGCTGTAGTTGACGTGCGCCATCACCGTGCCGGCGAGGCCCGCGAGGGAGGCGCCGAGGGCGAAGGCGACCAGCTTGACGCGGAAGCCGTTGATGCCCATGGCGGTGGCGGCGGTCTCGTCCTCGCGGATGGCGATCCAGGAGCGGCCGATACGGGAGTCGGAGGCGCGGGTGAAGACGAGCACGACGATCGCCGTGACGATGAGCATCAGGAACAGGTAGTTGGCGAACCGGCCCAGGGTGAACCCGCCGATGTCGTGCGCCTCGCCCAGGTTGAACCCGAAGATGTTCAGGTCCGGGATCTGGGTGATGCCGTTGGGGCCCCGGGTGATGTTCGGTCCGGAGTCGCCGTCGAGGTTGTTGACGGTGATTCGGAAGATCTCACCGAAGCCGAGCGTGACGATGGCCAGGTAGTCGCCGCGCAGCCGCAGGGTCGGCGCGCCGATCAGCACACCGAAGACCAGCGAGGCGGCCATGCCGGTCAGGGCCGCGGCCCAGAACGGGAAGTGCACACCGGAGAACCGGGAGTACTCCGAGCCGGAGACCAGGGCGGCCGCGTAGGCGCCGACGCCGAGGAAGGCGACGTAACCGAGGTCGAGCAGACCGGTGAGGCCGACCACGATGTTCAGGCCGAGGGCGACCGTGGCGAAGATCAGGATGTTCACGCCGACGTTGGCGTTGTGGTCGTCGCTCTGGGTGAAGGGGAAGATCACGGCGGCGACGAAGGCGAGCGAGGAGGCGAACGCCTTGTGCTGGGCCGCGAGTGTCGCGAACCGGTCGACGAGACCGGTGTGCATCAGGGCCCACGCGGCGAAGACGAACAGGAGCAGGAAGCCGATGAAGGTCTCGCTCGCGTCGTTGTCGATGCCGATGCCGTAGGTGAAGGCCACCAGGGCGATCGCGGTGCCGGCGGTGATGATGCCGCGCTCGACGAGCGGCGGCACCTTGCCGGGGCGGGGCTGCTCGGGCTTGGTGAGGTAGCCGCGCAGGCCCGCGCCCGGAGCCGGGTGGGGCAGCGCGAGGGCGCCGACGACGGGCAGCGCGGAGGCCGCCATCGCCACGAACGCGCCGGGGTCGAGGTTGACCAGACCGCCGAGGTCGACGGCGATGGCGATACCGGTGAACCAGCAGACGGCGAACGCCGACAGGGCCGTCAGCAGAACGGGAGACGTGGCGCCCGCCGGGTTCAGCCAGCGCAGCCCCTTCACGTTCCACAGGGTGAGCCCGAACAGCAGGGTGAGGGCGCCGCCCACGAGGGCGAGGATCTGCAGACCGGCCGGGTAGCCGTAGACGGTCAGGTCGCCGGGGAAGTCGGGCGTCCAGGTCCAGCTGAGGAAGGTGCTGGCGATGGTGCCGACGGCGCCGACGGCGATGAGCAGCCGGGCGACGGCCGAAGGCAGCGGGACGAGCCCGCGCCCGGCCGCGGCCGGGGCCTGGGTGGTGGTGTCGGTCATGCTGCTCACGCCCTGTCCGCGACGCGTTCGCCGAGCAGGCCCTGTGGCCTGAAGAGGAGTACCAGGATGAGGAGGACGAAGGCCCACACGGCGGCCCAGCCGCCTCCGCCGAGCTGCTGCATGCCGGGGATGTCGGAGATGTAGGCGGTGGCCATGGCCTCGGCCACGCCGAGGACGAGACCGCCGAGCATGGCGCCGTAGATGTTGCCGATACCGCCGAGGACGGCCGCGGTGAACGCCTTCAGACCGGCGATGAAGCCCATGTCGTAGGAGACGGAGCCGTACTTGAGGCCGTACGAGACACCGGCGACGGCCGCGAAGAAGCCGCCGATCGCGAAGGCGATGACGATGATGCGGTTGGTGTCGATGCCCATCAGCTGGGCGGTGTCCGGGTCCTGGGCGGTGGCCTGCATGGCGCGGCCGGTGCGCGAGAGCCGGACGAAGAAGGCGAGGACCGCCATGCACAGCGGCGCGGCGATGATCAGGAAGACGTCACCACTCTGCACGGTCACGGATCCGATGTGCAGCGGGCCGAACGGCAACTGCGGGAAGACCCGGGCGGACTTGGCGTCGCCGTCGACGTGGTACCAGTTGAAGACCGCCTGCTGCAGAGCGAGCGACAGGCCGATCGCGGTGATCAGAGGGGCGAGGCGTGGTGCGCCGCGCAACGGCCGGTAGGCGAAGCGCTCGGCGCCGACGGCGATGAGGACGGCCACCAGGGCGCCGCCGATGAGCATCGCCGGCAGGGCTATCCACATGGATATGCCGTCCGGCAGGACGAGGTAGACCGTGAGGGCGCCGAAACCTCCGGTCATGAAGATCTCGCCGTGGGCGAAGTTGATGAGCTGGACGATGCCGTACACCATCGTGTATCCGATGGCGATCAGCCCGTACATCGAGCCGAGGAACAGCCCGTTGGCCAGCTGCTGCGGCAGGGTGTTCACCGCATGGCCTCCATGTGGTGGGGAGAGTCAAGGGGGGCGTTAGAAGGCGGGCCGCGCGGTGACGGTGGTCTGCGCCGCGCGGCCCTGGTGGTGCGGAGTGTTCGGCTCGGGTTACTTCGGGTTGGCGACGCCGCTCTTGACGGACTTCCACTCACCCTTGGTGACCTGGTAGACGGTCAGCTGCTTGTTGGTGGTGTCGCCGTACTCATCGAACGCGATCTTGCCGGAGATGCCGTCGAAGGAGCTCTTCTGGACACCGTCGACGACCTGGGTGCGGGCGTCGTCCGGAATCTTGCCGTCCTTCACGACCGAGGCGACGGCCTTGATGATGGCCGTGGTGGCGTCGTAGGCGTAGGAGCCGTAGGTGCCGTAGTCACCGGGGTACTTCTTGGCCTTGTAGGTGGCCACGAAGTCCTTGGCGGCGGGCAGGGTGTCGACCGGGACGCCGATCGACGTCACCAGGTCGCCCTCGGCGGCCTTGCCGGCGGTCTTGATGTAGGTCGGGGTGAACATGCCGTCGCCGCCGAACAGCGGGATCTTGGCACCGGCGTCCTTGAGCTGCTTGGTCAGCACCTCGGACTCGTCGTACTGGCCGCCGTAGTAGAGCAGGTCGGCGCCCGAGTTCTTGATCTTGGTGGCCAGCGTGGAGAAGTCGCGGTCGCCCACGTTGATGTGGTCGGTGCCGATGACCTTGCCGCCCTGCTTGACGAACTGCTCCTTGAAGATCTTGGAGAGGCCCGCGCCGTAGGTCTGCTTGTCGTCGACGACGAACGCCTTCTTCTTGTGGATGCCGTTGTAGGCGTAGTCCGCCGCGTAGGCACCCTGCAGCGCGTCCGTGGTCGCGGTGCGGAAGTAGGTCTTGAACGGGCGGGACTTGCTGCTCTGCCAGTTCTTGCCCTGCGTCAGCTCGGGCGCGGTGTTGGACGGGGAGATCTGCACCATGTTGGCCGTGGCGAAGACCTGCTGCATCTGCGTGGCCACACCGGAGTTGAGCGGGCCGACGACACCGAGCACGCTCTTGTCGGAGACGAGCTGGGTGGCGTTCTGCTGGCCGGTGGCGGGGATCGCCTTGTCGTCCAGTGCCTTGATCTTGAAGGTGACGCCGGGGACGGTCTTGTTCTTGTTGGCGTCGTCGACGGCGATCTGCGCGCCGTACTGGATGCCAAGGCCCGTTGCGGAGTTCTGGCCGGTCAGAGGGGCGTCGACGCCGATCGTGACCGTCACGTTGCCGCCGTCGCCGCCCTTGTTGTCTTTGTCGCGGGAGCCACAAGCGGTGAGGGTCAGAGCTCCGGTGGTCAGCACGGAGGTAAGAATCACCAGAGAACGCTGTCGCACAATCGATCCTTTCCGCAGGCAGCCCGACCCCTTGCAGGGAACGACGGGTGCCGCGCCGGTACCGAACTCCCGATGGAGCGGTGACTGGCCGTGACTCTAAGCGTGTGTGCGGAACGTGGAGGAGGGCTTGACCAAGGCTGTGACGCTCTTGTTATGACACGAGGTAATGCAGAGCGGTACACGCCGGGGGGAAAGCAGGAATTCAGTCCGATTCGCCCCGTCCGCATTCTGAGAACCTGCAGGACTCACCCTGATCAGTTCAGGCGTCTCGACGGTTTTGGTGATTACACAACACCGTTGCTGCAGGCGACTTCCGGGGCGGCCGAGCGGTTCTGTGCACCGTGGGCGCCAGGGTCGTAACCGTGAATGGGTATTGCACGCGTATTACGTAGAGTTACGCCTGGGAAAGGAAGCTCGGGCTCCGGAGCTTCTTCGCCTTTCCCGGCAGGAGGCGCGATCGAGAGGTGTCGCACGCAAGGGGTACGAGCGGCGGGCGAAGTGCCGTGCGGCGCCGGTGAATTGCGGAGTGGCCGGGGCGACGGGCGCCCCTCCCGTACGGGTCGGGCCGGGTGCAGGTCGGGCCGGGTGCAGGTCGGGCCCGGTGCCCGGCATCGGCCGGTCCGGGGCTCGACGTCGGCCGGTCCGGGGCTCGACGTCGGCTGGTCCGGGGGTCCGGCGCCGGCTGGGTCGGGGGTCCGGCGCCGAGCGACCCGGCCGAGGCGGCTCGTGGCCGACCTGTTGAGCCGTCAATTCACGTTCTGCGCACTTGTTCTGACGCCCTTTCGGAAACTGGCCACGACTTCTTGGGTAGGCTCCGGGAACTGGCGGGCCGCTCTTCAGGCTCGGCTTCGAGGAGTGGCGTGTCGCTCTTCCGGTGCGGCTCCGGGAACTGGCGTCTTGCCCTTCCGGCGCCGCTTCGGGGGCTGGCGGGCCGCTCTTCCCGTGCGGCTTCCGCGGCCGCGCCGCCACTCCTCCGAAGCGGCTTCCCCGACTGCGCCGGGCGCGGGCGGTACCTGCGCGCAGTGGGTCTCCTGCGCGGGTAATCAGGATGACTCGGGCAATCCGGGCTACTTGGACAGCCCGGCCCACTCGGCCGAGTCGGTCCGGGCATGGGGGCCGATCGGGCATGACGGTCGATCGGGTGTGACGGCTCGGCGGGGCCGGGCGGCCCCGCCGGGGTGCTGTCAGGCGCCGGTGTCCCGGACGTGCACCTCGTCGCCCTTGTGTACGTCCCGCAGCAGGCAGGTCAGCCGGGCGGTGCAGACCCGGCGGCCCTCCTCGTCACTGATCACGATCTCGTACGTCGCCGTCGACCGGCCCCGGTGCACGGGCGTGGCCACGCCGGTGACGAGACCCGAGCGGACCCCGCGGTGATGCGTGCAGTTCAGGTCCACACCGACCGCGATCTTCGAGCTGCCGCCGTGCAGCATGGACCCGACCGAGCCCAGGGTCTCCGCCAGGACCGCGGAGGCGCCCCCGTGCAGCAGCCCGTAGGGCTGGGTGTTGCCCTCCACCGGCATCGTCCCGACGACCCGCTCCGCCGAGGCCTCCAGGATCTGCACGCTCATCCGCGTCCCGAGGTGGCCTGCCGAGAACAGCGCGGGAAGGTCGACGCCGAGCGCGGCGTACTCGTCGATGACCTCCTGCGGGAATTTCCCCTGCTGCTGCTCGCCCATGGCTCCGGCTCCGTTCGTCGTACGCCTGTCACTTGACTGAGCAAACGCTCAGTCGGTCGCCGATTGTTCCAGACGGCGCTCCGCAGGGCCTGTCCGGTTTTCGAGGCGGACCACGACGGACTTGCTGGCCGGGGTGTTGCTGGTGTCGGCCGTGGCGTCCAGCGGCACGAGCACGTTGGTCTCCGGGTAGTAGGCGGCGGCACAGCCCCGGGGCGTCGGGTAGTGCACCACCCGGAAGCCCGGTGCCCGCCGCTCCACGCCGTCCTTCCACTCGCTCACCAGGTCGACGTACGACCCGTCGGCGGCCCCCAGGGCCTGTCCGTCCTCCGGGTTCACCAGCACCACGCGGCGCCCGTTCGTGATGCCCCGGTAGCGGTCGTCCAGGCCGTAGATCGTGGTGTTGTACTGGTCGTGGGAGCGCAGCGTCTGCAGCAGCAGCCGGCCCTCGGGCAGCTCGGGGTACTCCACCGGTGCCGCCGTGAAGTTCGCCTTGCCGGTCGCCGTCGGGAAGCGGCGCTCGTCGCGCGGCGCGTGCGGCAGCGTGAATCCGCCGGGGCGGGCCACGCGCGCGTTGAAGTCCTCGAAGCCGGGGATCACGCGCGCGATGCGGTCGCGGATCGTCGCGTAGTCCTTCTCGAACTCCTCCCACGGCACCTTGCTGTCCGCGCCGAGTACCCGGCGCGCCATCCGGCACACGATCGCCGGCTCGGACAGCAGCTCACCGCTCGCGGGCGCCAGCCGCCCGCGCGAGGCGTGCACCATGCCCATGGAGTCCTCGACGGTGACGAACTGCTCTGCGCTTTTCCCGTTCGGGCCGATCTGCAGATCGCGTTCGGTACGGCCGAGCGTCGGCAGGATCAGGGCACGCGCGCCCGTGACCACGTGCGAGCGGTTCAGCTTGGTCGACACGTGCACGGTCAGCCGGGCGCGCCGCATGGCCGCCTCGGTGACGTCCGTGTCGGGGGAGGCGGCGACGAAGTTGCCGCCCATGGCGAAGAACACCTTCGCCTCGCCGTCGCGCAGCGCGCGGATGGCCCGTACGACGTCGAAACCGTGCGTGCGCGGCGGCGCGAACCCGAACTCCTTCTCCAGCGCGTCCAGGAAGGCCGGGGCCGGCCGCTCGAAGATGCCCATCGTGCGGTCGCCCTGCACGTTGGAGTGGCCGCGCACCGGGCACACGCCCGCGCCCGGGCGGCCGATGTTGCCGCGCAGCAGAAGGAAGTTGACCACCTCGCGGATGGTCGGGACCGCGTGCTTGTGCTGGGTGAGGCCCATCGCCCAGCAGACGATGGTCCGCCGGGAGGCCAGGACCATCCCCAGGGCCTCCTCGATCTGCGCGCGGGTGAGGCCGGTCGCGGTGAGCGTCTCGTCCCAGTCGGCTTCCTTCGCGGCCGCGGCGAACTCCTCGTACCCGTGGGTGTGTTCGCGCACGAACTCCTCGTCGACCGCGCCCTCCGTCTCCAGGACCAGCCGGTTGAGGAGACGGAACAGGGCCTGGTCGCCGCCGATGCGGATCTGCAGGAACAGATCGGTGAGCGCGGCGCCCCTGAGCATGCCCTGCGGGGTCTGCGGGTTCTTGAACCGCTCCAGGCCGGCCTCGGGCAGCGGGTTGACGCTGATGATCCGCGCGCCGTTCGCCTTGGCCTTCTCCAGCGCGGAGAGCATGCGCGGGTGGTTCGTCCCCGGGTTCTGGCCCGCGACGATGATCAGGTCGGCCTTGTAGAGGTCCTCCAGCCGTACGCTGCCCTTGCCGATGCCGATCGTCTCGGACAGTGCCGAGCCGGACGACTCGTGGCACATGTTCGAGCAGTCGGGAAGGTTGTTGGTGCCCAGCTCGCGCGCGAAGAGCTGGTACAGGAAGGCGGCCTCGTTGCTGGTACGCCCCGAGGTGTAGAACACGGCCTCGTCGGGGGAGCCGAGGGCGGCGATCTCCTCGCCGATGATGTCGAAGGCCCGCTCCCAGCTCACCGGCTCGTAGCGCTCGGCGCCCTCGGGGAGGTACATGGGGTGCGTGAGCCGCCCCTGCTGGCCCAGCCAGTAGCCGCTCCTGGTGGCCAGGTCGGCGACGGAGTGCGCGGCGAAGAAGTCGGGCGTGACCCGGCGCAGGGTGGCCTCCTCGGCCACGGCCTTGGCGCCGTTCTCGCAGAACTCCGCCTTGTGCCGGTGGTCCGGCTCCGGCCAGGCACAGCCCGGGCAGTCGAAGCCGTTCTTCTGGTTCACGCGCAGCAGGGTCAGTGCGGTGCGCTTCACACCCATCTGCTGCTGGGCGATGCGCAGGGTGTGCCCGATGGCGGGCAGCCCCGCCGCGGCATGCTTCGGCTCCGCGACCTGCGGCGCGTCCTGAACCGGATCACCCGTGGGCGGCTTCGTCGCCATCGCACGCTCCTTCTCGCCTGCGTGTGAGCAATACGGCCCCGATCCTCCCACGGGCCACCGACAATCGTGAGCGCCGGGTTTGCCACCCGGAGCGGACGAGCGGCGAGCGGACCGGACACGGAGGCCAGGGACGCGCACGCTGGAGGCGTGGGGTGTGCGGGAGGGGCGAGGGGTGTGGGCGCAGGTTCGGGCCCGCGTTGTGCGCTGGGGGCGGCGATGTCTCTTGTGGGTCGCGGGTCAGGGGCGTTGGCGTTGCGGGCTGCTGACGGGCTCTCTGTTCCATCGGCGTCACCGCCCCCTGCTACCGGCGCAACGGCGGTCCGCACGCCGGTGCAACGGTGGTTCGCCCGGAGGGTGCTGTCCCGCGGGCGCCACCGAACCGGCCGTATGGTGACGCACGCCACACCCGCGTGCTCCGCGCGACACCTCCCTTCTCCCTCCGTTCCTCCCTCCCCCTCTTCTTCTCCCTCCCTCTCTTCTTCTCCCTCCCTCTCTTCCTGCCGCATCGCGGCGGTGAGCGGGCGTCGGCGGCCTTCTCCGGAGCTCCCGGCGGAGCCGCCCGCACCGGAGTGTCAGTGGGGCGTGGCAGGATCGGGGGCGTGGCAGAGACAGCATCGAAGAAGACCGACAAGACCCCCGGCGGCACTCGTCCCCGGCTGATGCTCATGGACGGGCACTCCCTGGCCTACCGCGCGTTCTTCGCGCTGCCCGCGGAGAACTTCACGACCGCGACGGGCCAGCCGACGAACGCGATCTACGGCTTCGCGTCGATGCTGGCCAACACCCTGCGTGACGAGGCGCCCACCCACTTCGCGGTGGCGTTCGACGTCTCCCGCAAGACCTGGCGCTCCGAGCAGTTCACCGAGTACAAGGCGAACCGCTCCAAGACCCCGGACGAGTTCAAGGGCCAGGTCGAGCTGATCGGCGAGCTGCTCGACGCGATGCACGCACCGCGCTTCGCGGTCGAGGGCTTCGAGGCGGACGACGTCATCGCCACCCTCGCCACCCAGGCGGAGGCGGCGGGCTTCGAGGTGCTGATCGTCACCGGCGACCGCGACTCCTTCCAGCTGGTCACCGAGAACACCACGGTGCTGTATCCGACGAAGGGCGTCTCCGAGCTGACCCGGTTCACCCCGGAGAAGGTTCTCGAGAAGTACGGGTTGACGCCGGCCCAGTACCCCGACTTCGCGGCCCTGCGCGGCGACCCGTCCGACAACCTCCCCGGCATCCCCGGAGTCGGCGAGAAGACCGCCGCGAAGTGGATCAACCAGTTCGGCTCGTTCGCCGAGCTGGTCGAGCGCGTCGACGAGGTCAAGGGCAAGGCCGGGCAGAACCTCCGCGACCACCTGGAGGCGGTCAAGCTCAACCGTCGCCTGACCGAGCTGGAGCGCCAGGTCGAACTGTCGAGGACGGTCGCCGAGCTGGAGCGGGCCCCGTACGACCGCAAGACCGTCGCGATGGTCCTGGACACCCTGGAGATCCGCAACCCGTCCCTGCGCGAGCGTCTCTTCGCCGTCGACCCCGGCGCCGAGGAGGCCGAGACCACCCCGGTCGCGGCGGCGGGCGTGGAACTGGACGGCACGATCCTCGGCGCCGGCGAGCTGGCCCCCTGGCTGGCCGAGCACGGCACCGGGACCCTGGGCGTCGCCACGGTCGACACCTGGGCGCTGGGCACCGGCTCGGTCGCGGAGGTCGCCCTCGCCGCCGCCGGGGGAGCGGCCGCCTGGTTCGACCCCGCCGAGCTGGACGAGGCCGACGAGAACGCGTTCGCGGCCTGGCTCGCCGACGCCGCCCGCTCCAAGGTGTTCCACAACGCCAAGGGAGCCATGCGGGTCTTCGCCGAGCACGGCTGGAGCGTCGGCGGCGTCGCCATGGACACCGCGCTCGCCGCCTACCTGGTCAAGCCGGGCCGCCGCTCCTTCGACCTGGACGCGTTGTCCCTGGAGTACCTGCACCGAGAGCTGGCTCCCGCCGCCGCGGCCGACGGCCAGCTGGCCTTCGGCGCGGACGAGGGCGCGGAGGCCGAGGCTCTGATGATCCAGGCCCGTGCCGTCCTCGACCTGGGCGAGGCCTTCGAGAGCCGCCTCCAGGAAGTCGGCGCCGCCGACCTGCTGGGGGACATGGAGCTGCCCACCTCCGCCCTGCTCGCCCGCATGGAGCGCCACGGCATCGCGGCCGACCGCGCGCACCTGGAGGCGATGGAGCAGATGTTCGCGGGAGCCGTGCAGCAGGCCGTGAAGGAGGCGCACGCGGCCGCCGGCCGCGAGTTCAACCTGGGCTCGCCCAAGCAGCTCCAGGAAGTCCTCTTCGGCGAGCTCGCGCTGCCCAGGACGAAGAAGACCAAGACCGGGTACACCACCGACGCCGACGCCCTGGCCTGGCTCGCCACCCAGACCGACAACGAGCTCCCGGTGATCATGCTCCGCCACCGCGAGCAGGCCAAGCTGAGGGTCACGGTCGAGGGCCTGATCAAGACCATCGCCGGCGACGGCCGCATCCACACCACCTTCAACCAGACGGTGGCCGCGACCGGCCGCCTGTCCTCCACCGACCCGAACCTGCAGAACATCCCGGTCCGCACCGACGAGGGCCGGGCGATCCGCCGCGGGTTCGTGGTGGGCGAGGGCTTCGAGTCCCTGATGACCGCCGACTACAGCCAGATCGAGCTGCGCGTGATGGCCCACCTCTCCGAGGACGAGGGCCTGATCGAAGCGTTCACCTCCGGCGAGGACCTGCACACCACGGTCGCCTCGCAGGTCTTCGCCGTCGAGCGGGACGCGGTGGACGCGGAGATGCGCCGCAAGATCAAGGCGATGTCGTACGGCCTGGCGTACGGTCTGTCCGCCTTCGGCCTCTCCCAGCAGCTGAACATCGAGGCGGCCGAGGCGCGCGCCCTGATGGACACCTACTTCGAGCGTTTCGGCGGGGTCCGGGACTATCTCCGCCGTGCGGTCGACGAGGCCCGGGCGACGGGCTACACGGCGACGCTCTTCGGTCGTCGCCGCTACCTCCCGGACCTCAACAGCGACAACCGCCAGCGCCGCGAGGCGGCCGAGCGGATGGCCCTGAACGCGCCGATCCAGGGCACGGCTGCCGACATCGTCAAGATCGCCATGCTGAACGTGGACCGGGCGCTGCGCGAGGCGGACCTCGAATCCCGCATGCTCCTCCAGGTCCATGACGAAATCGTCCTGGAGATCGCCCCCGGCGAGCGTGAGGCCACCGAGGAGATCGTCCGCCGCGAGATGGCGTCCGCGGTCACCCTCAGGGCACCGCTCGACGTCTCGGTGGGCGTCGGCCCGGACTGGGAGTCGGCGGCGCACTGACCTCCACGGCCCTGGCTGAGGGCGTCACCGACGGCCTTCCGGATCCCTTCGGACCTTCCGGAAGCCTCCGGGACCCCCGGAACCCTTCGGTAACGCCCTCGGCCACCGTGCACCTTCCGCCACGGTGCCCTCCATCACCGTGCACCCTCCGCCACGACGGCTGGAGGGAGCGGAGACCGCTGGTTTCCGCGCGTCGGCGTAACGGGTTTCCGTGCGTCGGTGCAGCTGGTTTCCGTGCGTCGGTGTGACTGGTTTCCGTTCGTTGGTGCGACGGCCGGTGGGTGCGGGGGCCGGTGGTTTCCGGCCGCACCCCCGCATCCCCGTGAATCCCCCGAACCCGGCGCGTGGCACCCCCACACCGCACCACCCCCATGCCACCCCCATGCCACCCCCATCCGCACCCGAACCGGCCGAACCCCCGGAGGGCCTTTCACTCACGTGGCCCCCGCCAAAACGCCCCCGGGGCCCCGCAGCCGCAACACTGCGGGCATGGGTATACGCATGCTTCACCGCCGGACGCCCGAGGCACGCAACAGCGCCCCGGCCCGGCCGCACACCGCCTCGGCCCAGGCCACGCCTGCCTCGCCGGTCCCGCCGCTCGCGGCCGACGCAAGCACCGCCCGCATCCCTGTCGACCTGGCCACCAGGGCCCGCACGGCCGCAGCGGACCTGCGACGCCGGCTTGCCGGGCGGGCCACCGCGGCGGACGGCGCCGCCTTCGACCGGCGCGTCCGGGCGGATCTGGTCCGCGGCTACCTCGCGCTCCTGCTCACCCAGATCCCGAGAACCCGCCCCCGGCGCACCCTCACCGTCTTCGTGGTCCCTGTCCTGAAGGCTCCCGTCACCGGACCACCGACCGGCCCTGCCCCGCACCGACCTCCTCACCGGGACCACCCGGAACCCGGGCCGGGCGCCACACCCTGATCCCGGCCGCGTACAGGAGCACCCCTAGGACCAGTCCGGCGCCCACCCCGAAGCACAGCGTGGGCACCAGGTCCCAGGGCCGGGCGTTCGCGCCCCAGTACTCCGACCATCGCGACGCCCGCTGCACCGCCCCCACCAGGGCACAGCCGCCGATCACGGCCGCGGCCCGCCACCGGTCCCGTACGGACAGCAGGGGCACCCCCACCGGCTCGGCGTCCGGCACCCGCCGCAGCGCACGTGCCAGGAACGCGGTGATCACCACGGCGGCCACCGCGGACGTGCCGTACTGCAGCCATGAGTACAGCGGCATGCCCGCCGCAGTGCGCCCCAGGGCGGGAACGAGCCGCGACCCCCACCGGTCGTGATGCGTGAACGCGTCCCACACGACATGTGTCAGCGCGCCCAGCGCCGCGGAGACGTACCACCACAGCACGGACGTGGTCCGCACCCGCGTGTGTGGCGCGCCGCAGCGCAGCAGTGCGGCCGGACGCCGCTGAGCGGTCCGGGGCAGCAGCGCCACGAGCGGCTCCCGGACGAGCAGCCACAACCCCACCAGCGCCCAGGAGATGACCACGTCCACGCTCACCACACCCGCCAAAGAGTGTGTAAAAGCCCCGAATTCCATCCCGCCCGACAGGACACTCGCCGCGTAGTAGGTCATGTCGGGCGCGAAGGAGCCCGCGACGAGCACCGCGGGCACCAGCCTGCCCCGGCCCCGGCCGTCCTGGCGGACGGCCGGCAGAACGGCCGCCGCATGGCTGAGAGTGAACGGCAACGGGGCCCCCTGGAAGCGATCGCCGTGGCGGCGGAACCGGCGGCACGGCGCCGGAACCTGAGATGGCGTCCGTCCAGTATGCGGGCGTCGGATCCATGGATGCCGGGGGCAGAGGCCGTTGCCCCGGGCGGACAACAACAGTTGGTCAATCGGTGAAAACCGGGCGCGAACGGGTCCCCACTCACAACAAGTTGTCGTAGGGTCGCCTGGGTTGCCGGCCAGGACGCAGGGCCGGACACACCTCACATACGGACAACGGCGGCACAGGCGCAACCAGAACACCGGGTCGACCGTCACACCAGAGCGAAGCAGTCGGACGGAGACGGGCGCACCGCGTCCACGGGAGGGTTCACTCAATGGCGGCGCATTTCGGCAGGCGGCTGGGCAAGGGGGCGGCGACCACCGCCGTGGCCGCGGTGGCGGTCGCGGCTCTGTCCGCGTCCCAGGCTCCGGGAGCGACCGGCGAGGACCACGGCAGACCGGCCCCGGCCGGCGCCAGCACCTCCACGCCCGATGTGGTCTCCGACGGCAACGCCACCGGCAACTCGCCGTACTACACGGACCTGCCGCCTCTCAACAGCCCCGCCCCCAGCCCGTCGCCGACCATAGGCACCCCCGTCGCCCGGGGTGAGGGCGAGGCCGGTGTTCCCGCGACGGTCCTCGACGCCTACAAGAAGGCCGAGGCCGAGCTGCGCACCTCCAAGCCGGGCTGCAACCTGCCGTGGCAACTCCTCGCCGCCATCGGCAAGGTCGAGTCGGGCCAGGCGCGCGGCGGCCTCGTCGACGCGAACGGCACGACGCTGAGCCGGATCCTCGGCCCGCAACTCGACGGCAACGGCTTCGCGCTCATCAAGGACACCGACCACGGCGAGTACGACGGCAACAGCTCCTACGACCAGGCCGTCGGCCCGATGCAGTTCATCCCGTCGACCTGGGCGTGGGCCGGCCGTGACGGCAACGGGGACGGCAAGGCGGACCCCAACAACATCTACGACGCCGCGCTCGCCGCCGGCCACTACCTGTGCCGCAACAACTGGGACCTGTCCGGCGAGGCCGGCCTGCACCGCGCGATCCTCAGCTACAACGGCTCGCAGGACTATCTGAACCTGGTCCTGAGCTGGCTGGAGTACTACCGCAAGGGCACCCACTCCGTGCCCGACGGCACCGGCGGCGTGCCCGGCCACCGCAGCGACGGCGGCACCACGCGGCCTTCCGGACCCGCGAGCCCCTCCCACCCGCCGAAGACCAAGCCGACCCCGCACAAGCCCGGCGGCAAGAAGACTCCCGACCGGAAGCCACCGAAGCCCCCGAAGCCCCCCAAGCCGCCGGTCCCGCAGACCCCCTCCGAGACGGTGGACCACCTGGAGGACGCGGGCACCGCGAAGCTCACGGCCATGGCCGGTGACGCGTTCGGCCGGCGGATCAGCACCCGCGCCGAGACCAAGGCGGGCAAGGCGGTCGGCAAGGTACGGATCCGGTTCACCATCACCGGCGACACCGATGCCACCTTCGCCGGCGGCGAGAGCGTGGCCACGATCGCCACCGACGCCAAGGGGGTCGCGGTCGCGCCCGCGCTCCAGGCGGGCGAGAAGACCGGCGACTTCAAGATCACCACCGTCGTCGTCGGTCACAAGGCCAAGGGGGTCGACTACACGGCCACGGTCACCGAACGCGCCGCCGACACGCTCGCCCGCACCAGCGACACCCCGCTGACCTGCACCCCGGGCGGCGAATTCGCCGACCAGGTCCAGGTGAAGGCGACGTACAAGGGTGCCGTCGCGGACAAGGTCGCGGCCACCGCCACCCTGATCAAGGCGGACGACGACCCCACCGAGAACGACAAGGGTCCCTACTTCAAGGACGCCGACGGCAAGTCCGTGCGCACGCTCACCGGCCTGCAGACCGACGGCAAGGGCCTGCTCACGCTGCCGAAGCTGTACGCGGACGACATCAGCGGCACCTTCCTGCTCCGCATCACCACCCCCGGCGGCGCGACCCTCACCGTCGAGCTGAAGGTCGCCGCGGCCGATGCCTCGGCCGGCCCCTCACCGAGCCCGTCCGCGACCTCCTGACGGCACGGACGAAACAGGCGCAGGACCACAGGACCTCACGACCACAGACCCAAGGGCTGGACACAGGGGCCACAGGGTCATGGACCGGCAGGGCCGGACCACAGGGCCACAGGGCGCCCCCTCCGCTGCGGAGGGGGGCGCCCTCGTCCGTGTGCGCAACCTGTTCTCATCTCGGCCGCCCGTTGCTACGGTGCCTGCCTCACCTGACGAACCATCAGGAATCGTCCGCCGGGAGGCCCGCATGCGCGCCCTGATCGCCGCCGCGACCGGTCTCGCCCTCGCGCTCGCCCTGGTCCTGGCGATGACCGCCATGGGCGCGCCGACGGGCCGGACATCCCCCAAGCCGCTGCTGACGACGGTGCCCTCGCACCCGTAGCCGCACCCGTCCGGGAGGGAGGCCACCATGCGCCGCAAGGCAAGCCTGGTCCTGCTCGCCTGCGCCGTGTTCTTCGCGGCGCTGTCTCCGCTGATGCGCTGGTACGCCTTCCCGCGCCTGGCCAGGATCCCCGCGAACCAGTACCAGGACATGGTCCTGGAGGCCAAGGGCGCCACCCTCCTGGACTACGGCACCATGCGCGCGAAGAAGGTCTCCAAGGTGACCATCGTGCAGACCCTCAAGGGAAACGTGGAGGCCGCCGAGAACATCGGGAAGACGGCGGGACGCCCCGTCGTCGTCTGGGAGGGCCTGTCCTACGTCCAGGGGCCCGACGGCAAGATGGTCTCCAGGGTCCCCGAGCGCTACATCTTCGACGCCCACAGCCAGGACCCCGTCCACGCCACCGGCGAGGCGGTCGACGGCGACCCGGTCAAACGGGACGGCATCGAGTTCAAGTGGCCCTTCCTCACCCAGAAACGCGACTACGAGTACTTCGACGCGCAGACCCGCACCACCAGCCCCATCCACTACAAGGGCACCCGGACCTTCCGCGGAGTGAAGGTCTACTACTTCGAACAGACCGTCCCCTGGACCAGGGTTCCCTTCCCCAAAGCCATGCCGGTCCAGGGCATCACCCCCGCGTCGGTGGCCAGGACCGGCACCACCCGCTGGTACAGCACGGTCCGCAGGTTCTGGGTCGAACCGGTCACCGGAGCACCCGTGTACGGCGAGGAACTGCACAAGGAGGAGCTGCGCGGCGGCACGCTGCTGGGCGGGCGCGCCAAGGTGACGGCGTTCGCGGGCGACGTGAAGATGCGCGAGGACTACATCGAGCACACGGTCGCCCTGGTCAAGCACAACCGCACCCTGGTCCTGATGCTGACCTCGTACCTGCCCCGGGGCTTCTTGGCCCTCGGCCTCCTGCTCCTCGCGCTCTCCCTCTATCTGGAGGCACGCGGCCGCCGGCCGCAGGACCCGACACCCACCCGGGCGGCGGAACCCGAACCGGTCAGCGCCTGAGCCGCGCGTTGGTGTGCCGGGTGGGCTCGGCCGTCGCAGGGTCCTCCGGCCACGGATGCTTCGGATACCGCCCGCGCAGCTCCGCGCGCACGCCCCGGTAGCCGTCCTTCCAGAAGGAGGCGAGGTCGGCCGTGACGGCGACGGGCCGCCCGGCGGGGGAGAGGAGATGCACGAGCAGCGGGACCCCCGCCACGGCCGGCGTCTCCTGCAACCCGAACATCTCCTGCAACTTGACGGCCAGGACGGGCCGGTCCGGATCCCCGTAGTCGATGCGGACCCTGGATCCACTGGGCACGGCGATCCGCTCGGGCGCCAGCTCGTCCAGCCGGGCGGCCCGGCCACTCGCCCAGGGCAGCAGCCGCGCGAGCGCCTGCCCGGCATCGACCCGCCCGAGATCGGCCCGGCGCCGGGCCCGGCCCAGCTCCGGCTCCAGCCATTCGTCCACGCGCGCGTGCAGCGACTCGTCCGACACGTCCGGCCAGGGCTCCCCGAGATGCGCGCGCAGAAAGGCCAGCCGCTGCCGCAGGGCCTGAGCCTCCGGCGGCCACCGCAGCAGCCCGAACCCCTCCTGCCGGAGCCCTTCGAGAAGGGCGCCGCGTACGAGTGCGGGATCGAGGTCCTTCAGGGGGCGTACGGCCAGTTCGATGGCACCCAGCCGTTCGACACGCCGGGCGACGAGATCACCGTCCGCCCAGTGGACCTCGTCCCGCTCCTCCAGAAGCGGACCGGCGGCCGCGCGTGCCACGTCCTCGGGCACGGCCGCTCCGAGCCGCACGCGCGCGTGCCCCTTCCCGCCGGGCCGGTCGGCCACGGCGACGACGATCCACGGCGCCCCGCGCAGGGCCGACCCCTCGGACACCTCGGCCCGCGTCCCGGACGCCATGAGGTACGACCCGCCGTCGAGCCTGGCGACGCGCTCGGGAAAGGCGAGAGCGGCAACGAGACCAGTGAGCCTGTCGTCACCGGCACCGGCACCGGCACCGGCACCGGCACCGGCACCGGCACCGGCATTGGGACTCGGACTGGCATGGGGACTGGCGCCGGCACTGGGGCTGGCGCCCGCACCGGCATGGGAGCCGACGCCGGCATCAGGGCTGGCACCGCCACGGGCGCCGTCGTCGACGCGAGGGCCGGGGCCGGTCCGAAGGCCCGCCGGTGACTGACGGTCATGAGCGGGCGGGTGGGAAAACTGCTCCGAGACGGCCCGCAGCCGCCGCACCTCGCCCCGCCACCGTTCCCCGTAGGCATCACCCCCGCGCCGAGCACGCCGCAACGCACCGCCAAGATCATCCCCGTAGTCCCGCGGCACCTCTTCGGAGAGGAGAGCGACCACCCCGGCGCCCTCCCCGGCCGTGTCCAGCAGGGCCCGCCCCAGCCGGGGATGCACCCCCAGCCGTCCCAGCCGTACGCCGAGTTCCGTGGCCCGTCCGGCGGAGTCCACCGCTCCCACGGCCGTCAGCACGTCACGTGCCGCCGCCATCGCCCCGCCGGGCGGTGGATCCAGCAGCGCCAGCCCGGCGGCGTCCGGATCACCCCAGCAGGCGGCCTGGAGGGCGAACGCGGTCAGGTCGGCCACCTTGATCTCCGGCGCCGGAAAAGCCGTCAGACGGCCGTCCTCGGCCTCCGCCCAGCACCGGTACACCGCCCCGGCCGCCTCACGCCCGGCCCGGCCCGCCCGCTGGCGCCCGGCCGCGCGGGACGCCCGTACCGTCGTCAGACCGCTCAGCCCGCGCGCGTGGTCCACCCGCGGCTCGCGGGCGAGCCCCGAGTCGACCACGACCCGTACCCCGGGCACCGTCAGCGAGGACTCCGCCACGGACGTCGCCAGTACCACCCGGCGCCGTGCACCGGGTGCCAGCACCGCGTCTTGCACGGCGGTCGGCGCCCGCCCGTGGACCTGGAGCACGTCCACCGCCCCCGGATCGCCGAGCTGACCGGCCACGCGCGCGATCTCGCCCGTACCGGGCAGGAAGCACAGCACGTCGCCCTCCCGCTCGGCCAGCGCCCGCCGCACCACCGACGCCACGTGCGCGAGCAGCGCCGGATCGACCCACATGCCGTGCGGCGGCCGCACCGGACGCGCGGGCGGCGCCCACAGCACCTCCACGGGATGCGAGACCCCGTCGGCCTCGACCACCGGGGCGTCGCCGAGCAGCCGCGCCCAGCCCTGTGCGTCCGTGGTCGCCGACGCGGCCACCAGCCGCAGGTCCGGCCGCAGCGTCTGCCGCACGTCCCACAGGAACGCGGCCGCCGTGTCGGCGTCCAGATGCCGCTCGTGGCACTCGTCGAGCACCACGGCGTCGACGCCGCTCAGCTCCTGGTCCCGCTGCAGCCGCTGCAGCAGCACACCGGTGGTCACGACCTCCACGCGCGTGTGCCGCCCCACGACCCGCTCGCCGCGCACCGTGTGGCCCACGCTCCCGCCCGGCCTCTCGCCCAGCAGCCACGCCATCCGCCGGGCCGCCGCCCGCGCGGCGATCCGCCGCGGCTCGGCCACCACCACCCGCCGCGCGGGACCGCCGCCGACCAGCCCCGCGAGCACCAGCGGCACCAGGGTCGTCTTGCCGGTGCCGGGCGGCGCCACCAGGACGGCGGCGCCGTCCGTGTCGAGGGCGTCGGTGAGCGCGGGCAGGGCGGCGCGCACGGGCAGCGCGTCCAGCGCGTCGTAACGGATCACACCCCCAGTGTCGTACGACGGGAGAACACGCCTCACGCGCGCGTGCGGGTAGGGAAGGACACGCGGCGCAGAGCCACCGCCCGAAAGGCCGCCGGCCGCCGACCCGTCGCTCGAAAGGCCGAGGGCCGCCGACCCGTCGCTCGAAAGGCCGCCGGCCGCCGGGCCGTCGCCCCAGAGGGCAGCGGTCGCGGAGCCGTCGGCCGCGAGGGCACCGGTCGTGTCGTCAGTCGCGTTCGCACACGAAGATCGCCGTCCCCGGGATCAGGTTCCCGCGCAGCGGGGACCAGCCGCCCCACTCCGAGGTGTTCCAGGCGGGCCACTCCGGCTCCACGAGGTCCACCAGGCGGAAGCCCGAGGCCGCGATGTCCCGGACCCGGTCGCCGAGCGTCCTGTGGTGCTCGACGTACACGGCGCGGCCCTCCTCGTCCTGCTCCACGTAGGGCGTGCGGTCGAAGTAGGACGAGGCCACCGACAGGCCTTCCGGGCCCGGCTCGTCCGGGAACGCCCAGCGGATCGGGTGCGTCACCGAGAAGACGAACCGGCCGCCCGGCCGCAGCACCCGGCCCACCTCGCGCAGGACCAGCCGCGGGTCGGCCACGAACGGCAGCGCCCCGTACGCGGAGCACGCCAGGTCGAAGGAACCGTCCGCGAAGGGCAGCGCGGCAGCGTCGGCGCAGACGAGGGGAAACGATCCGCCGATGCGCAGGGAGTGCTGGAGCTGGCGGTGCGAGAGGTCCAGGGCCACCGGCCGGGCACCCTGGGCGGCCAGCCAGCGCGAGCACTGCGCCGCGCCCGCACCGATCTCCAGGACGTCCTTGCCCTTCAGGTCCTCCGGCGGGCCGAGCAGCTCGGCCTCCACCTCGTCCAGACCCTCCGGGCCCCACACGAAGCGGTCGTCGCCGAGGAACGTGCCGTGGTCGATCTGGTACTCGTCCGCGTTGCGGTCCCACCAGCCCCGGTTGGCGCGGACGCTCTCCGTGGCCGAGGTCTCACGGCGGGTGGCTTCCGGCTCGAACCCCTCGGGGTCGAGCGCTTCGGGCTCTTGGATGATCGGCTCCCTCGTCGTACTCTTCCGTCCAACCCGCCGGGCGCGTGTCACGGAGGGGGGTCCCGCAGCCCTGCGTGGCCTCCAGGGACGATTCTTGTGCCGGTTATGCGGCGATCCGCCCCGGGTGTGCGCCTTCGCGCATTGACCCTGTCCGGCTGCCCCCGTATGCTACAAGTTGCGCTGCGGGCCTGCGCGCCTCAGACGGAGCAGGCTGCGCTCGCATCTGTATGTATGTCCCCTCGGTTGTCGAGGCGCCACAGGGCACCTGGTGCTCGTTTGTGTGGCGCTTCCTTGGCTGTCCGGCTTCTGCAGAGCGAAACGGGCTCCCGGCGTAAGCAGTGCCTACGACTTCAATGTCCGTACCGGAGCCCTTTCCCACATGACGAGCAGCACCGAGACCACCGCCACCACCCCGCAGGTTGCGGTCAACGACATCGGTAACGAGGAAGCCTTCCTCGCCGCGATCGACGAGACGATCAAGTACTTCAACGACGGCGACATCGTCGACGGCGTCATCGTGAAGGTCGACCGGGACGAGGTCCTGCTCGACATCGGTTACAAGACCGAAGGTGTCATCCCGAGCCGCGAGCTCTCGATCAAGCACGACGTCGACCCGAACGAGGTCGTCAAGGTCGGCGACGAGATCGAAGCCCTTGTTCTCCAGAAGGAGGACAAGGAAGGCCGCCTGATCCTCTCGAAGAAGCGCGCCCAGTACGAGCGCGCCTGGGGCACCATCGAGAAGATCAAGGAAGAGGACGGCATCGTCACCGGTACCGTCATCGAGGTCGTCAAGGGTGGTCTCATCCTCGACATCGGCCTCCGTGGCTTCCTGCCGGCCTCCCTCGTCGAGATGCGCCGTGTCCGCGACCTCCAGCCCTACGTGGGCAAGGAGCTCGAGGCCAAGATCATCGAGCTGGACAAGAACCGCAACAACGTGGTCCTGTCCCGCCGTGCCTGGCTGGAGCAGACCCAGTCCGAGGTCCGCCAGACGTTCCTCACGACCCTGCAGAAGGGTCAGGTCCGCTCCGGTGTGGTCTCCTCGATCGTCAACTTCGGTGCCTTCGTGGACCTGGGTGGCGTCGACGGTCTGGTCCACGTCTCCGAGCTGTCCTGGAAGCACATCGACCACCCCTCCGAGGTTGTCGAGGTCGGCCAGGAAGTCACCGTCGAGGTCCTCGACGTCGACATGGACCGCGAGCGCGTCTCCCTGTCGCTGAAGGCGACCCAGGAAGACCCGTGGCAGCAGTTCGCCCGCACGCACCAGATCGGTCAGGTCGTGCCCGGCAAGGTCACGAAGCTGGTTCCGTTCGGTGCGTTCGTCCGCGTGGACGAGGGCATCGAGGGTCTGGTCCACATCTCCGAGCTGGCCGAGCGCCACGTGGAGATCCCGGAGCAGGTCGTCCAGGTCAACGACGAGATCTTCGTCAAGGTCATCGACATCGACCTCGAGCGCCGTCGCATCAGCCTCTCGCTGAAGCAGGCCAACGAGGCCTTCGGCGCCGACCCGGCCACGGTCGAGTTCGACCCGACCCTGTACGGCATGGCCGCGTCCTACGACGACCAGGGCAACTACATCTACCCCGAGGGCTTCGACCCCGAGACCAACGACTGGCTCGAGGGCTACGAGACCCAGCGCGAGGCGTGGGAGCACCAGTACGCCGAGGCGCAGACCCGCTTCGAGCAGCACCAGCAGCAGGTCATCAAGTCCCGCGAGGCCGACGCCGCTGCTGCGGCCGAGGGCGGCGAGGCTGCGGCTCCGGCCGCGTCGGGTGGCGGCTCGTACTCCTCCGAGGGTGCGGACACCTCTGGTGCCCTGGCCTCGGACGAGGCGCTGGCCGCGCTGCGCGAGAAGCTGGCCGGCGGCCAGAGCTGAGCGCAGCCGCTGAGGCTTAGCCGATAGTTTTGAGGGGCCGTACCTTTCGGGGTACGGCCCCTCGGACTTTTCCGGAGGTGCCGGCCGTTCCTCGGCTGCGGGTCGGTGGGGGCTCCTCGCGCAGTTCCCCGCGCCCCTGACCGGTGCTGCTCTCCGCGCCACGGGGGGTGCTGTTTCTCGCGTCGCTGGGCGGTGCTGTTCCCCGTGCCCCTGACCGGTGCCGTTTCCGATGCCGCTGGGTGGTGCGGTCTCCGGTGTTTCTAGGGGGTGACCGTGATGTTGGTCAGGCCCCTACCGCCCGTCACCGTGTTGGAGCTGTAGACCGTCGTCCGGCAGCCGGTGCTGTAGTTGGTCACGTTGATCGCCAGCCGGGTCGAGGCGGTGGCGCCGGTCAGCGTCGACCTGTTGTTCCTGAAGACCGTGCCGCAGCCCCAGCCGGACTGCTGCGTGTGGGTCTGGTAGCCGTCATTGCTGGTGTTCCTGCCCGTATTGTCCTGCACGAGCACGTCGTCGCCCTTCACGTCGACCCAGGAGTCGTCGTAGTTGGCGCCGGTCAGGCCGCTGCCGTCGAAGGTGTTGCCGACGATCTGCGCGCCCGTCGTGCCCTCCTTGACGTCGACGTTCTCGCCGCCGACGCCCGGGCCGATCGTGTTGCCCAGGATCTGGATGCGGTCGCTCCTGTCGGACAGCGTGTTCGCCGTCCCCACGTACACGCCCTCGCCCATGCCCCGGCCGTCGTTCCCGGTGTCGTAGATCGTCGAATTCCTGATCACGCCGTCCGTGCTGGAGTTGCGGAAGTGCACGCCCTCCATGTCGAGGCCGTGGACGGTCACGCCGTCCACCACGACGCCCTTGGCTGCATCGATCATGATGCCCTTCTGGCCGCCGGTCACGGTCAGCCCGCTGACCGTCCAGTGGGACGCTCCGTTCAGGTGCAGGCCGTAGCCGCCGCTCGCGGAGAGTACGGCCTTCGGCGAGCCGGTGAGGGTGATGCGGGACGCGGCCGTGGCCGCCGCGGTCGCCTTGAAGTTGCCGGTGTACGTCCCGTCCGCGAGGTGGATCGTGTCGCCGGGCCTCGCGCCGCCGAGCGCGGACTTCAGCTGGGCCGAGGTCGAGACCTCGATGACCGGGGCGGCCGGGGCGGCCGGGGCGGCCGGGGCGGCCGGGGCCGGGACCGCGCACAGGAGCAGGCCGCCGGTGGCGGTGGTCGCGGCGAGCAGGGAGGTGAGCAGCGTACGCGTGCGCATGGGGGCCTCCTTGTCGTACGGACACTGGATCGCTCTGCCTGAATCTCATACATGAACGATGTGCGTGTCTGTGAACTCTGTCCTCGTGAAGGTACGGACCAGCTGACGGGGCGTCAAGGTGTCTGGCACGAGAGGCCTGATCAGCGGCATGCCACGGGAATGCCCACGCCTCACCGCGCGTTGGAGAAGGGGAACACGAGGAGGAGCGGTCACTGTGCTTGATCCGCAGGGTTTGTACGCATGGGAGCCGAAGGGCCTGGCCGTCGTCGACATGGCACTGGCCCAGGAGTCGGCCGGACTTGTCATGCTCTACCACTTCGACGGATACATCGACGCGGGTGAGACCGGCGACCAGATCGTCGACCGGCTCCTCGACTCACTGCCCCACCAGGTCGTCGCGCGCTTCGACCACGACCGGCTCGTGGACTACCGGGCCCGCCGCCCGCTGCTGACCTTCACACGGGACCGCTGGACCGCGTACGAGGAACCGGGCATCGAGGTCAGGTTGGTCCAGGACGCCACCGGAGCACCCTTCCTGCTGCTGTCCGGCCCCGAGCCGGACGTGGAGTGGGAGCGCTTCGCCGCGGCCGTGCGGCAGATCGTGGAGCGGCTCGGGGTCCGCCTGTCGGTGAACTTCCACGGCATCCCCATGGGCGTCCCGCACACCCGCCCCGTGGGCCTCACCCCGCACGGCAACCGCACCGACCTCGTGCCGGGCCACCGCAGCCCCTTCGACGAGGCACAGGTGCCCGGCAGCGCCGAGTCGCTGTTGGAGTACCGCCTCATGGAGGCCGGGCACGACGTCCTCGGCGTCGCCGCGCACGTTCCGCACTACATCGCACGCTCCGCCTACCCGGACGCGGCGCTCACCGTCCTGGAAGCCATCACGGCCGCCACCGGCCTCGTGCTGCCGAGTGTCGCGCACTCCCTGCGCGCCGAGGCGCACCGCACGCAGACGGAGATCGACCGCCAGATCCAGGAGGGCGACGAGGAGCTGACCGCGCTCATCCAGGGCCTTGAGCACCAGTACGACGCCGCGGCGGGCGCCGACACCCGGGGCAACATGCTCGCCGAACCGGTGGACATTCCCTCCGCCGACGAGATCGGGCGGGAGTTCGAGCGATTTTTGGCGGAGCGGGAGGGCGACAACTAGGGCGGCTGCGCCGACCGTTCGAGGCGGGCCGGTGCCGGACGTGGCGCCGTCCGTGCCAGGGCCTAAGCTTCCGCTCATGCTGAAAGTGGGCCTGACCGGCGGTATCGGCGCCGGCAAGAGCGAGGTGTCGCGGCTGCTCGTGGAGCACGGGGCCGTGCTGATCGACTCCGACCGCATCGCGCGTGAGGTCGTCGAGCCCGGAACGCCCGGTCTGGCGGCCGTGGTGGAGGCCTTCGGTGAGGGCGTCCTCGCCGCCGACGGCAGCCTGGACCGCCCCAGGCTCGGCTCCATCGTGTTCGCCGACCCCGACCGGCTGGCCGTCCTCAACTCGATCGTGCATCCCCTGGTGGGCGACCGCTCCCGGGCGCTGGAGAGTGCCGCGGCCGACGACGCCGTCGTGATCCACGACGTCCCGCTGCTCACCGAGAACCGTCTGGCACCCCTCTACGACCTCGTGATCGTCGTCGACGCGAGCCCCGAGAACCAGCTCGACCGGCTGGTACGGCTGCGCGGGATGACCGAGAAGGACGCACGCGCGCGCATGGCCGCGCAGGCGAGCCGCGAGCAGCGCCGGGAGATCGCCGACATCGTGATCGACAACGACGTACCCCTGGACGCGCTGCGCAAGCGCGTGGCGGAGGTCTGGGACGAGCTCGTGCGCCGGGCGCACGTGCCCCGGACGGCGGCGGAGGACGGCCGGCCGTCCTGAGACGGCACGGAATAGCGGGCCGCGTCAGGGCGTTGAACGGCGACAGTGAGGGAAGGACTCAGCCGTGCCCGAGACCAGCGGTTCGACCGGACGTACTCCGGAGACGCATGTCATAGATTTCCGCGCCGCCGAGCAACTGCTCAACGCGCGGGATCCGCGGGGCGCGGTGAAACTGCTGGACAAAGTCATCGCCGCACACCCCGAGAACACCGCGGCCCGTCTGCTGCGTGCGCGCGCCTTCTTCGCCGCCGCTCAACTGCGGCCCGCCGAGCTGGAGTTCACCATCGTGCTGGAGCGCGAGCCGGACAACGCGTTCGCGCACTTCGCCCTCGCCCGCACGTATGAGCGCCAGGGCCGCCCCGACCAGGCCAAACGCCACTTCCGGCTGGCCGCCGCGCTCGATCCCAACCCGCGGTACCTGAAGGCGGCCGACTTCGACTCCTGAGCGCCGACCGGCCCGCACGCGGGCCACGGCAAGGAGCGGAGGTCCCGGGGCGGCCTAGGAGCGAGGGGCCCAGGGCGGCTGTCCAGGAGGCGCCTCGGGGGCGGGGGCCAGGTGGCACCTCAGGGGTGTCGGTGCCGCGGTGGTCCCGGGCTGGGCGGGCCGTTTTCCGGCGGCCGGTACGGCGGTACGTCCCGGCCCGGCTGGTAGTGCGGACCCTGCCGGATGTGTCTGAGGATCATGGTCATGTCGACGGTGACCACCAGCCACAGCACCCCGCAGGCGGCCGCCCAGCCGGGACGCCCGGCCAGTGCGAACGCCGCGGTGCCGAAGATCGCCCAGACCAGCCCCCACATGCTCAGCCAGAACCGCGCCCGCAGAGCACTGCGCGCGGTCGCCGGCTCACTTCCCGTACGCATGGGATCACCACTCCTCCTTGCAACGTACTCTTCGCCCGAGGCATGCACCAACGACGTTCGTCAAAGGGGGGCCGCGCCGTGCTGCCGGACACCGACGACCTGCCCGAAACGCTCCTCTACCTGGCCGTGCCGCACGAGGACATCAACGAACTGGTCGCGCTGCGGCGCACGGTGACGGGTGACCCGGGCACGCTGGGACTCCTTGAGCGGTGCGTCGAGGAACTGCTCCGGGACCCGCAGGACACGGGCCGCACGCCCGACCTCGGCGACCTGCTGGCGTCCGCCCCGACCTCCCTGAGCGGCGTCTTCGCCGTGTACGTCTTCCTCGCCGCGCTCCCGCACACCCTCGCCCACCACCGGGAACGGGGCATTCCGGCCGAGATCTCCCGGCACACCCTGGCCGATCTGGGCCGCCAGCTGGCCGTGCACCGCAGGCGGCACGGGCGGGCCGGGGTGCAGTCGCCGCGCTGGCTCGCCCTCCACTTCCGCGGGGAGCTGTACCAGCTGGGGCGGCTCCAGTTCGAGCGGGCGCGGCTCGGGCGGAGCAGCGCGTCGGTGATCGCGGCGGCCGGCCTGGACGCGGCACCGGGCACACCCTGCCTGAACCTGCACATACCCGACTTCCACGGTCCGCTGACACCGTCGGCCTGCGACCGTTCGCTGGCGCTGGCCCGGGAGTTCTTCGCCCTGCACTTCCCCGAGGAGCACGCCGAGGCCGTGCTGTGCCATTCCTGGCTGCTCGACCCCCAGCTGAAGCGGTACCTCGCCGCCCGGTCCAACATCGTCCGCTTCCAGGAGCGCTTCCGCCTCGCCCACGAGGACACGGAACCGGCCGACACCGAGCCCGTCCAGTTCGTCTTCGGGGATCCCGGCCTGCCGGTCGCCCGGCTGCCGCGGCGCACCGCCGTGGAGCGGGCCGTCGGTGACCATCTGCGGGCGGGAGGGCACTGGTACGTCGGACACGGGTGGTTTCCGCTCCAGGGGTGAGCGGTCCTGCTGTGGGGCAGATGGTTCCCGCATCGGGGGTGAAGGACACGAACGAGTGAACCGGTGCCGGGTGGGAACGGACGTGCGGTGGCCGCCCGTTGTTCGGGCATGACGGTCGACATGCGTGAGGGATACGAAGGAACGGGACCTGGTGCGATCACTCCGGACGGCTGTGCGGTAGAGCTCTACACACGGCTTCCGGTGGGAGACGAGCCGGAGGTCATCGCCGCCGCCGTGCCCGCCGGGGCGCACATCCTGGAGCTGGGCAGCGGAGTGGGCCGGGTGACCCATCCCCTGCTGGAGCGCGGCTTCACGGTCACGGCGGTGGACGAGGCCGCCGACATGCTCGCCCATGTCCGCGGGGCGCGCACGCTGTGCAAGCCGATCGAGAGCCTCGACCTGGGCGAGAAGTTCGACGTGGTGATGCTCGCGTCGTTCCTCGTCCACAACGGTGACGTCGAGGTGCGCCGGGACATGCTGCGCGCCTGTGCCCGGCATGTGGCGGAGGGCGGCTGTGTGCTCATCCAGAAGGAGGGCGAGGACTACCACACCAACATACCGAGGGAGCGGGTCGACCCGAGCGGTTTCACCGTGCGGATCGCGGCGTCGGAACCGGTCGGCGACGGGGTGCACTCGGTGCGCGCCGAGTATGTGTTCCCGGACGCGTCCTGGACGCAGACCTTCCTGGCCCGGCCGCTGACCAAGGAACAGTTCGAGGAGGCGCTGGCGGAGGCGGGACTGGAGGTGGACGCGTATCTGACCGAGGACGAGATGTGGGTGAGGGCGGTCCCGATGGCGTGAAGGGCGATGAGTTCTCGGACTGCGGCCGGTCTACCTCGGTGACAGCAGCCGGGACCGCTTCCCCCAGGAGAACCTCATGTCCGAGCCCCTCGCCCCCGTCACGTCCGCCTCTTCCGACTCCTCCGCCGCATCCGGGATCAACCGCGGTCGCCTCGCCCGGACCGCCCTGCGCACGGTGCAGGTGCTGCTCGCCCTCTTCTACGGGATCGCGAGCGCGCTGCCCAAACTGATCGCCCACCCGTCCGCCGTCGAGTCCTTCGACAGGATCGGCTGGGGCAGCGCGGGCATGTACGCCATCGGCGCGCTCGAACTGGCAGGCGCGGTAGCGCTGTTGGTGCCGGTGCTGCAGTCGGTGGCGGCGATGGCGCTGAGCGCACTCATGGTGGGCGCGTTCATCGTCCAGCTCACCGTCTTCGACGGCCAGTACGCGGTGACCCCGCTGATCCTGATCGTGCCGCTCGTCCTCATCGCCTGGGCCCGGCGCGGGCACAACGCGGACCTGCTGCGGCTTCTGCGACGGGCAAGGCGACAGGCGTGACCCGTACGGGACACCGTCGGCGACGTCGGCCGGGGCGCGGGCCCGGCCGACGTCACCGGTGCGCGGAGCCATGGGGGCGCCGGGGCACGGGGATGCGGAGGGGGCACGCCGAGGAAGCACGGGGACATGAAGGGAGGAGCACGCGGAGGAAGCACGGGGATGTGGAGGCGTCACGCGGAGGAAGCGCGGGGATGCGGGGCACGGTGACGATAGGTACGCCGACGATGCGCAGGCCGACCGGTGCGGCTCAGCGGCTCCGGGGGCGCCCGCCCGGTCCGCCGGGTGCCTGGCGCCCGCCGGGTCCGAGCAGCCCACCGGGTGACGGCCCGCCCGGTCCACCGATCCCGCCGACCCCACCCGTCCCGCCCAGCCCGCGCAGTCGTTCCAGCTCGCGGCGGTCCCGCTTGGTGGGGCGGCCGGCGCCGCGGTCGCGAAGGCCGGCCGGGGCCACGGACTCGCGGGGCGGAGGCGGGGGAGAGTTGTCGATGTAGCACTGGACGGCCACCGGGGCACCGACTCGCTTACGGATCAGGCGCTTGACGATCACGACGCGATCCCGGCCCTCGTGCCGCAGCCGCACCTCGTCGCCGACGCGTACGGAGTAGGCGGGCTTCACACGCTCGTCGTTGACGTGGACGTGTCCGCCACGGCAGGCGGCGGCGCCCAGGGAACGGGTCTTGACCAGGCGGACGGCCCAGATCCAGCTGTCGATGCGCACGGTTCCGCCCTGGGACGGTCCGGCGGCCTCGGCCGCGGCGACCGCGGCGGCGATCTTGGGATCGAGCGGCTCGGCCCCGGCGGCCCCGGCTGCCGAGGAACCCCCGGTGTCCTGGGCGGGGGCCGTGCCGTCCCGCCCGCCGGTGTCACCGTGCACGTTGTCGTCCGCGTCCTCGGAAGCCATGTCCCGACCTTAACCCGCCGCGCCGGACGAGCCGGAGGCAATAAATGGGGGAGGCCCTGCACCCAGGGAGCTGCCCTGCCGCGGCCGGCCCTCGCTGTCGCTCCGCGGGCCACCGCATCCCCCGGCCCGCACCGCTCGCGGTGGTGCACCGGCATACGGTGGCGGTATGGACGACAGCACCGCCCTCGCCAGGCTCGACCGGCGCGTTGCGGACTGCCGGGCCTGTCCCCGGCTGGTCGAGTGGCGCGAGGAGGTGGCCCGGACCAAGCGGGCCGCGTTCGCCGACTGGACGTACTGGGGGCGGCCGGTGCCCGGTTTCGGGCCGGCCGACGCCCGTCTGGTGATCATCGGGCTGGCTCCCGCCGCGCACGGGGGCAACCGCACCGGCCGCATGTTCACCGGCGACCGCTCCGGAGACGTGCTCTACCGGGCACTCCACGAGGTCGGGCTGGCCTCGCAGCCCACGTCCGTGCGCGCCGACGACGGCCTGGAGCTGTACGGCGTCCGCGTCACCGCGCCCGTGCACTGCGCGCCGCCCGCCAACAAACCGACTCCCGGTGAACGCGACACCTGCCGCCACTGGCTGGTCCAGGAGCTGAGGCTGCTGAGCCCGACGCTCAGGGCCGCCGTCGTCCTCGGTGCCTTCGGCTGGCAGGCCGCGCTGCCCGCGTTCGCGGAGGCGGGCTGGCCGGTGCCCCGGCCCCGCCCCGCCTTCGCCCACGGCGCCCGTGTCGCCCTGGGGGACCTGGACGTCTTCGGCTGCTTCCACGTCAGCCAGCGCAACACCTTCACCGGTCGGCTCACCCCCGGGATGCTGCGCGAGGTGCTGCGCACGGCCGCCGACACGGCCGGACTGCCGTAGGGGCCGCACGATCGGCGTCGCCGGGGAAGGCACCGGACCTCGTGCCCGGACCGCGTGCACCGGACCTCGTGTACTGGATTGCGTGTTCCGGACCTCGTGCCCAGACGGCGTGCAGTGGACCGCGTGCACCGGACCCCGTGCCCAGACCTCGTGCCCGGACAGCGTGCAGTGGACCGCGTGCTCCGGACCTCGGCGTCCTACCTCGGCGTCCCCGTCCCCCGACGTCTCCGCTGACAGGCCGCCGGGGGCGAGATGTGTTCCTCAGGGGTGCCACACGTACCGCACGTCCGGTTCCCGCTCCTCGTTGCCGCTGCCGTCCGTGCGTTCGGCGGCGACGAAACCGTGCCGCTCGTAGAAGCGGTGGGCGGGCGCGTTGACCTGGAAGGTCCACAGGGTGAGCCCGCCCGGGCTGCGCTCCTTGGCCAGCGCGACGAACCGGTCGCCGATGCCCTGGCCGCGCCGGCCGGGATCGAGGTACAGCTGGGACAGCTCGTCCCCGGCGAGCACCATCATGCCCACGATCCCGCCGTCGTCCGCCTGTGCCACCCAGGTCTCCCGCAACGGCACCACGACGTCCCGGAAGTAGTCGCGCACCTCGTCGTCGGAGTGCGCCCGGACGACCGTCGGCAGGGCGGCGGTGTAGGAGCGCAGCCAGACGTCGGCGACGGCCCGGGCGTCCGCCGCCACGGCCCGGCGCAGCACGATGCCGTCCGTCACCTGCCGTCCTCCCGCTCCGGCACCACGGCCGTCGCCGTGATCTCCACCAGCTGGTCCGTGTACCCGAGGCAGGCCACGCCGAGGAGGGTCGACGAGTGCGGGCCGGCACTGAGCCCCGACGCCTCGACCACCTCCCAGACGGCGGACAGCACAGCGGGCTCGCTGCTCACGACGTACACGTCGGTCGCCACGACATGCGCGAGGTCGCTGCCCACCGCGCGCAGTTGCTCCCGCAGGTTCCCGACCACCTGCTCGGCCTGCCGCACAGGGTCCCCGACTCCGACCACCTCCCCCTTCTCGTCGAGCGGCACGGCCCCCGCGAGGAAGGCGAGCCTGGTGCCGGCCTCGACGACGGAGGCGTGCGAGTAGGTGGGCGGAGGGAAGAGCGCGGGGGCGGTGATACGCCGGATCATGAGGGCTTCTCCTAGGGCGACCGGTGGACGACGTCCGATGGTCGATTCCCCACCACCGCGCGCGCACCTGATTTTTCAGGGCCACGCGACACGGGCAACGGACAGCGGAGGCAGCGGCACACGGGCTCCTGCTCTCCACCGACGCCGAGCCGGGCCGAGCCGGGCCGGGCCGCCATGAGCCCGGCACCGGGACCCCGATCGTCCTACGAGCGGATAATCCCTGGGATTCGGCCCGCAGTCGCTGCTAACGTCCCCGGCGTGGCGAAACTCAACCAGATCATCGCAGTCGAGAAGGGCGTCAAGTCCAAGGCGCAGCAGGACCTGACGGCAGTTCACCAGGGCCTGCAGAAGCCTGCTCTGCTGGCCGGTATCGCGCGGACGTACCAGCCGAAGGACGAGGAGGGCGAGCAGTTGCCGCCCGAGTCCACGCGGGTCCAGGCGAAGGCCGAGGACGTGCTGCGCGAGACCGCGAAGATCCTGACCAGGCTCTTCGATGTGACCGCCACCAAGGACTGGGCCAACTGCACGGCCCGCGCGGATGTGAAGGTCGAGGGGCAGGTGCTCGTCACCGACGTACCGGTGTCGTACCTGCTGTTCCTGGAGAAGCAGCTCGCCGACCTCAACAGCCTGGTCCGCAGGCTGCCGGTCCTCGACGCCTCGGAGTCCTGGCTGCAGGACCCCTCCACCGACGCGTGGAAGACCGAGCCCGTACGGACGCTGCGCACCAAGAAGGTGCCGCGCAACCACGTCAAGGCCGAGGCGACGGAGAAGCATCCGGCGCAGGTCGAGGTCTACTACGAGGACGTGCCGGTCGGTTACTGGACCACCGTGAAGTTCTCCGGCGCCCTCCCGGCCCGCCGCGTCAACGAACTCCTCGACCGTGTGGAGAAGTTGCAGCAGGCCGTGAAGTTCGCCCGTGAGGAGGCGAACGGCGTCGACGTGGTCGACCAGCGGGTCGGTGACGCGGTGTTCGGCTACCTCTTCGGATGAGGGCGACTCCGATAAACTGAAGACTCCCCGGTTCTTTGTGACCGGGGTGCGCGAGGAGCGCAAGCTGACGCTGAAGCTTGTCGTGATGAGCGGTCCCCCGCCTCAAGGGCGGACCGCGTTCAATCTCAGACTCTTGCTCCAGACTCAGCATTCGCCGCCGATCGCCGGAACCACCGGGCCCGGACCCCGGTACGCCGAGATGCTGGTTCAAGTCCAGTCCGCGCAGCTCGATGCGTGGTGGTCCAAAGGCAGGACGCGGCGTCATCACACTGATCCGGGCTCTCCAACGGGCCGGCGTGTGCATATGGGCGGCATCACAGGACCCGGGGGCAGGCTACGCCCTCGGGTCCGCTCCTTTTCTGCCCGCTTGCCGCTCCCCTCGTCCTGTCCTCGCGCACTCCTCGGGCTCCCCTCCCGCACCCTTCGCGCGCTCCTCCGGTTGAACTGCCCGTTCACCAGGAAGACGTGCGCGATGGCCTGCCCTTGCTCAGGGAGCATGCACCGCCAGCGGATGCACGCCCCGGGCAGATACCCGCGCGTTCCGGGACCCTGCCCGGCTGCACCACTTCATGGGACGCGAAGCGGGTCCCCCGTAGGCCCTGCGGAGGCCGAGTGTCACCGAACACCCTGTCGCGGAAGGCTCTTTGAGTGCGCATCCGCATGGTCCAGGTCCGTCAGGAGCCTTTCCATGTCGGTCATGAGCGAGCCGTAGACGTGCCACGCACCGGGCTTGGTGAGAGTGCCCCCGCCGATCAGGCTGGTCATGGTGTCGTGCCAGGCCGATGCCCCGTCCATCGCTCGCCGTAGACGTTTACGGCGTATCGCGTCGGGTGAACCGGCCGGGCCGGTCCGCTGGACGAACTCTTGGACGGCCGCTCCCGCCAACTGCAGCGTCTCGGCATAGCGGTCGAGGAACTGGTGGCCCAGGTGGTGGTCGGTGTGGTGGTCGTGGGCATTGTCGGCAAGAGTCCGTGCGATGCCGCGTACCTGCAGGGAGACGCCACACAGTGCCCCGAATGCCTCGCTCGAGGGCACTTCCCTGCGGCGGGCATGGGCGACGCAGCGGGTGTTCCAATGCAGGCTTTCGTGGGCCTGGCGCACCTGCTCCTGCGCCTGGGCGAGGCGCTCGTCCAGGCTGCGTGCGCGGTGAAGCCAGCCGTGAGCCCTGGAGGCGAGCTGTCGGCCTTCCAGACCGGCCCCCATGTCGCGTAGCAGTGACCCCATGGCGTCGGCGAGTTCGCGTACGGCGGAGTCGGACTCGTCGAGATACAGCGGAGGCAGCAGCAGAGCGTTCACGGCAATGCCCACAACCGCTCCAGTGAGGGTCTGCAGGATGGGGCCCACGACACCGCCCAGGGGATCGGTCGCCGTGGCGGCCAGCGCGATGACCGCGGTCGAGGCGATCTGCAGCCGGTCATCGGCGGTGCGGCGGGGGCCCGCCAGCGCCGCGAGGAGGGCGATGACCGCCGCGGCGCCCGCGGTCGGCCCCAGCAGCCGAGTGGCCCCGAGCGCGAGGGCCAGGCCCGCGATCCGTGCCGCTACGTTGTGCACCGCCTTCGTCACGGACTGGTGCACGGTGGACGCGTTGACCATCAGCAGAGCCGTGGCCACTGCCAGGAACGGGCGCCCCGCCGCAGCCCACGGCGCCGCGGCACCCCACGCGAGCAGGGCCGCGATCAGCGTCTTGGCCCCGTGCACCGCATGGCCGGGGCGCCGGGCGGACCGGCGTAGGACGGGCCCTGCCAGGCGTGACACCCTCGCGGGAACCAGTCGCGGCAGAGTGGTTGAAAGTTGCACGATATAGAGGGTGGCACGTTCTCCTGTCATGGGCCTCGTGATGTCCGCCACGGTCGCGTCGCCAGTGCGAAGGGCGGGTGCGATCCGGGCGCGGTGGGCGCCGCCCTCCGCCCTGGATCGGGCCGTCGAGGTGACGTTCCCCCACGGTAATGGTTTAGTGTTCAACTACTTGCCTCGTGCATAGCCTTCATCCCGCCGTCACCACGGCAGGATCCACAGCTCGTCGTCCCACAACGACGCGCTGCACAGGAAGGCATGATGATGACCAAGCTCATACGGCGTACGGCGACCATGGGTGTCTCCGCTGTCCTCGCGGGAGCCGCCCTCCTGGCCGCCGGCGGCTCCGCCGTCGCGGCCCCCGACCACCTCGACGCACGCACTCCGGCTCACGCCGCCGTAGTCGTGGATGCCAAGGCCCACACTGCCCACCACAACCACGGCGCCACCCGTCCCGACCCCTGGATCGCAGGCCAGCTGACGATGATCGACCCCTGGATCTCCGATCAGCCGGCACTGTTTACGGCTCGCGCTTGAGAGCGTCCCGCGCGAGGCAGCGGCGCACGGGAGAGGCCGACAAGAAGGCAACGATGCCGCGCATGACGGCCTCGCATTGCGTTCATAAAGAAACCACCCACCAGGGCACCTTTCACCTCCCCGAAACGTGATCGCCGGGTTTGCTCGGGAAACGCGATCTACTGTGGGCGGCACACCGACAAGCCCGGCCACCGTCGTCCGAAGGCTCACCCCGCCTTCGTGTGAAGCATCCGAAGGCTCACCCCGCCTTCGTCAGAAGCATCCGAAGGCCCACTCCGCCCTCGTATGAACAGGAACCCCGTGTCGCGCCCCGCCGCACCGTCACTTCCCCTCTGGCTTGCCCACGCCTTCCGCACCCAGCGCGGGCCGGTCCCCTGGAGCGCGGTGACCCGGGGCGCGCTCGCCGCCGGGCCGCTGCTGCTCGCCGGTGTGCTCGGCGGGCGCATCGCCGACGGAGTCCTCGCCGCCATCGCCGCGATGCTCGCCGGCATCAACGACCGGCCCGGCAGCAGGCGGGCTTCCGTCAGGCGGCTCGGCGCGCCCGCGCTGGCCGGGGCTCTCGGGCTGCTCGTGGGGTCGTACGCCGGGCAGCAGCTGGCCGCCCTTCCCCTGACCCTGCTCCTGACCGTGCTGGGGCTGGCCGCCGGGGGTATCAGCGCCGTCGGGCCCGTCGCCTCGGCCGCCGGGACGCAGTTGCTCGTCACCGCCGCCATCGGCGCAGGGATGCCCGCGGCCGAGAGCGGCTGGCAGCGGGCCCTCGCGTTCCTCGCCGGGGCCGGCTGGCTGCTCGTGCTGAGGCTGGTGCTGCCCTCGCCCGGTTCGCTCGCCGGTGACTTCCGCTTCGACGGGGAGCGGGAGGCGGTCGCCGACGTCTACGACGCCGTCGCCGCACTGCTCGACGCAGTGGGTGGTGCGACGGCCACCGCCCGGCGGGCCGCGCTCACCGCCGCCCTCGACCATGCCCAGGACGCCCTCGCCGGACCCCGGCTGCGCCGGCTCGCAGCCTCCGCCGCCGAGCGCAGGCTGCACACCCAGTACGCCGCCGCGCTGCCCCTCGCCGAGGCGGCCACCGCCCTCGCCTGGGCGGGCGAACCGCTCTCCGCGCGGGCGGCGGAGGGACCCCGGCGGCTCGCCGCCGCGGTCCGCGGCAACACCGGCAGCGGTCCGCTGCCCGCCCCCAGCCGGTCCGTTCCCGCCCTGCGCGCCCTCGACGACGCCCTGCTGCGCGCCGCGGAGGCCTTCGACCGGGCCGAGGAGGGTGACCGCCGGCTGTTCGCCCGGCGAGCGGGCACGACGGGCGGCGGGGCCGGGAGTGGTGACGACCGGCTGCGGGTCCGGCGCGGGGGCCCACGGGGCGACGGAGCCGAGGGCGATGATCGCCGGCTGCTCGCCCGGCGGCGAAGCCCGAAGGACGTCGTACGGGTTGCTCTCGGTGCCGGCGGGCGCGAGTACGGGCTGCGTGTCGCCCTCTGCTTCGGAGCCAGCGCGGCCATCGCCCAGGCCCTGCACCACGCACGCTGGTACGGGCAGCACCAGCACTGGTACTGGCTGCCCGCCACCGCCGTCTTCCTCGTCAAGCCCGACCTCGGCCCGCTCGCCTCCCGCGTGCTGTGCCGGGCCGCCGGGACCGTGCTCGGCGCCCTGGTGTTCGCCGGGCTCGCCGCGCTGCTGCCGCGCCCGGAGGGACTGATCGTGCTGGTGGCGGTGTGCGGGGCGCTTATCCCGGTCGCCACCCGGAATTTCGCCGCGCTGACGGCCGTCGTCACCGTCCTCGTGCTCGCCCTGGTCATGGCCGGCGGTGAGCCGCAGGCCTCCGTCAGCCGGATCGGCGAGACGCTGCTGGCCTGCGCGATCGTGCTGATCGTCGGGCATCTTCCGATGCCGGGGGAGCGCGGCGGCGGGGTGCGGGCCCGGCTCGCCGCCGCCGGGAGCGCGGCGCACGCCTACCTCGTGCACGTTCTGAGCGAGTCCGGCGACCGTGCCGAACGCTGGGCGCTGCGCCGTGAGGCCTACCGCACCCTCGCCGAGGCCCGTGCCGCCATCGCGCTCGCCGCCGCCGAACTGCCCGCCCTCGCCCGGCACACCGAGGGCACGGACGACGTCGCCGCCGTCCTCGAACGGCTGGTCGACACCACCACCGCCTGCGCCGTGCACCTCGACGACACCGGCCGCCTCACCCCCCGGCACAACCGCCAACTGGAAGAACTGCTGGACGCGTTGGACAGGAGCCAGGAGTGGGCCGGGCTGCCGGCCGCCGCCTAGCACCCGGACGAGCGGTTCGGCTCACCTGACGGCACGACACCGTCGTACGTTGGGTCCATGAGTGTCTCCCCGGCCGACCTCGTCATCACCGGCTGCACCGTCCTCGTGCACGACGAGGAGGAGAGGATCGCCTTCCGCGAGGACGCCGCGATCGTCGTCCGCGACGGGGCGATCGCGTCCGTGACCACCGCGGTGGCCGCAGCGGACCTGGAGGCGGGGGAGCGGATCGACGCGCGCGGGCAGGTCGCGATGCCCGGGCTCGTCAACTGCCACACCCACGCGCCGATGGTCGCCCTGCGCGGCCTCGCCGAGGACCTGCCGGTCGAGGAGTGGTTCAACGACGTCGTCTGGCCCGTCGAGTCCAACCTCACCGAGAAGGACGTGGAGCTGGGGGCCCGGCTCGCCTGTGCCGAGATGATCCGCGGCGGGGTCACCTGCTTCGCCGACCACTACTTCCACATGGACGCCGTCGCCGACGTGGTCACCGAGTGCGGCATGCGCGCGCAGCTCGGTGAGGCCTACTTCTCCTCGCAGGGTCCGCAAGGGCGGGAACGGTCGCTGGAGTTCGCGCTGAACCACCGGGGCGCGGCCGGCGGGCGCATCACCACGGCCCTCGCCCCGCACGCCCCCTACACCGTCACCGACGCCGACCTCACCGCCACCGCCGGCCTCGCCCGCGCGCACGGCCTGCCCGTCCATCTGCACGCCGCCGAGAACCGCGACCAGACCGACGCCAGTCTCGCCCGGCACGGCGTCACCCCCGTCGAGGTCCTCCACCGCACCGGACTCCTCGACACCGACCTGCTCATCGCCCACGGCACCGGCATCATCGAGCGCGACCTGCCGCTCCTCGCCCGCACGGGCGGCCGTACGGCGGTGGCGACCGCACCCCGCGGCTACCTCAGGTTCGCCTGGCCCGGCACCACCCCGGTACGGGCCCTGCGCGCGATCGGCGTCCCCGTCGGACTCGCCACGGACGGCGCCGCCTCCAACAACTCCCTCGACGTGTGGGAGGCGATGACCCTCACCTCCCTGATCCAGAAGTCCACCGAGGGCGACCCGCGCTGGCTGACCTCCCGCCAGGCCCTGCACCACGCGACCGTGCAGAGCGCCCGCGCCGTCGGCCTCGGCGCGAGCATCGGCAGCCTCGCGCCCGGCCGCCGCGCCGACATCATCCTGGTCGACCTCACCGGCCCGCACACCCGCCCGGTCCACGACCTCGCCGCGACCCTCGTGCACAGCGCCCGCAGTGCCGACGTCCGCACCACCGTCGTGGACGGGCGCGTGCTGATGCGCGACCGCGAGCTGCTCACCCTCGATGTGCCGTGTGTCGTACGGGAGTTGGAGCGGCGGCTGCCCTTGCTGACCGACCGCGGGCACGGCCGGCGCATCCAGGAGTACGACACCTGAGGACGGCACCCGCGTCCGCGTAGGCTGCCGTCATGGATCTCGCGGACGGCCTTCTCGACCACCCCTACGACGTCTACCGGCGCCTGCGCGACACGGCGCCCGTGCACCGCATCACCGGCCCCGACGGCACCCCCGCCTGGCTGGTCACCCGGTACGAGGACGTCAGGGCCGCGCTCGCCGATCCGCGGCTCTCGCTCGACAAACGGAACGCCACGGCGGGCACGTACAAGGGGCTCTCCCTGCCGCCCGCCCTCGACGCCAACCTGCTGAACATGGACCCGCCCGACCACACCCGTATCCGGCGTCTGGTCGGGCGCGCCTTCACCCCGCGCCGCGTCCAGCAGCTCCGCGCGCCGATCCGGCGCACCGCCGACCAGCTCCTCGACGCCCTCGGCACGCACGGCACCGCCGACCTCGTCGCCTCCTACGCCGCCCCCCTGCCGATCACGGTCATCTGCGACCTGCTCGGCATTCCGGAAGGGGACCGGCTGGACTTCCGGCAGTGGACCGACAGCCTCACGGCCCCCGACCCCGCCCGCCCCCGGGCGGCCAAGGAAGCGATGGCGGCCATGCTCGAGTTCCTCACGCTGCTGGTGGCGGCCAAGCGCCGGGCGCCCGCCGACGACCTCCTCTCCGACCTGATCGCCGTACGCGACGAGGGCGACCGGCTCGGCGAGGAGGAGCTGATGTCCCTGGCCTTCCTCATCCTCTTCGCCGGGTACGAGAACACCGTCCAGCTCATCGGCAACGCTGTGCTCGCCCTCCTCCAGCACCCGGACCAGCTCGCCGCCCTGCGCAAGGAGCCGGAGCGACTCCCCGCCGCCGTCGAGGAGTTCGCCCGCTACGAGGGCCCCATGCTGCTCGCCATGCGCCGGTTCCCGGTCGAGGACGTGACGATCGCCGGGGTGACCGTGCCGGCGGGCGAGACGGTCTGGGTGTCCCTGGCCGCCGCCGACCGCGATCCCGCCCGCTTCCCCGACCCCGACCGTCTCGACCTCTCCCGCGACGCCTCGGGCCATCTCGCCCTCGGCCACGGCATCCACTACTGCCTGGGCGCCCCGCTCGCACGCGCGGAGACCGAGATCGCCCTCGCCGCGCTGCTGGAGCGCTTCCCCGAACTGGCCCTCGGCGCGGGCGAACTGCGGTGGCGCTCCTCCTCGCGGGCCCGTGGGCTGGTCGCACTGCCCGTCACCTACTGACGGTCCGTGCACGCAAAAGCCCTGCCGGCGCCTGAGAAAAAATCCGGTCGCGCAGCGATGAGTTCCGCTCCCGCCGACGGTCACCACCCCGAACCGGCCGTCGGACAGGAGGGCACATGTCGCTTCCGGAGATCGTCTCGCGCGAACAATGGCGCGCGGCGCGCGAGGAGTTGCTGCGCAAGGAGGAAGCGGTCGGCAGAGCGCGGCAGGCACTGAGCGCCGAGCGGCGGCGGCTGCCGATGGTCGAGGTCGATCCGGCGTACCTCTTCGAGGGCGGCGACGGCAAGGCCACCCTCCTGGACCTCTTCGAGGGACGGACCCAGCTCGTCGTCCACCACTTCATGTTCGCGCCGCACTGGGAGGCGGGTTGTCCGTGCTGCGCGGCCTTCCTCGACCAGGTCGGGCACCTCGCCCATCTGCGGGCCCGCAACACCTCGTTCGCGGCCGTCTCCCGGGCACCCTTCACCCGGATCCTCCCGTTCAAGGCACGGATGGGCTGGGCGGTGCCGTGGTATTCGTCCAGTCCCGGCGACTTCAACCCCGACTTCGGGGCGAGTGTGGAGCGGGACGGCGAGCTGGTCGAGCGAGCGGGCCTGAGCTGCTTCCTGCGGCAGTGCGACCGGGTCTTCCACACCTACTCGGTGTACGACGAGGGACTGGACGGACTCGGCGCGGTCGCCGGTCTGCTCGACCTGACCGCGCTCGGCCGCAGCCCGCAGGGCAGCGACCGGCTCCGGTACCACGACGAGTACGACGACTGACACCGGTGACACCCATGGCACCGGTGCCATCGATGACACCGGTGCCATCGAGAACACCGACGGCGGTCTCTCTCCGCCTCTCCGCCCTCTTGGCCGTCGCCTGAACGGCGTCGCGTCCGTCGCCCGAACGTGTGTTGTTCGCGTCGCAAGGTGCACGGACCCTCACGATCCGCAATGAACACGTGTCGGCAATGTCTCAGTCCCGTCACCGAGCGAGCCGTTTCCCTTCTCCAGGGCGTTAACTCCCACAAGTACGACGCTTTCTGGAGGTGCGAGATGGTGAACGGGCGAACCGTGCTCGAGCGCTTTCCCGCCGGCGGCCCGCGCGGATCGTGGCCCGCGGAGGAGTTCGCGCACGCGCGACGTCTCGAAGGCCTGCCGGCCGAGGTCGTCATGGACCTCGCGACGGACACGTTCCTGGTGATCGTGCGGGGCGGTGACGGCGGACGGTGAGTCGGCTCAGGCCGGTTTCGGGGCCGGCACCTTCGCGGTGAACTGCTCCGCCTGGAGCGCGTACAGCTCGGCGTAGACACCACCCCTGGCCAGGAGTTCGTCCGGCGTGCCGGACTCCACCAGCCGCCCGTGCTCCAGCACGTGCACCAGGTCGGCGTGGCGGACCGAGGCCAGCCGGTGGGTGATCAGGACGACGGTCTGGCCACCGCCCGCCAGTGCCCGGATCTTGTCGAACACCTCCAGTTCGGCGCGCGCGTCCAGTGCCGCCGTCGGCTCGTCCACGATCAGAATGTGCCCGCGCCGGTAGGCGGCCCGGGCGATGCCGAGGCGCTGCCACTGGCCGCCGGACAGCTCGTGCCCCCCGCTGAAGTTGCGGGCCAGCAGGGTGTCCAGGCCGCGCGGCAGATCCGCCACCACCTCCTCGGCCCCCGCCTCGGCGACCGCCGCGGCCAGCCGCTCCTCGGTCAGGGGCGCCGACGAACGGCCGACGGCCACGTTCACACGGGCGGTGAACGGCCACCGCTTGAAGTCCTGGGCCACCATCGCGATGCGCTCGGCGAGCATCCTCCGGTCGGCACTCGCCGCGTCGACGCCGTCCCACAGGATCCGGCCGTGGTCCGGGACGTAGAGGCCCGCGAGCAGCTTGACCAGGGTGGTCTTGCCCGAGCCGTTCTCCCCGACGAGCGCGATGATCCGGCCGAGGGGGAGGGCGAGGGTCACGTCGTCGAGGGCCGGGCGGGCCACATCACCCGGATAGCTGAACGTGACGTTCTCGAACCGGATCTCCGCAGGATCCTCAGGTAGCTGACGGCCGCCGGACGGGATGGCCCGCTCCGCCGCCTCGGTGTACAGGCGCTGCAGATCGCCCACGAACAGGGCCTCCTCGTGCAGCTCGTTGATCTCCAGCACCAGCGTGTCCAGGCTCGCCGACCCGGTACGGATCGCGATCACCGCCGTACCGGCCACGGACAGGGCCATCGCACCGGTCAGCAGCAGGGCGCCCAGCGTGGTGTACGTCGCCAGGGTCGCGAGCCCCGTCCAGGCTCCCGCGATCAGGCCGGTGCGGGCGACCAGCCGGGACAGCCTGGCCTGCTCCGCCTCCGCGTTCTCCGACATGGACCGGTAGTGCCGCAGCAGGAACGGGCCGACGCCGTGCACCCGGATCTCGGGAGCCGCGGCGGGCTCGGTGAGCAGGCTGCCGATCAGATGGCCGGCACGGGCGTGCTGCACCCAGGTGTGGAACGACTCGTACCGGCGGCGCGCGTTGGTCAGGGCGCCCCAGGCGCTGGGCAGGGTCATGGTGACCAGCAGCGGCAGCAGCGCCGGGTGCAGCACGGTGAGCACACCGGCCGCGGCGATCAGGGAGATCACCGCGTTGATCACCCGGGCGCCGTACGAGATCATGCGGCGCGCGGACTGGGCGCCGTACTGGGCGGTGTCCAGCAGCTTGTGGAAGGCGTGGTCCTCGATCGCGGCCAGCTCCACGTTCGCCGCCCGCTCCAGATACAGCTCGGTCGCCACCCGCTCCACCTTCGGCTCCAGGCGTCCGGTGGCGTAGACCGAGGCGGCCCGCAGCAGCGCCGCGACCAGCATCACGCCGGCCATGACGGCCAGGGCGGGGGCAGCGGCACGCAGCCGTTGCCCGATGTCGGGGCCGGTGAGCAGCTTGCCGAGCGCGCTGTTCACGGCCAGCAGGCTCACCGCCTGGGCGAGGCCCCGGCCCGCCTCGGCGGCCAGCACGATGCGCGCGGCCCGCGGGTCCGCCGTCCGGGCCAGCCGGAGACTGGACGCCAGCATGCCGGGCAACCGGACCAGCATCGCCCGGAAGCTCAGCTCCAGGAAGGCGTCCGCATGCTCGTTCCAGCCCGTGTCGTACCGCAGCGGCCCGCCGAACAGCAGCCGCTCCGACGCCGAGACCTCAGGATCGTTCGCCCCACGTCTCCTCCCCACTGCACACCCTCCCCGGGCCATGACCGAACGGCCACTATCGCGGGCGGGGACAGCCAAGGGGCAGGGCGCAAGAGGGGGCCTGAGGGGCGTGAAAGAGGTGCGACTGCGGTGGACGGCGGGTGATGGGCGCGCCGGGCGCGCATGCGGCACGGGCGCTGGGTGTGCCGGGTCTGCCGGAGACTCGTATCGTCCGGGTGCTCCGGTTTTTCGGTGGGGCGTTCCGTCCGGGCGTTGGGGGCCTGTGACTGTTGCGTCCAGGGCACAAGGGTCTGCCGGGTCTGCCTGTGACTCATGGTGTTCGAGGCACGAGGGTATGGCCGACACTTCTGCGGACCGGGGGACCAGGATTCGCCCGGTCCGTGTAGCGAGGACTCCCGCGGCTCACCCTGCCGCAGCACACCGGTGGGGCAGGTGCGGCGTCACGCGGGGACGGCGTTCGACCAGTCGGGTGCCGTGCCCGTCACTCGGCACAGGGCCAGGTACAGGGGGATCGGCGGGGTGTAGGGGACGGTGCCGTCGGGGCGGTGGATCAGCCGGGCGGCGGCGGGCACCAGGCCGCCGGGGACGTAGTGGGCGGGGGAGGGCCAGGACAGGGCGTAGTCGGAGTCCGAGGGAACGATCCACCACCAGTGCGTGCCGTCGGCGTAAACACAGCCCACCCGTGGCAGCAGCGGCGCGATCAGCGGTCCGAGGCGGTCGGGTACGGCCACCGCGTCACAGCCGAGCGGCGCCGTCATGCCCTCGGGGACCGGCAGACGACAGGCCGGGTCCGGTGCGTGCCGACGCCGTCCGAGGTGGACCAGGGTGTCCAGACCGAGCGGCCGGCCGACATCGCCCGTGCCGCTCACGGCCGCTCCCCTGCGCGACGCTGACCGGCGAGTCCCGTTCCGTGTCCGGGGAGACTTGTCCCGTGTCCGGGGAGTCCCGTTCCGTGCGTGGCGGGTGCTGTCCCGTGCCCGGGCTGTCCGTGGCGGTGCTGCGTGGGCACCGTTCCGTGCCAGGGCGGCTCGCGGTGCTGTTCCACCGGTCCCGTCCCGTGCCAGGCCCGCCCGAGGTGCTGCTGCACCGGTCCCGCCCCGTGCTGGGCCTGTGCTTCCTCCTCCTCGCCCGGGCCGGGCGAGGGATCCGGCTTGGCACGGGCGCCCCAGCCCAGGTCGTTGCACGGTCCGGCGGTGTCCTGGGCGGCGTCGGACCGTGCAACGACCAGTTCTGCCCAGACCAGCAGCCCGGGGCCGTGTTCATGGGCACCCCAGGCCCGGCACAACGCGTCGACGAGAAGCAACCCCCTCCCGTGCTCCTCGTCGGGTCGCTGCGGGGACGGGTGGGGTTCGCCGGGCGCACAGCCCTCGTCGTACACGGCTATGCGCACCATGTCGTCGTGGCCGTGCAGCTCGCACACGACGCGACTGCTCGCGGTGTGCACGATCGCGTTGGTGACCAGTTCGGACATGACCAGGGACGCGGTGTCGCAGGTGTCCGCGCACACCGACCAGCCGGTCAGCCGGGCACGCGTCAGACGTCGCGCCTGAGCGGGGGAACGCGGATGTGCGGCCAGCTCGAAGCGGAACCGGCGCTCGGCAGCGCCCCCACCGGGGATCGCTTGCTCCCCCACTCTCGAACGCGTTCGAGTGGGGGGACCCCCATCGGCACCGAGGCCGGGGCGGCCTGCGGCGGCGTCTGTTCCTAAGGGCGCGGACGGAATCACGCTTGCCACTATCTCCCCGCCGCGAACACTTGGCAAGTGTCACTCTGAAAAATGCAGAGTGCAGTGTGACTCGGTCAAAGGGCGTGGCACACTGCTCGCAACAGCACCTTGAGCGGCGCCAATTGGGACAGCCGTCGATCCGGCCGGATCGTCGCATATGTCTTCGAACGGCGCCGCAGGGCTGTCGGGATTCTTTTGCCGGAGCGGTAATTTCTGTCGGAGGTGGGAGCGTGAGCGAGCCGCGGTCCGCGCCGACCGTGGGCCAGGTGGTCCTCGGCCGGCGCCTGCTGGACCTGCGGGAACGCGCCGGGCTCAAGCGCGAGGAGGCCGCCCGTGTGCTCCGCGTCGCCCCCGCCACCGTCCGCCGCATGGAGATGGCCGAGGTCGCCCTCAAGATCCCGTACCTGCAACTTCTGCTGAAGGCCTACGGAGTTCCGGACGGCGAGGCCGACGTCTTCGTCCAGCTGGCCGAGGAGGCCAACAAGCCCGGCTGGTGGCAGCGGTTCCACGACATCCTGCCGGGCTGGTTCTCGATGTACGTCAGCCTGGAGGGCGCCGCCGCCCTCATCCGTTCCTACGAACCGCATTTCGTCCCCGGCCTGCTGCAGACCGAGGACTACGCGCGCGGAGTGCTGAAATCGGGCGCCATCGGCCAGACGAGCCCCGACGACATCGAGCGGCACGTCGCCCTGCGCATGCAGCGCCAGGATCTGCTCACCCGTTCCGACGCCCCGCGCTTCTGGGCGGTGATGGACGAGACGGCCCTGCGCCGTCCGGTCGGCGGTCCGGAGGTGATGCGCGCGCAGATCGACAGGTTGCTCGAGGCCACGAAGCTGCCTCATGTGACGCTCCAGGTCGCCCCGTTCGTCAACGGACCGCACCCGGGGACGTACGGGCCCTTCGTGCTCTTCCGGTTCGCCATGGCGGAACTGCCGGACATGGTCTACAGCGAGTACCTGACCGGCGCCGTCTACCTGGACGCGCGATCCGAGGTGGCGACCCATCTGGAGGTCATGGACCGCATGGCGGCACAGGCCGCCACGGCGCAACGCACGAAGGAGATCCTCCAGGATCTCCGCAAGGAGCTGTGAATGGACCGCATCGAACCGCGCGGACGTGTCTACAACGGCATGCCCGCGCGGGAGTTGGGCAGCGAGGGCTGGCACAAGCCCTGGAGCGGCGGCAACGGCGGCAACTGCCTGGAGGCGATGAAGCTCGCCGACGGCAGGATCGCCGTACGCCAGTCGACGGACCCGGACGGACCCGCGCTGATCTACACCACGGACGAGATGACCGCCTTCATCGAGGGTGCCAAGGCGGGGGAGGCCGACTTCCTGCTCTCCTGACGTGCCGATGGTTGTTGCTTGCTTCTTGTTCAACTTGCTTGTCGTGATGTCGACTTGGTTATGAACTTGATCATTCGGTGTGTCGGCCGCCCGCGGCGGGGAGGGCCGGCGGCTACCGGCCACCGACTGCATGGTCACCGACGGCCGGCTGCCGGTAACTGGCTGCCGGGTATCGACCACCGACTCTCTACTACCGGCTCTCGGCTCTCGGCTCTCGGCTCGCGGGTATCGGGTATCGGCTGCCGGTCCTCGACCACCGGCCTTCGGTTGTCGGCCCTGTCGGCCCTCGGTCCCGAGTTCGGCTGTGTGCAGGCCTGAACCCTCACGCAGGCGGGAGCACCCCGCACAGCGCCTCCAGCGCCGCGCCGTAGTCGTGTTCCGGCGGTGTGGCATACCCGACCACCAGGCCGTCGGGTGCCGGCATCTGCGTCCCGGGATGGCGGAAGGCGGCGAGTCCGTCCAGGGCCACCCCCTGCCAGGCGGCCGCCTTCACCGCGGACCGCTCGGTGCCGGGCGGGAGCCTCAGCACCGCGTGCAGCCCCGCTGCGATGCCGGTCACCTCGATGTGCGGCGCGTGCGCGGCGAGCGCCGCGACCAGCCGGTCGCGCCGACGCCGGTAGCACTGCCGCATACGCCGCACATGACGGTCGTACGACCCGGAACCCAGGAAGTCCGCGAGGGCGAGCTGATCCAGTACGCTCGCCCACGCCTCGCGCTCGCCCTTGGCCGCGAGCACGGGCCCGACATGACGCTCGGGCAACACCATCCAGCCCAGCCGCAGCGCCGGTGACAGGCTCTTGCTGACCGAGCCGATGTGGATCACCCGCTCCGGATCGAGGCCCTGCAGCGCACCGACGGGTCTGCGGTCGTACCGGAACTCGCCGTCGTAGTCGTCCTCCACCACCACCGCCTCGCGCGCGCGTGCCCAGTCGATCACTGCCGTCCGGCGCTCCGGGTGCAGCGGACCTCCGGTCGGGAACTGGTGCGCGGGCGTCAGCAGCACGGCCCGCTCCCGCCCCAGCGCGTCCACCCGCGCCCCGTGCTCGTCCAGCGGGAGCGGCACGGTCCGCACGCCCGCCGTGGCGAGCAGCTCGCGGTGGAAGCCCAGCCCGTACGCCTCCACCGCCAGCGGCCCGCGCAGCACACCCCCGCCGCCCTGCCCGAACAGCAGGCGCAACGCGTGCGCGAAGCCGGAGCAGACGACGATCCGGTCCGGCTCGCAGCGCACCCCGCGCGCGCGGGCCAGGTACTCCGAGAGCGCCTCCCGCAGTTCCCGGCGCCCGGCGGGATCCCCGGGCCCGAACGCCTCGCTCGGCGCCGCCTGCAACGCCCGGCGGTACGCGGCCGACCAGGCCGTCCGCGGGAAGGCCGACGCGTCCGGAGTGCCCTGCGTCAGGTCGTGCCGCGGCCCGTGCGCGCGGACAGGTGCCTTCCGGGGCACTCGCCCGGGCCGTCGCGGCGGCTGCGCCCTCCCCCGCTGCCCCGAGGGCGCGGACGGTACCCCCATCGCGACCCGGGTGCCCGAGCCCTGCCGGGCGGTGAGCCAGCCCTCCGCGACCAGTTCCGCGTACGCGTCGGCGACGGTGTTGCGGGCCACGCCCAGATCGGCCGCGAGCGAGCGGTAGGGCGGCAGCCGGGTGCCGGGCGCCAGCCGCCCGCTGCGCACGGCCTCGCGCAGCGCCCGGATCAGCGCAGCCCGGCGCCCGCCGGGCCCCGACAGCTCCAGATGAAGGTCGACACCGATCCGCTCCGCCGAATTGACCCATGATTCCACCACAAAATTGAACTCTACAGCCGGTCATTCGCTCCCATAGGTTGAAGCACATGACGACGAACACGATCAGCACCGCGAACACCACGGCCGCAACGACCTCCACCTCCGCCGCCGGCAGCGCCGAGGCGATCACCGTGGCCGGGACCGCCCGCACCCGCCTGGACTTCGCGAAGGCGGCGCCGAAGGCCTTCCGGGCTCTCATCGGCTTCGACGCCGCAGCGCGCGAGGGCCTCGACCCCGCCCTCGTCGAGCTGATCCAGATCCGCGCGTCGCACCTCAACCACTGCGCCTACTGCCTCCACATGCACACCAATGACGCCCGCAGGGCCGGCGAGAGCGAGGACCGGCTGCACATGGTCGCGGTCTGGCGCGAGGCGCGGCACTTCTTCACCCCGAAGGAGCAGGCGGCCCTCGCCCTGACCGAGGCGGTCACCCTGGTCGCCGACGCGGGCGTCCCCGACACGGCGTACGAGGAGGCGGCCGGCCACTTCGACGAGACCGAACTGGCCCGTGTACTCGCCCTGATCTTCGCCATCAACACCTGGAACCGTGTGGCCCTGGCGACGGCGAAGGTGGCGGGCACGGACGAGCGCCGCCGCTGACCCTTCGCGGTGACAGCCGCCGGCACCGGGATCGGAGACCGCCGGCACCGGGGTCGGCGGCCGTCAGTGTCTCGGCCCGCCGGCCGGCAGGGACTCGCCCGCCACGGGCCTCCCGCCCGCCACGGGCCTCCCGCCCGCCACGGGCCTCCCGGCCGCCACCGGCTACACGGCCATCGGGCGGTCGGTCGGCGATATCGGCGCCGGCAACCGTGAACCTCCCGTCAGGTACCGGTCCACGGCTGCCGCCACCGCCCGCCCCTCCGCGATCGCCCACACGATGAGCGACTGGCCGCGAGCCGCGTCCCCGGCGGCGAACACGCCGGCGACGTTGGTCGCGAAGCCGCTGTCGCGGGCGATCGTGCCTCGCGGCTCCATCATCAGCCCCAGCTGATCGACGAGCCCGTCCTCCCGGTCGGGCCCGGAGAAGCCGAGCGCGAGCAGCACCAGGTCGGCGGGCAGTGTCCGCCCGGTGCCGGGCACCGGCTGCCGGCGCTCGTCCACCTCGACCAGGTGCAGTGTCCGCACATGCCCGCTGTCGTCCCCGTCGAAGCGCAGGGTGGACGCCGCGAACAGCCGCGCGTCCGCGTCCGCCGCCGGGGCCGTCCGCAGGTCCCGCGCCTCCTCGTGCGCGGCCGACAGCCGGTAGATCTTCGGGTACGTCGGCCACGGTTCGACGTCCTCGTCGCGCCCGGCATCGGGCTGTGCGTAGATGTCCAGCTGGGTCACGGACGCGGCCCCCTCGCGCACCGCCGTCCCCAGACAGTCGGCCCCTGTGTCCCCACCGCCCACGATCACCACGTGCCGGCCGGCCGCGGACAGCGGCGAGACCTCCAGATCCCCCTCGCACACCCGGTTGGAAAGCGGCAGGTACTCCATCGCCTGGTGTATTCCGTCCAACTCCCGGCCCGGCACCGGAAGTTCCCGCCACGCCGTCGCGCCCGTGGCCAGCACCACCGCGTCGTAGCGCGCCCGCAGATCCGTCGCCGCAACATCCCGCCCGACCGCCGTCGACGTGCGGAACCTCGTGCCCTCGGCCCGCATCTGCTGCACCCGCCGCTCCAGATGCCTCTTCTCCATCTTGAACTCGGGGATGCCGTACCGCATGAGCCCCCCGATCCGGTCGTCCTTCTCGTACACGGCGACGGTGTGCCCCGCCCGGGTCAGCTGCTGTGCCGCGGCGAGCCCGGTCGGCCCCGAGCCGATCACCGCGACGGTCTTGCCCGACAGCCGATCCGGGGGCCGCGGCGGGATGAAACCTTCCTCCCAGGCACGGTCGGCGATCGCACACTCGACGTTCTTGATCGTCACGGCCGGCTGATTGATCGCGAGCACGCACCCGGCCTCACAGGGCGCCGGACACAGCCGCCCGGTGAACTCGGGGAAGTTGTTCGTCGCGTGCAGCCGGTCGCTCGCCGCACGCCAGTCCTCGCGGGAGACCAGGTCGTTCCACTCCGGGATCAGATTGCCCAGCGGGCACGCGTCGTGGCAGAAGGGGATGCCGCAGTCCATGCAGCGGTCCGCCTGCTTGCTGATGATGGGCAGCAGCGCTCCCGGGACGTAGACCTCGTCCCAGTCCCGGACCCGTTCCTCGACGGGCCGCCGCGGCCACTCCTGGCGTGGCGTCGTCATGAACCCCTTGGGATCGGCCATGGTCGTCTTCCTCGCGTACGTGTACCGGGAGGTACTGGGTGTACGACGGGCCGTGCCTCATCGGGCGGCACTCTTTCGGCCACGATACGTCCGAGCCGACACCCGCGCAGAGGGGCGGGACAGCGCTTGCCGGGGGCTTTTCCCAGTCTGGGGCCGACCTGCCCGCCGATCCCCCCGCAGGGGATGTTCAGGCCAGGGCCAGCAGGTACACCACGGCCGCCGCGGCGGAGGCGGCCGCGCGGACGTGGTTCCAGAACGTCCACTCGCGCACATAGACCGGCCAGTAGACCGCCGCTTCCGGGCTGCCCGGGGCCAGCCCGGCCAGTCTGTCGTTGCGGGGCACGTTCGCGACCATGGTCACTCCGAAGGAGCCGAGCAGATACAGCGCGCTGCCCAGCAGCAGCCCCACCGTCCCGTCGTCCGGCCACACCACGAAGGTCACCACCGCGATCACCGCGCACAGCACCGCCGAACCGGTGAACACCAGCATGAAGGCGGGCCGCACGGCGGCCACGTTGATCGCGTTCATCGCGGCGACGCCCTGCGCGGGCGGCAGCGCGGCCAGGCCCCGCATCACGAACGTCGAGAACCCGCAGAAGACACCGGCCACCAGCCCGGTGCCCAGCACACCCAGCACGATCAGTACGAAAAACGGCCCGCCGATCACGATCACACCCCACTCCCGCAGCGTCCCGGGCCGATGCCCGGCGTCAGCCTTTCCTCACAGGGAAGGCGCAGGACGGCCGCCCCACCATGGCCACGCCTCGCGGCGCCATGCGCGAGCGTCCAGATCATGCACCCGGCCCGGCCCGATGCACCCGGTCCGCTGCACCCGGCCCGGCCTGATGAACCCGGTCCGGCCCGATGATCCCGCTCACCCGACGCCGGACGTCTCGCCCCACGCCCGCAGCACGCTCTCCACGGTCCCCGCGATCCGCCGCCGCGCCTCGTACCTCGGCACCCCCCGCATCAGCAGTTGGTCGTACGGCGTGTCGACGTGCCGTATCCCCGCCACGACGGCGGAGATCACCGCCCCCTCCGACAGCGCCCGCCCCGCCGCGCTGCGCCCGACCCGTCCGCTGCCCCGCACGGACGCGTGCGCCGCGATGGCCCGGGCCCGCTCGTCCGGACAGCCGGGAAAGAGCCTCAGGATCTCCGCCGCGAACGCCGCCGCGAACCGCTCGTCCTCCACCGCCCTGCGCCGGGCGTCCCGTGCCCTACGCCGACGCCTTGCCTCGGCGTCCGCCAGGCACCGTGCCTCGGCCCGGGCCAGCGCCGGCTCCTCCACGAGCACGCCCTGCCGCTCGTACCGGCTCTTGCGCCGGTTGAACCGCACCACGACCACCGACAGCGTGCTCTCCTCCCGGGCCCTGCGCGTGAGTGCCGTGTCACCGCGCGGCAGGAACACCAGATGCGCCAGGTCGGCGCAGACGAGGCAGCGCGGCGCCCCGTCCTCCAGCACGAGCAGCGACAACAGCCCGCGCCGGCAGCCGGCACAGCGCTTGCTCCGCAGGGGCTGGACGACGACAAGTCCGCCGGGAACGACGGGAGTTGCATAGCGAGCCATATGCGCTTCTTTCCCCTCACAGCCGTCGGCTCCCACACCGCCCCGCGCCCCTTCTTGGATTCCCCGGTCCGGAGTGGCGTCGGCCGCCGTTTCCGTGGCCGCAGCAGGACCCTGCCGCCGTCGCCCGCCGACCCCACCCGGCATCATGGGCGTTGTGCGACTGGAAGCGATCACCTGGGACCGGCTCGCCGAGCAGCTGGCCGACCGGCTGCTCGCGCTGAAGCCGGCCGACGCGGGTCCCTGGCCCCGTGTCGGCTTCGACGGGGCACCGGCCGCCCGCCCCGGTGACCTCGCCGAGCGCGTCGCCGAGGCGCTGCGCGTGCGGGGCAGGCCGTCGTTGGTCGTCGGCGCCGAGGGCTTTCTGCGCCCCGCCTCGCTCCGCCTGGAACACGGGCGACGGGATGCGGAGTCGTACTACAGCGGCTGGTTCGACACGGGCGCTCTGTGGCGCGAGGTCTTCGGCCCGCTCGGCCCCGAAGGCACCGGCCGTGTCCTGCCCGACCTGTGGGACCCGGTCACCGACCGTGCCACCCGCAGTCCGTACGTCCCACTTCCACCAGGCGGAATCCTGCTGCTGCACGGGCCCCTCCTGCTGCGCCACTGGTTCCCGTTCGACCTGACCGTCCACGTCCTCCTCTCCCCGGGTGCCCTGCGCCGCCGTACGCCGGAGGCCGACCACTGGACGCTGCCCGCCTTCCGGCGCTACGAGGCGGACACCGACCCGGCCGGCACGGCCGACGTCCTCGTGCGCGCCGACGATCCGCGGCACCCCGCCTGGAACGGCTGACCCGAAGGACCCGTGCCGCGCTCCTTCCGCATCAGCCCGGCGGGCTTGCCGTCTACAGCCAGCCGTTGCGCCTGAAGCCCCGGTAGAGCGCGAAGCAGGACGCCGCCATAACGCTCATGACGAGCGGATAGCCGAACCGCCAGTGCAGCTCCGGCATGTGGTCGAAATTCATGCCGTAGACCCCGCACACCATCGTCGGCACCGCGATCACGGCCGCCCAGGCCGTGATCTTCCGCATGTCCTCGTTCTGCGCGACCGTCACCTGCGCGAGGTGCGCCTGCAGGATGGAGTTGAGCAGTTCGTCGAACGCGGCTATCTGGTCCTTGGCCCGCATCAGATGATCGAGCACATCCCTGAAGTAGGCCTGTATCTCCGGGTCGACCACCCGTATCGGCCGGGTGGCCAGATCCTCCACCGGCCGGGCGAGCGGCACCACCGCCCGCTTCAGTTCGAGGAGTTCACGCTTCATCTGGTAGATGCGCCCCGGGTCGGCTCGTGCGCCGTTCTCCGAGAACACGTCGGTCTCGACCTGGTCGATGTCCGCCTGCACCGCGTCCGTGACGTTCAGGTAGTCGTCCACGACATGGTCGGCGATCGCGTGCAGCACTGCCGCCGGCCCCTTGGCGAGCTGCTGCGGATCGGCCTCCAGCTCCTCACGCAGAGGGCCCAGCGAACCGTGCCGCCCGTGCCGCACCGTGATGACGAACTCCTCGCCGACGAACACCATGATCTCGCCGGTGTCGACCACCTCGCTCGTCGCCGTCAGCTTTTCGTGCTCCACGTAGCAGACGGTCTTGAACACCGCGAAGAGCGTCTCCCCGTAACGCTCCACCTTGGGGCGCTGATGGGCCTCCACCGCGTCCTCCACGGCCAGCGGGTGCAGGTCGAACAGCTCCGCGATGCCCGCGAACTCACGGTCCGTCGGCTCGTGCAGCCCCAGCCAGACGAACCCCTCCCCGGTCTTGCGTACCTTCTCCACGGCATCCACCAGATCGGCGCACCCCGGCACCCGGACCCCGTCCTGGTACGTCACGCAGTTCACGACCGAGGAACCCAGCGGTGACCTGGCGGGATGGCTCAGGTCCACGCGCGGCTGCCGCCGGGCCAGCCGCGCCACCTTGCGCAGGCCGCCGACCCTGCCCAGCCCCGTGACCTTCCGCAGATTCCCTGCCATGGACATCTGGATCTCCTCGCGTGGATCTCCTTGCACAGCGCTTTCGCGCCTTGACCGGCAAGTGTGCCAGTCCGGCGCAAAGGGCGAGTAAGCCTGTGGGAACAACCTGTTCCGCTTTGTTCCCGCCTGTGGGCAACCCATCGCTCCGGACAATCGGGACAACTGGAATGATCGCGGTATGACGCAATCCGACGGATATCTGCTGGACAACCGGCAGACCGAGGCGGCACAGCGCTTCGACGCCTTCGCCTCCCTCTTCGATCCCACGACCTTCCGGCATCTGGAGGCGCTCGGGCTCGGGCCGGGCGGACACTGCTGGGAGGTCGGGGCGGGCGGAACCTCCGTCGTCTCCTGGCTCGCCGAGAAGGTCGGTCCTGCCGGCCGGGTCGTCGCGACCGATCTCGACACCTCGCTGCTCACCCCTGTGGCCCGGCCTCCGGTCGAGGCGCGCGTCCACGACGTGGGCACGCAGGAGCCGCCGGGGGAGGGCTTCGACGTGGTGCACGCCCGACTGGTCCTCGTGCATGTCCCGGACCGGGCAAAGGCCCTGAACTCCATGATCGAGGCGCTGCGGCCCGGCGGATGGCTGCTCATCGAGGACGCCGACCCGGCTCTCCAGCCGCTGATCTGCCCCGACGAGTACGGCCCCGAGCAGCGGCTCGCCAACCGGCTGCGCCAGGGCTTCCGCAAGCTGCTCGCCGACCGCGGCGCCGACCTGTCGTACGGCCGCAAGCTTCCGCGTCTGCTCCGGGAGGCCGGGTTGCTCGACGTGCAGGCCGACGCCTACTTCCCCGTGACCTCGCCCGCCTGCACCGCTCTGGAGTCCGCCACGGTCCGGCAGATCCGCGACCGGCTCGTGACCGCGGGCCTCGCCACGGACGAGGAGATCGACCGGCACCTGGCCAACGTGGAAGCGGGCGGCATGGACCTCGTCACCGCACCGATGATCTCCGCCTGGGGTCGCAAGGCCTAGACAGCTGCGTTCGGCGGCCCGAGCGGCCGCCTGCACTGGCGAGGCCGCACCGCGCAGGGGGCGGTTCCGAACGACGACCGACGACGACTCCGTACGGCGTCAGGCTGCGGTGCCCCACGGCGTCCGATGGTGCTTCTGCACGGTGGTCGGCTGCACATGGGCGGGCGCAGGCACGGCCGCCGACTCGCGGAACGCACACTCGCGGAACCGCCGAGGCGTGAAGATCAGCCGCCGAGGCCCCGGTGCGGTGGTCTGCCACCCACCCGTTCCACGGCCCGTGCACCCGCCGCGCACCCCAGCGCCGCCGCTTCGCGCGGATCCGCGCCCGCGACCAGGGCGGCGAGGAACGCGCCGGTGAACGCGTCACCGGCGCCCGTGGTGTCGACGGGCGTCGCCGGCGCGGTCGGAACCCGCGCGACGACGCTCCCGGAACAGGCCACCAGCGCCCCGTTCTCACCCGACTTGGCCACCACCAGCGGCACCAGCCGGCTCAACTCGGCCGCCGCTTCCGCCCAGTCGGTCAGCCCCGTCAGCAGGCACGCCTCGTCCCGGCTGGGCAGCAGCACGTCCAGCCCGTCCGCGAACGCCAGGAAACGGTCCACCCCGAGCGTCATGAGAAAGCCTGCCGAGGCCGGGTCCAGGCTGACCGGCACGCCACGCGCCCCTGCCGCCGCACGGGCGACCCCGGCGAGCGCCCGGCTCGGCTCCGAGAACAGCAGGTAGCCCGACAGATGGAGCCGGGCGACCCCGTCGAGCAACTCGTCCGACCAGTCGGCCGGTTCGAGCCTCAGGGACGCCCCGCTGTCCGTGAGGAACGTCCGCTCGGCCGCCGCGCCCGCGTCGACGAGACAGATCACCGTCCCGGTGGCCGCGTCCGGGTCCACCACCAGCCGGGGCCGCACCCCGGCCGCCACCAGCTCCCGCTCGTGCCACTCCGCCGCGTCCGCGCCCGCCCTCCCCAGCAGCCTTACGTGCGCACAGCCCGCGTGTGCCGCCCAGCAGGCCACGTTGGCGCCCGCACCGCCCGGCAGGGTCCGGACCGAGGCGGCCGTGTCGGTGCCGGCCGCGAGCGGCCCGCGGTGCCGGGCGACGACGTCCGTGACGACGTCCCCCACGACCAGCAGCGCTCCGTCCCGGCCCGCGGTCACCCCCTGGTCCACGCTGCCGCGATCCGGGCCGCCAGCCGCACATTGCCGCGCACGGCGGCCAGATTGGCGTCCAGTGAGGCGCCGTCCGTGTGCCGGACCAGGAAGTCGAGCAGGAACGGCGTGACCGCCTGGCCGGTGATCCCCTGCTCCTCCAGGGCGCGCAGCGCGTCGGCGAGCACGCGCGCGTGCAGCCCGGGATCGAGTTGCTGTTCCTCGGGCACGGGGTTGGCGACGATCAGCGCCGACTCCGCCGCGCCGAGCGCGTCCTGCGCCCGCATGACGTCCGCGGCCTGCTCAGGGCTCTGCAGCGTCCAGTCGACCGGATGCCCGGAGTCGGACAGGTAGAAGCCGGGGAACCGGTCGGTGCGGTATCCGGCGACCGCCACGCCCAGTGTCTCCAGCCGCTGGAGGGTCGCGGGCACATCCAGGATGGACTTCACGCCCGCGCACACCACGGTGATCCGCGTCCGTGCCAGCAGGCCCAGATCGGCCGACTCGTCCTGGGTCACCGTCCACTCCCGGTGCACTCCGCCCAGCCCGCCCGTGGCGAACACCCGGACACCCGCCAATGCCGCCAGCTGCGCGGTCGCCGACACCGTGGTCGCCCCGCTCACCCCTGCCGCCACGGCCTGCGGGAGGTCACGGTGGCCCAGCTTGCGGATGCCGTCCTCGTTCGCGATCCGCTCCAACTGCTCCTTGTCCAGGCCGATCCGCGGGCGCCCGTCCAGTACGGCGATGGTCGCGGGTACGGCGCCCTCCTGCCGCACCGCGTCCTCCAGCTCCAGCGCCACCTGCTGATTGCGCGGACGGGGCAGCCCATGGGCGATGATCGTGGACTCCAGGGCCACCACCGGCCGCCGTGCATCGATCGCGGCCCTGACTTCTTCCGACACCACCAGCACCACGTGCCCGCCTCCTGTCCGTCGGTCCTTCCTCATCTCTGGCGGGCGGCACGGCCGGCTAAACGCTTGCGGTCTGTGGGGGACACCACCAGCCTGGGCCGCATGACGAACCACACCACGCGTCTCGACCACGTCGTCCTGTGGGTGTCGGACCCGGTTGCGGCGGCCGACTTCTACGAGAGCGCCGTCGGGCTGGAGCCCCTGAGGGTCGCCGAGTTCAGCGAGGGAGAGGTGTCGTTCCCCTCCGTCCGCGTCAACGAGGAGACCATCCTCGACCTCGCACCGCGCAGCCTCGCGGAGCGCATGAACATGCTCCCGGGCTCCGCCGACAGCGCCGGTCACCCCGTCAACCACGTCTGCCTGTCGCTGCCGTCCGCCGGCTTCGACGCCCTGCTCGCCCGCCTGGAGACCCGCGGCGTCCCCGTGACCGACATCGGCCACGACTCCTTCGGCGCCCGCGGGAAGGCCATGCGCAGCTTCTACTTCCGGGACCCGGACGGCAACGTCCTCGAAGCCCGGCACTACGCATAGCGCCGCTCAGAAGAGCGGCTCGGGCAGCACACCCTCCAGGGCGAGCAGCTTCCGCTTGGTCTCCAGGCCGCCCCCGAAGCCGCCGATGCCGCCGTCGCTCTCCACCACCCGGTGGCACGGCACGACGAGCGGCAGCGGATTGGAGCCCATCGCCGCGCCCACCGCCTGGGCCCCGCCCGGCTGCCCGACCCGGCCGGCCAGGTCGCCGTACCCGACCACCGTGCCGTACGGGACTCCGGAGGCCAGCTCGCGCAGCACCTGCCGGTTGAAGCCCGAGATCAGCGACCAGTCCAGGGGCAGGTCGAAGCCATGACGCCCGCCCGCGAAGTACTCCACGACCTGTCGTATCGCCTCGGCCAGCACAGGGGAGTCCGGGTCCTCGGCGGGCTCGGTGCCCAGCCGGGACGCCAGCCGCTCCAGAGCCTGCTCGCGCACCGCGTCCGTGGCGTGGAAGACGACGTTGACCAGTCCCTCGCGTGTCGCCGCCAGCATCAGCGGGCCGATGCCGGTGTCCACGACGGCCCACACGACCCGCAGCTCGTCCTGCCCATGGCTGTCCATGTGCCCACCGTACGACCCGCCACTGACAACGCCCGTCGTGCCGGGGGCACGCTCAGTCCGACCCCAGCGCCGCCCGCACCACGTCGGGCTTGTTACTGATGAGCCCGTCGACTCCGTAGCCGCTGACCGTACGGGCGGCGGCGGCGTCGTTCACCGTCCAGGCGAACACTCCGAGCGGCCTGCCGTGCGGCCCCTCGACGGCGTGCACGGCGCAGACGTAGACCTTGGAGATCGAGCCGTAGGAGGGATTGATCAGGTCGGCGAAGCGCGCGTACTCCTGCAACTGCACCACGGAGGGTTTGCCGAGGTAGGCGGTGGTGAGGGCCGGCTTGAGCTCGTGGACGGTGCGCACGCTGTCGGCGCTGAAGCTCTGCACGATCAGCCGCCCCAGGTGCTGCTGGTCCAGCCAGCCCTCGTTGCCGAGCAGCTTCAGGGTCTGCTGCTCGATGCCGGGGTACAGCTCCGGGTTCTTGATCTCCAGGAGCAGTTTCTCGTGGTTGTGCTCGATCCGGCGCATGTACTGCGAGAGGGTCGGCACGCGCGTGCCCGCGAAGGCGGAGGAGAACCAGCTGCCGGCATCCAGCCGCGCGATCTCGGCGGCGGTGAAGTCCTTCACCTTCCAGGGCGCCCGGTCCGGAAAGACGTTCTTCACATTCGTGGTGCGCTCCAGACTGTCGTCGTGGATGACGACCAGTTCGCCGTCCTTGGTGCGCTGCACGTCGTTCTCGACCCAGGAGAAGCCCAGCTTCGCCGCCCTGTCGATGGAGGCCAGGGTGTTCTCCGGCGCGTAGGCCGAGGCCCCGCGGTGTGCGATGACGGTGGGCTCGCCGGACTCGCCCGCCCGTGCGACGGGCGTGGGACTCAACAGGGCGGCGGCCCCCAGGACGGCCGCGGCGATGGCGGCGACTACGCGCGCGTGCATGCGTACTCCTCGCGTCGAGTGAATACCGACAGCACCAGCTTGACAGCAGAGAGTAAACGTTACTCGTGTGCAGAAAGCCCACACATTGAACGGAGATGTCCAGGTCCGCTCACGGGGGCCGCACAAGTGGGGCAGGGCCGTGTTTCTTTGCCGGAAAATCGTTCGACCATTCCGGTGGGGGTCATACTCTCTGCGTCAACCCTGACCGCCGTCGCGGTCCTGGGGCGGGGGCGCATTCCACATATTCCGGGACGCAACAGGGCGGAAGGGCAGCCGCGCATGCAGGGCACGGTCGACGGATTCAGCTACGGGGCCGTCACCCCGTTGGTGGCCTTTGTGATGGCCTGCCTGGGTGGCGCCCTCGGCCTGCGCTGCACGACCCGGTCCCTGCTGGTCACGCACTCCCGGCGGCCCGCCTGGCTGGCCCTCGGCTCGGCCGCGATCGGCTCCGGAATATGGACCATGCACTTCGTCGCCATGATGGGCTTCACCATCGAGGAGACGCCGATCCACTACGACGAGCCGATCACCTACGCCAGTCTGGGCCTCGCCATCGTCATGGTGGGCGTGGGGATCTTCATCGTCGGTTACAGGGGTGCCACCGGCACCGCCCTGTTCACCGGTGGCACGATCACCGGTCTGGGCGTCGCCTCCATGCACTACCTCGGCATGGCGGGCGTGCACTTCGACGGGCGGTTCACGTACAACACGTTCACCGTCGCCGCCTCCGTCGTCATAGCGGTGGTGGCGGCCACCGCCGCTCTGTGGGCGGCCGGACGGGTGAGGGGCTTCGTGTGGAGTGTCGGGGCGAGCCTCGTGATGGGGCTCGCCGTGAGCGGTATGCACTACACCGGCATGGCCGCCCTCGACGTCCACCTCCACCACGCCCCGGGCTCCGGCACCGTGGGCTCACCGGCCTCGGCGCTCGCGCCGATGCTGATCGGCCCGCTCGCCTTCCTGCTCCTCGCGGCCGTCGTCGTGATGTTCGATCCGCTGATGGTCATGGGCCGGCCGGCCGGGACCGCCGTCGAGGACAAGCCGGGCGTCCCGGCCGCCGCCGTCGCCTCCCACCACGATCGCCACCCGCCGCTCCACGCCGCTGCCCGCCCGGTCGGTCCCCCGGCGCACCACGAGTCCCGCACCCCGCAGAACCGCTGATCGGGACCCGTTGTCAGTGGGGGGTCGTACGGTGGATGGCATGCGGCCCGTTTCCCACATCGAACGCACGGTGGCGCCCTTCGAGGTCGTCAGCCCCTACCAGCCCAGCGGCGACCAGCCGGCGGCCATCGCCGAGCTGGCCAAACGCATCGAGGCAGGTGAGAAGGACGTCGTCCTGCTGGGCGCGACCGGCACCGGCAAGTCCGCCACCACGGCGTGGATGATCGAGAAGCTCCAGCGCCCCACCCTCGTGATGGCACCGAACAAGACGCTGGCCGCCCAGCTGGCCAACGAGTTCCGCGAGCTTCTCCCCAACAACGCGGTCGAGTACTTCGTCTCGTACTACGACTACTACCAGCCCGAGGCCTACGTCCCGCAGTCGGACACCTACATCGAGAAGGACTCCTCGATCAACGAGGAGGTCGAGCGCCTGCGCCACTCGGCGACGAACTCGCTGATCACACGGCGCGACGTCATCGTGGTCGCCTCCGTGTCCTGCATCTACGGCCTCGGCACTCCGCAGGAGTACGTGGACCGCATGGTCCAGCTCAGCGTCGGCGACGAGATCGACCGCGACGAGCTGCTGCGCCGTTTCGTCGACATCCAGTACACCCGTAACGACCTGGCCTTCACCCGTGGCACCTTCAGGGTGCGCGGCGACACCATCGAGATCTTCCCGGTCTACGAGGAACTGGCCGTCCGTATCGAGATGTTCGGCGACGAGATCGAGGCGCTGTCCACGCTGCACCCGATCACAGGCGAGATCATCAGCGACGACCAGCAGTTGTACGTCTTCCCCGCCTCCCACTACGTCGCAGGGCCCGAACGCATGGAGCGGGCGGTCAACGACATCGAGAAGGAGCTGGGGGAGCGCCTCTCGGAGCTGGAGAAGCAGGGCAAGCTGCTGGAGGCCCAGCGCCTGCGGATGCGGACCACGTACGACATCGAGATGCTCCGCCAGATCGGCAGCTGTTCCGGCGTGGAGAACTACTCGATGCACTTCGACGGCCGCTCGCCCGGCTCCCCGCCCAACACCCTGCTGGACTACTTCCCGGACGACTTCCTGCTCGTCATCGACGAGTCGCACGTCACCGTCCCGCAGATCGGGGCCATGTACGAGGGCGACGCCTCCCGCAAGCGCACACTGGTCGAGCACGGTTTCCGCCTGCCCTCCGCGCTGGACAACCGTCCCCTGAAGTGGGAGGAGTTCCAGGAGCGCATCGGGCAGACGGTCTATCTGTCGGCCACTCCGGGCACCTACGAGCTGTCCCGCGGGGACGGTGTCGTCGAGCAGATCATCCGCCCCACCGGCCTCATCGACCCGGAGGTCGTGGTCAAGCCCACCGAGGGGCAGATCGACGACCTGGTGCACGAGATCCGCCAACGCACCGAGAAGGACGAGCGCGTCCTGGTCACCACCCTCACCAAGAAGATGGCCGAGGACCTCACCGACTACTTCCTGGAACTCGGCATCCAGGTGCGCTACCTGCACAGCGACGTCGACACCCTGCGGCGTGTCGAGCTGCTGCGCGAGCTGCGCTCCGGCGAGTTCGACGTCCTGGTCGGCATCAACCTGCTGCGTGAGGGCCTCGACCTGCCCGAGGTGTCCCTGGTGGCCATCCTCGACGCGGACAAGGAGGGCTTCCTGCGCTCCGGGACCTCGCTGATCCAGACCATCGGCCGCGCGGCGCGCAACGTCTCCGGCCAGGTCCACATGTACGCCGACAAGATCACTCCGGCGATGGAGAAGGCCATCGAGGAGACCAACCGGCGCCGGGAGAAGCAGGTCGCCTACAACAAGGCCAACGGCATCGACCCGCAGCCGCTGCGCAAGAAGATCAATGACATCGTCGCGCAGATCGCCCGCGAGGAGGTCGACACCGAGCAACTGCTCGGCTCCGGCTACCGCAACCTGAAGGACGGCAAGGGCGCCAAGGCCCCCGTCCCGTCGCTCGGAGGCAAGGCGGCCAAGGGCGCGAAGGCCGGCAAGGCCGCCAAGTCCGCCAAGGGCAAGGCGGACGCCACGGTGCCCACGGACCGTCCGGCGGCCGAACTCGCCGAGCAGATCGAGGAGATGACGGAGCGCATGCGCGCCGCCGCCGCGGAGCTGCAGTTCGAGATCGCCGCCCGGCTGCGCGACGAGGTCTCCGAGATGAAGAAGGAACTGCGCCAGATGCGGGAAGCGGGCCTCGCCTGAGCCCCTGCTTACCCTGCCGGACCTCGGCATATGCGCCCAGTGTTGCAACACCGACACAAAGCGCGGGCCGGGGTTCGGCACTGTCGGTGCCCCTGCGTAGGGTTCTTGGCACCGCGCACTGCGCGACAACAGGGGAACACCGAGAGGGGAACCAGCCGTGTCCGTCAACTTGACCAAGGGTCAGGCCATCAGCCTGGAGAAGAAGGACGGGGCGACCCTGACCGCTGTCCGCATGGGTCTCGGCTGGCAGGCGGCGAAGCGGCGCGGCCTGTTCGGCTCGCGCACCCGTGAGATCGACCTGGACGCCTCCGCCGTGCTCTTCGCCGAGAAGCAGCCGGTCGACGTCGTCTTCTTCCGTCACCTGGTGAGCGACGACGGCTCCGTGCGCCACACCGGCGACAACCTTGTCGGCGGTGTCGGCCAGGGCGGCGACGACGAGGCCATCCTCGTGGACCTGCAGCGTATCCCGGTCCACATCGACCAGATCGTCTTCACCGTGAACTCCTTCACGGGCCAGACCTTCCAGGAGGTGGAGAACGCCTTCTGCCGTCTCGTCGACGAGACCAACGGCCAGGAGCTCGCCCGCTACACCCTGAACGGCGGCGGCGAGTACACCGCCCAGATCATGGCGAAGGTGCACCGGTCGGGCTCGGGCTGGGCGATGACCGCTCTGGGTACTCCGGCCAACGGCCGCACCTTCCAGGACCTGATGCCGGCGATCCTGCCGCACCTGTAGGAGACCCGCTCGCTCGGGCAGGCGCGTACGACAACACGACACAGGGGGCGACGGCGATGACGGCCGAACTGGTGCGGGGACAGAACCACCCGCTGTCCCGGGCCAGGCTGGAGATCCGGATCTCGGCCGCAGCGCCTGTCCTGACGGGGGCAACGCTCGGGGACGAGCACGGCACCGTTCACGGCGCCCCCTGGGTGGCCCACCCCGGCGCACCCGCCCTGCCCGGCATCGAAGTCTCCGGGCAGGCCGCCACCGGTCACCGTCTGGCCGTCGACCTGGACGCCCTGCCCGAGGCGGTCCACCGTGTCTCGGTGCTGCTCGCCCTGCCCGAGCGGTCGGGCGGCCCACTCCGGTTCGGTGCCCTCACCGCTCCGACGGCAGTGGTCACGGGTCTCGACGGCACCGGGATCGTCCGCTTCACCCTCACCGGCCTGGATGCCGAGTCGGCCGTCGTCGCCCTGGAGCTGTACCGCCGGCAGAACGCCTGGAAGGTGCGTGCGGTGGGACAGGGGTACGCGGGGGGTCTGGCCGCGCTTCTCGCCGACCAGGGCCTGTCCGAGGCCGGCGAACTCACGGCGCACATCCAGGAGGCGGTGACACGGAGCATGGCCCGGGCGATCCCGGCACCGCCGCCGCAGCACGTCCCGGACGCCACGGCATCCGTGCGGGCGTCGTCGTACGGCACTTCTGATGCGCACGACGCACCGGTCCCCGGCGGCCCGGTCGACTACACGCATCCCGGCCGCCGCACCCACACCACCCCGCCCCCGCCCCCGCCTGCGGCGGGCCCGGTCGCGGACGGTCAGCCCGCCCCGCCCGTGGCGGGTGACGCGGTGGGCTGGTCGATGGACGAGCGGCTGTACAACCAGGTCTGGGGCATGTTCGAGGACCTGGCCCGCACCACGGCGGCATATCGCAGCGCGGTCGATTTCGCGGACTCCCGTCTGGAGAAGGAACTCGACCAGGTCCTCACCGACCCGCGCAGCCGGCTCGGCGCGGCGGGAGACGACGCACGCGAGGCGGCCCAAGCCCGGCACTCCCAGCTGGTCGGCCAGGCGCGGGCGGCACTCGACCGGGACCTCGCCCAGCTCTCCGCCGAGTCCGAGGTCGTCGAGCCCGCGCTGCCACCCGCCTACGCCCGCTGGGACAACCCCGTCTGGCACGGCTACCGCGTGCCGGCCGAGCCGCCGATGGCCCTGCGGCTGGGCGATCTCCACCTTCCCGAGAGCGTCCCGCTGCGCATCCCGATGCTGGTCAGACTGCCGCTGGAGCGAGGGCTGTGGATCGACAGCGGCCCGGCGGCGGGGCTCGACGACACCGTCCCGGACTCCTCCGGGCCGCGTCGGCTCGCCATGGAGACGGCGGTGGCGCTCGCTGCCCGGCTGCTCGCCGTCCACCCGGCAGGGGAGTTCGCCGTGCAGGTCATCGATCCGGCCGGTGCCGGCGCCCCGGCGCTCCAGCCACTGGTCAGCACCGGAGCCCTGACGGCGCCGCCCGCGGCCGGTGCGGTCGGGGTGGCGGACGTCCTGGGGCGGCTCACCGGGCACGTCGACCTGATACAGATGGCCGTCCGGGGCGGCGCGGCCCAGTCGCTGCCACCCGGCGTCGGCACCACGCAGCAACTCCTGATCGTCAACGACTTCCCGCACGGCTTCGACGACCGGGCCGTGACCCAGCTGCGTTATCTCGCCGACGAGGGTCCTGCCGTGGGTGTCCACCTGGTGATGGTCGCGGATCGCGAGGACGCCGAGGCGTACGGGCCGTTGCTCGATCCGCTGTGGCGTTCACTGATGCGACTCACCCCCGTGCCCGACGATCACCTCGCCGACCCCTGGGTCGGTCATGCCTGGACGTATGAGCCCTCGCTGGTACCGCCCGGCAGCGGCATCCTCCAGCAGGTGCTCGCCGAGGTGGCGGCGGCTCGCACCAAGCACAGGTAAAGGGCCTTTGACCTGGCTGTTTGGCTTTTTATTTACCTGCTACTTTACCTTCCCTTGGTTTTTGGGGTAGTCTCTTCCGTACGGAGGGGAGTACTCCCTGACTGCGGCGCACCCGTCAGTACGGATCGACGAGGATCCCGGGACGCCGGCCCATCGCGGGTGGAAGAGACCTCCGGCAGCGACAACCCAGATGTTTGCCGTTACGCAATGCCGGAGGGTGCAGTGGAAGTTTCCATGGGCCTGTGGGCCCTGACCATCCTGGGGCTGGCCGCCCTGATCGCCGTCGACTTCTTCATCGGGCGCAAGCCCCATGACGTGTCCATCAAGGAAGCCGGAATCTGGACCGTCGTCTGGATCGCCCTGGCCGGGCTCTTCGGCCTCGGCCTGCTCGTCTTGGGTGGTGGTCAGCCGGCCGGCGAGTTCTTCGCGGGCTTCATCACCGAGAAGTCCCTGAGCGTCGACAACCTCTTCGTCTTCGTCCTGATCATGGCGAAGTTCGCGGTGCCCTCGCAGTACCAGCAGAGGGTCCTGCTCGTCGGTGTCCTCATAGCCCTGGTCCTGCGGGCCGTCTTCATCGCGGCCGGAGCCGCGATCATCGCCAGCTTCTCCTGGGTGTTCTACCTCTTCGGCGCCTTCCTGATCTGGACCGCCTGGAAGCTGATCCAGGAGGCCCGCTCCGACGAGGAAGACGAGGAGTACGAGGAGAACAAACTGCTGAAGGCCGCCGAGCGCAGGTTCGGCGTGGCCGACCGGTACCACGGCACCAAGCTGTGGATCCAGCAGAACGGCAAGCGGGTCATGACCCCGATGCTGGTCGTGATGCTCGCCATCGGCACCACGGACGTGCTGTTCGCGCTGGACTCCATCCCCGCGATCTTCGGCCTGACCCAGGACCCGTACATCGTCTTCACCGCCAACGCCTTCGCCCTGATGGGTCTGCGCCAGCTGTACTTCCTCATCGGCGGACTGCTGAGGAAGCTGGTCCACCTGTCGTACGGCCTGTCGATCATCCTCGGCTTCATCGGCGTCAAGCTGGTGCTGCACGCGATGCACGAGTCCGGGGTGCACGTCCCCGAGATCAGCATCCCGGTCTCGCTCGGTGTCATCTGCGTGGTCCTGGTGGTCACCACCGTCACCAGCCTGATCGCCTCCAAGAAGCAGGCGGCCGCCGAGGTCGCGTCCGCTGCGGGCGACGGCGCCGAGAAGGAGGACGTGGACGCCCGGCGGTAGGTGACGCGAACGCCGTCACCCGACCCCGCGAGGCCCCGGCGTCACCGGCGCCCGGGCCTCGCACAGAAAGGATGAGAAGGGATCCGGAAAGAACGGAATGCGAACCCTGTACGTGTCTGTAACCATCGCTGCATGATCACTCGGCTCAGGTCGCTCACCCCGCGGTGGACGCTCCTCGTGCCGGTGCTCGCGGTCGTCCTGCTGATCTTCACCTGGGGCCGGGACCTGCCCGGCGCGGTCGTCGCGCTGGTGACCCTGGTCCTCGCCGGGTCCGTACTGGCCGCGGTGCACCACGCCGAGGTGGTCGCCCACCGAGTCGGCGAGCCCTTCGGCTCGCTGGTGCTCGCCATCGCCGTCACGATCATCGAGGTGGCCCTGATCGTCACCCTCATGGCCGACGGCGGTGCCAAGAGCGCAAGTCTGGCCCGCGACACCGTCTTCGCCGCCGTGATGATCACCTGCAACGGCATCGTCGGGCTCTGCCTGCTCGTCGCCTCCCTGCGCCACGGCACCGCGGTCTTCAACCCCGAGGGCACCGGCGCCGCCCTCGCGACGGTGGCGACCCTGGCCACGCTCAGCCTGGTGCTGCCGACCTTCACCACCAGCAAGCCCGGGCCCGAGTTCTCCACCGTGCAGCTGACGTTCGCGGCACTGTCCTCGCTCATCCTCTACGGCCTGTTCGTGGCCACCCAGACCGTGCGGCACCGCGACTACTTCCTGCCGATCACCCGGCAGGGCGAGGTCATCACCGTGGACACCCACGCCGGGCGACCGACCCGGCGCACCGCCTGGACCAGCCTCGGCCTGCTCGGCCTCTCCCTGGTCGGCGTGGTCGGCCTGGCCAAGGGCGTGTCGCCCACCGTCGAGTCCGCAGTGGCGGCGGCCGGACTGAACCAGGCGGTCGTCGGTGTGGTCATCGCCCTGCTCGTGCTGCTGCCCGAGACGATCGCCGCCCTGCGCTCCGCCCGCCGCGACCGGGTGCAGACCAGCCTCAACCTCGCGCTCGGCTCGGCGATGGCCAGCATCGGCCTGACCATCCCCGCCGTCGCGCTCGCCTCCTTCTGGCTGTCCGGACCGCTCGTCCTCGGCCTCGGCCCGACGGACATGCTGTTGCTCCTGCTGACCGTGGTGGTCAGCTCGCTGACGGTGGTCCCGGGCCGGGCCACCCCCCTGCAGGGTGGCGTCCATCTGGTGCTGTTCCTGGCCTACCTGGAGCTGGCGGTCAACCCGTAGCGCCGGCCGCCCGGTCAGCCCGTGGCCGGTTCCACCGCCGGCACGGGCACCGGGCGCGTCTCGGGCAGCAGCGCGAAGCAGCCGAGGCTCAGCAGCGCCACCCCCGTCAGATACACGCCCACCCCCCACGGAACGCGCCCGCCGTGCTCCGCGAGGGCGGTCGCCACGATCGGGGTCAGCGCGCCCCCGAGGACCCCGCCGAGGTTGTAACCGACCGCGGCGCCCGTGCAGCGCACCCGCGCCTCGTACAGCTCCGGCAGATACGCGGCGATCACCGCGAACATGGTGATGAAGGCGATCAGCGCGCCCAGGATGCCGAGGAACATCAGCAGCGGCTCACCGGTCCCCAGCAGCGCGACCATCGGCAGCATCCACAGCGCGCACGCGGTGCACCCCGTCAGGCACAACGGGCGGCGTCCGTAACGGTCGCCGAGCAGCGCGATGAAGGGTGTGATCGCTCCCTGCACGATGACGGCGGCCATGACGCAGGTCAGCATGACGGTGCGGCTCACTCCGAGCTGTTCCGTCGCATACGCGAGCGACCACGTCGTCACGGCGTAGAACACCGCGTACCCGACGGCCAGTGCCCCGGCCGTCAGCAGCACCAGCCGCCCGTGGTGCCGTACGACCTCGACGAGCGGCACGCGCGCATGATCGTCGATCTCCAGGAAGCGGGGGCTCTCGGCGAGCGACGAGCGCAGCCACAGCCCGGCCAGCGCCAGTACACCGGCCGCCCAGAACGGCACCCGCCAGCCCCACTGCGCGAACTGCGCATCCGACAGGCCCGCCGAGAGCGCGAGCATCACCCCGTTGGCGAGCACGAAGCCGATCGCCGGTCCCACCTGGGGAAAGCTCGACCACAGGGCCCGCCGCTCCGGGGGAGCGTGCTCGGCCGTCAGCAGCACGGCCCCGCCCCACTCCCCGCCGAGCCCCAGCCCCTGCAGGAAGCGCAGGACGAGCAGCAGCACGGGGGCTGCCGCGCCGATGGATCCGTAGGTCGGCACGCACCCGACGGCGACCGTCGAGGCGCCGGTCAGCAGGAGCGAGAGGACCAGCACCGGACGCCGTCCGCGCCGGTCGCCGAGGTGTCCGAACAGCATGGAGCCCAGCGGCCGGGCCACGAACCCCGCCCCGAAGGTCACGAACGCTGCCAGGGTCCCCGCCACCGGCGAGAAGGTCGGGAAGAACAGCGGCCCCAGGACCAGGGCCGCAGCGGTCCCGTAGACGAAGAAGTCGTAGAACTCGATCGCGGTCCCGACGAGCGAGGCGGCGGCGAGCCGCAGCATGGAGGGAGCCCTTACGGCGCGTACATCGTGCATGTCGCGTCAACTACCCACGGTGATCAAGGGTTACGGGGGCGCACGGAGGTGATCACCGAGACCACCGCGCACGCCAGGCGGCCGGCACGCACGGCCCCTCGCCCGCCGAGGCCACCGTGATAGACCGGGTCCGAGCGGCGGTCACCACGCACCGCCCCGAACGGACCGGAGGAACCGTGCCCCGCACCCTGGCCAACGCCCCGATCATGATCCTCAACGGGCCCAACCTGAACCTCCTCGGCCAGCGCCAGCCCGAGATCTACGGCAAGGACACGCTTGCCGACGTCGAGGCGATGTGTGCCAAGGCGGCGGCCGCGCACGGTGGCACGGTCGACTTCCGGCAGTCCAACCACGAGGGCGAACTGGTCGACTGGATCCACGAGGCACGGCTGAAGCACTGCGGGATCGTCATCAACCCCGGCGCCTACTCCCACACGTCGGTCGCGATTCTGGACGCCCTCAACACCTGCGACGGCATGCCCGTGCTGGAGGTGCACATCTCCAACATCCACCAGCGCGAGTCGTTCCGGCACCACTCGTACGTCTCCCTGCGCGCCGACGGTGTGATCGCGGGCTGCGGGGTGCAGGGCTATGTGTTCGGCGTGGAGCGGGTCGCCGCCCTGGTGGGAGCGGCGCAGGGCGACGCGTAGCCCGCACGGTGCTACAGACGGCCGGCCTCCACGATCCGCCGCAGGAAGCGCCGCGTGCGCTCCTGCTGCGGGTCGCCGAAGACCTGTTCCGCGGTGCCGCGCTCCAGCACGACCCCTCCGTCCAGAAAACAGACCTGGTCCGCGACGTCCCGGGCGAAGCCCATCTCGTGCGTCGCCAGCACCATGGTCATGCCCTCGTCCTTCAGGTCACGGACCACCTCCAGCACCTCGCCCACGAGTTCGGGGTCGAGGGCGGCGGTGATCTCGTCGAGCAGCAGCAGCCGGGGCCGTACGGCCAGGGCCCGCACGATCGCCACACGCTGCTGCTGGCCGCCGCTCAGCCGGTCCGGGTAGGCATCCGCCCTGCCGCCGAGCCCGAGTCGCTCCAGCAGATCCCTGGCCCGTTGCTCGGCCTGCGCGCGGGAGACGCCGTGCACGCGGCGCGGGGCGAGCGTGATGTTGTCCAGGACGGTCATGTGCGGGAAGAGGTTGTACGCCTGGAAGACCGCGCCGATCCGGCGCCGTACCGCGTCCTGGTCGACGCGCGGGTCGGTGATCTCCTCGCCGTCCAGCCAGATCGCACCGTCGTCGATCTCCTCCAGGAGGTTGGCACAGCGCAGCAGCGTGGACTTGCCCGAACCGGAGGCTCCGATCAGCGCGGTCACGGTGTGCGGGGCGACCTCCAGGCCGACGTCCCGCAGCACGACCGAGTCCCCGAAGGTCTTGCGGACGGATTCCATCCGCAGCACGGGGGAGCCGTCCAGGGGTGCCGTGCTCATATCGATCCTCCCTGCGCCCGCTTCCGGTCCATCCTGGCCGTCACCCAGTCCGTGAACCGGGTCATCGGAATGGTCAGCGCGACGAACACCAGCCCGGCGACGATGTACGGCGTGTAGTTGAGGCTGCGGCCCACGATGATGTCGGCGGCCCGTACGGCGTCGACCGCGCCGCCGATCGACACCAGGCCGGTGTCCTTCTGCAGCGACACCAGGTCGTTGAGCAGCGGCGGCACCTGCCGGCGCACCGCCTGGGGCAGCACGACGTGGCGCAGGGCCTGCCGGTTGGTCAGGCCCAGCGAGCGGGCCGCGGCGCGCTGCGAGGGGTGGATCGACTCGATGCCGGCCCGGAACACCTCGGCCACGTACGCCGAGTACGTCAGCGTCAGCGCCGTACCGCCCAGCAGCACCGGATCCACCGTCACGCCCTGCAGCCGCAGCGCCGGAACGCCCAGGACCACGATCATCAGGTTGATGATCAGCGGCAGGCCGCGGAAGAAGTCCGTGTACGCCGCCGCCAGTACCCGCAGCGGGAAGAACACCGGGCCGCGCAGGGTGCGGGCGACGGCGATCAGCATGCCGAGAACCAGCACGGCGACACCGCAGACGAGCAGCAGACGGACGTTCAGCCACAGCCCTTCGAGGACCTTCGGCAGTGCCTCGCGCGCGTAGTGCGCGCTGAAGAACGTCTCCTTGGTGCGCGGCCAGCCCGGCGCGTTGACGACGACCAGGTAGAGCACGACGGCCGTGACCAGGGTCGACAGCGCCGCGACGGCCGTGGCGCGGCGGGTGCGCGCCCTGCGGTGACGCTCGCGCTCCAGCCGCCGCGCGGAGGGCACGTAGCCGTCGTCGGCGGCGGGCACCGCGTCCCCGGCGCCGCCGGTCAAGCCGCTCGTGCCGTCCGCCCCGTCCGGGGTGGACTCGCCCTTGGCGAGGGTCACTTGAGCACCGGCGCGTCGACGGCGTCGGAGAGCCACTGCTTCTCGATCCCCGCCAGCGTGCCGTCCTTGCGCAGGGCGTCGACGGCACCGGTGACGCACGGGGTCAGCGCGCTGCCCCTGTCCAGCACGAGCCCGAACTGCTCGGACGTGCCGCCCTGGTTCTCGAACTGGCCGACGATCTTCGCATCGGTCACCTCGGCCGCGGTGATGTAGAAAGCGGTCGGCAGGTCGGTGACGACTGCGTCGACCTGGCCGTTCTTCAGCGCGGACTTGGCCTGGTCGTTCTTGGCGTACACGGCGGGCTCCTGCTTCGGCTTCACCACGTCGGTGATGTAGTCGAGGCTCGTCGTGCCCACCTGGGCGCCCAGCTTGAGGCCCTTCAGATCCGCGATGCCCCTCGACTTGGCGGCCTTGCTGCCCTTCAGGGCGATGACGGCCTGGCGCACGTCGTAGTAACCGGAGGAGAAGTCAACGGCCTTCTTGCGCTCGGTGCTGATCGACACCTGGTTGATGTCGAAGTCGAACGTCTTCACGCCGGGCGCGAACGCCTTGTTGAACGGCACGCTCTGCCAGACGACCCTGCTCTTGCCGTAGCCCAGTTGCTGCGCCACCGCATAGGCGACCGCGGACTCGAAGCCCTTGCCGTTCGCGGGTCTGTCGTCCTTGAACCACGGCTCGTACGCCGGTTCGTCCGTCGCGATCGTCAGCTTTCCGGACGTCTTGGTGGCCAGCTTGCCCTTGGTGCAGTTCTTTGCCGCGGACCCGGACGGAGCGGCCGTCGCCTTGTCCTCGGGCTGCGGGGCACAGCCGACGGCGGTGGTGAGCAGGGCTGTGGTCGCGGCGGCAACCGCGCAGCGCAGTGCGCGAGAGGCAAGGTGCATGGCGGGAGATTGGCAGCGAACCCCCTGCTTGTCCAGGTCGCATGGCTCGGATTCCGCATAGTGGGAACCGGTGTTGCGCGCGTGTGAACGCTGCTTCTGCGGCGGCCCTGGCCCGGGCCGCCGGCCGAGGGCGGGGTGGGAAGGCCGGCGGCCCCTGCCGCCCAGGAGCCGTCGTCCTGTGCGGGGCTGCCAACCAGTTGACAGCGGGACAGCGGTCTTCGGGAGCGCGCACGCGGGTGCGGCGCGTGCGAAGCGTTCACACGGGGCGCGCGCCGTCGCATGTACGGCCGGTGTACATGCGGGCGCGCGCCGGTCGCACGGAAAGCCTGCCTCTTGAGCCGCGCAGGGCTGGCCCCAGGGGGCGCGGGGAACTGGTCGAAGGCCCCCTACGGTCCAGCAGTCACGCACGAAGCAGGTGTCACGAACGAGGTGGCACGAACGAGGTGGCGTAAACGAGGTGGCACAAACGAGGTGTCGTGAATGGGACGTCGTGAACCAGGCGTCACGCGAACCAGTGTCCGGAGCCATGTACCCCCGAACCCGCGTGCCCCGAACCGGCGACCCGGTCAGGCGTCCCGAGGCGGGGCCCAGAGCCCCGGCCCAGAGCCCCGGCGCAGAGCCGGGCGCCCCGAAGCAGGTCCCGAGCCGGTGGACGCCCGGTGAATCACCACCCGCGCGCGTGCCACTCCGGAAGGTGCGGCCGCTCCGCACCCAGCGTGGTGTCGTTGCCGTGTCCGGGGTAGACCCATGTCTCGTCCGGCAGCGTGCCGAAGATCTTCGTCTCCACGTCGTGGATCAGACGGGCGAACGCCGCCGGGTCCTTGCGCGTGTTGCCGACTCCGCCCGGGAAGAGGCAGTCCCCGGTGAAGACGTGCGGGTGGCCGTGCGGGTCGTCGTAGACCAGCGCGATGGAGCCCGGTGTGTGCCCGACGAGGTGGCGTGCGGTGAGTTCCACCTGCCCCACCCTGATGACGTCACCGTCGTCGACCAGGACGTCCGTGGGCACCGGAATGCCCTCGGCGTCGTCCCGTCCGGCATACGTACGGGCACCGGTGGCGGAGACGACCTCGGCGAGCGCCTGCCAGTGGTCGCCATGCTGATGGGTGGTGACGACGGACGCGATGCCGTCGTCACCGATCATGCCGAGCAGCGTCCGCGCATCGTTGGCGGCGTCGATGAGGAGCTGCTCGTCGGTGGCCCGGCAGCGCAGCAGATAGGCGTTGTTGTCCATCGGGCCGACCGCGATCTTCGTGATCATCAGGTCCTTCAGCTCGTGCACGTCTGCCGCTCCGCCGACCTTGACCTCTCCGGTGTACGTCATGGTGATCAGCCTATCGCCGGGGAGTGCCCGAAGGACCGTCGTCGGCCTACAGCGGGGGCAGCTGCGGCAGTGCGCCGCCCATCGTCTTCAGCGCGGCGCCGTCACGGCGTCCGGCGAGCCAGCCCAGCAGGTCCGCCGGGGCGCCGCTGACGGTGATCTCGGGCTCGGCCCCCTCGCGTCCCGTGCTCCACGCGTGCGTGCCGTCCGTGACACGGGTGGCCGGGACGTCACTGTGCCCGGAGAAGCGCTGTGTCAGGAAGTCGATCTCCCGCTCGGTGAACTCGGCCGGAAGATCCTCCAGCTCGTATCCGATCCCGAGGTCCACGTGGTGCAGTTCCACCTCGATCCGGCGCCGGAACGGCACCCGGGACGCGGAGTCGGTGACCCCGTTGCGCAGCTCCACCGTGCGCGCCCAGTCCGCCGGAGCGTCCCCCGTCTCCTGGAAGCGGGCGGCGCTGTCGCGCACGTCGGCGAGCTGGACGTCCAGGGGGCGCGGGGCGTCCCGCTCGATGTCGGCGTCGCGCATCCCGGCGCTCGCGTACATGGGACGGCCCTCGAGGACGTTCACGAGCGCGTCCGCGTTGCGGGCGAGATGGGCGAGGACGTGTCCGCGGGTCCAGCCGGGAAGCCGTGACGGCTCGGCGAGCGACGCGTTGTCCAGTGCGGCGGCAGCGGTGAGGAGCCGTTCGGTCGCGTCCCGTACACAGGCCAGGTCATGAGCGTGATCAATCATGGGCCTGACCCTAGTCCCGCCACACCTTTGGGTGAAGGTGGTGAACCTCGCCCGCGAATCGAAAGCACGTGCTATATCGTCGAGAGTGGCGTCGGGCATGCTGGATGTCCGGGGGTTGTTATGCAACCGGGCAATCCGACCGGCGTTGTCAGTGGCTCCCCCTAGTCTCGAAGAAGCACGGGGGCCCCGCCCCTGTCACTTCTCTCAAGAAAGGTGCGGACCGGCGTGGCCGACCGTCTCATCGTCCGTGGCGCGCGCGAGCACAACCTGAAGAATGTCTCGCTCGACCTGCCTCGTGACTCGCTCATCGTCTTCACGGGCCTGTCCGGGTCGGGCAAGTCCTCCCTGGCCTTCGACACGATCTTCGCCGAGGGGCAGCGCCGCTATGTGGAGTCGCTGTCCTCGTACGCGCGGCAGTTCCTCGGGCAGATGGACAAGCCCGACGTCGACTTCATCGAGGGCCTGTCCCCGGCGGTCTCCATCGACCAGAAGTCGACCTCGCGCAACCCGCGCTCGACGGTCGGCACCATCACCGAGGTCTACGACTACCTGCGTCTGCTCTTCGCGCGCATCGGCAAGCCGCACTGCCCCGAGTGCGGCCGCCCCATCTCGCGCCAGTCGCCGCAGGCCATCGTCGACAAGGTCCTGGAGCTGCCGGAGGGGAGCCGCTTCCAGGTGCTGTCGCCACTCGTGCGCGAGCGCAAGGGCGAGTTCGTCGACCTCTTCGCGGACCTCCAGACCAAGGGCTACTCCCGTGCGCGCGTGGACGGGCAGACCATCCAGCTCTCCGAGCCGCCGACCCTGAAGAAGCAGGAGAAGCACACCATCGAGGTGGTCATCGACCGCCTCACGGTGAAGGACTCCGCCAAGCGGCGCCTGACCGACTCCGTGGAGACCGCCCTCGGCCTGTCCGGCGGCATGGTCGTGCTCGACTTCGTGGACCTCGCCGAGGACGACCCCGAGCGCGAGCGCATGTACTCGGAGCACCTGTACTGCCCGTACGACGACCTGTCCTTCGAGGAGCTGGAACCCCGCTCCTTCTCGTTCAACTCGCCCTTCGGCGCCTGCCCCGAGTGCACCGGCATCGGCACGCGCATGGAGGTCGACCCGGAGCTGATCGTCCCGGACCCGGACAAGTCCCTGGACGAGGGCGCCATCCACCCCTGGTCGCACGGACACACCAAGGACTACTTCGGCCGGCTGATCGGTGCCCTCGCGGACGCCCTGGGATTCCGCACGGACATCCCCTTCGCAGGCCTGCCGCAGCGCGCCAAGAAGGCCCTGCTCCACGGCCACAAGACCCAGATCGAGGTCCGGTACCGCAACCGGTACGGCCGCGAGCGCGTGTACACCACGCCCTTCGAGGGCGCGGTGCCCTTCGTCAAGCGCCGGCACAGCGAGTCCGAGAGCGACGCCAGCCGCGAGCGCTTCGAGGGCTACATGCGCGAGGTGCCCTGCCCGACCTGTGAGGGCACGCGCCTGAAGCCGATCGTCCTCGCGGTCACGATCATGGAGAAGTCGATCGCCGAGGTCTCGGCGATGTCGATCAGCGACTGCGCGGACTTCCTGGGCGAGCTCAAGCTCAACGCGCGCGACAAGAAGATCGCCGAGCGCGTGCTGAAGGAGGTCAACGAGCGGCTGCGGTTCCTGGTCGACGTCGGCCTGGACTACCTCTCGCTCAACCGCGCGGCCGGCACGCTCTCCGGCGGCGAGGCCCAGCGCATTCGCCTGGCCACCCAGATCGGCTCCGGTCTCGTCGGCGTCCTGTACGTCCTGGACGAGCCGTCGATCGGCCTGCACCAGCGCGACAACCACCGGCTGATCGAGACCCTGGTCCGGCTGCGCGACATGGGCAACACGCTCATCGTCGTCGAGCACGACGAGGACACCATCAAGGTCGCCGACTGGGTCGTCGACATCGGCCCCGGCGCCGGTGAGCACGGCGGCAAGGTCGTGCACAGCGGTTCCCTCAAGGAGCTGCTCGCCAACGCCGAGTCGCAGACCGGTCAGTACCTGTCCGGCAAGAAGTCGATCCCGCTGCCCGACATCCGCCGCCCGCAGGACCCGTCCCGCAGGCTCACCGTGCACGGCGCCCGCGAGAACAACCTGCAGGACATCGACGTGTCCTTCCCGCTGGGCGTGTTCACGGCCGTCACGGGCGTGTCCGGCTCCGGCAAGTCGACGCTGGTCAACGACATCCTCTACACGCACCTGGCCCGCGAGCTGAACGGCGCGCGCAACGTCCCCGGACGGCACACGCGCGTGGACGGCGACGACCTCGTCGACAAGGTCGTGCACGTCGACCAGTCGCCCATCGGCCGCACCCCGCGGTCCAACCCGGCGACCTACACCGGCGTCTTCGACCACGTCCGCAAGCTGTTCGCCGAGACCACCGAGGCGAAGGTGCGCGGCTACCTGCCGGGACGCTTCTCCTTCAACGTCAAGGGCGGCCGCTGCGAGAACTGCGCGGGCGACGGCACCATCAAGATCGAGATGAACTTCCTCCCGGACGTCTACGTCCCGTGCGAGGTCTGCCACGGCGCCCGGTACAACCGGGAGACCCTGGAGGTCCACTACAAGGGCAAGTCCATCTCCGAGGTCCTGAACATGCCCATCGAAGAGGCCATGCACTTCTTCGAGGCCGTCCCGGCGATCAACCGCCACCTCAAGACGCTGAACGACGTCGGTCTCGGCTACGTACGCCTCGGCCAGTCCGCGACCACCCTGTCCGGCGGTGAGGCGCAGCGCGTGAAGCTCGCCAGCGAGCTGCAGAAGCGCTCCACCGGGCGCACGGTCTACGTCCTCGACGAACCGACCACCGGTCTGCACTTCGAGGACATCAGCAAGCTGCTGAAGGTCCTCGCCGGCCTGGTCGAAAAGGGCAACACGGTCATCGTCATCGAGCACAACCTCGACGTGATCAAGACAGCCGACTGGGTCGTCGACATGGGTCCGGAGGGCGGCGCCGGTGGTGGCCTCGTGGTCGCCGAGGGCACGCCCGAGGAGGTCGCGGGGGTCCCGGCCAGCCACACCGGCAAATTCCTGCGCGAGATCCTCGGCGCCGACCGCATCAGCGACGCCGAACCGGTGAAGGCGCCGCGCGGCGCGGCGGCCCGCAAGACGGCGGCGGCCAAGTCGACGGCGAAGAAGACGGTGACGGTCAAGGCCAACAACACGGCGACCAAGAAGGCCGCCACCGTCACGAAGAAGGCGGCACCCGCGAAGAAGACGACGCGGGCCCGCAAGGCCTGAGACCGGCACGGGCGCGATGCGGGCCCTGCCCGCCACGTCCTGACACATCATCAAAAAGCGGCGCCCTGTGGGAACTCCCCGCGGGGCGCCGCTCGTTCTCTCATCAACCGCCCCGGCCCCGGGGCCCGCCGGGATCACCGGGCTCGACCGGTTCCGTCAGTCGTATATCCGACCGCACCTTGAGAACACCACAGAGATCTACAGTTCGCCCAGCTCAGCTGCGTACGGCGGCTCCGCCCCCGCTCGTGAGCAGGTGATCGCGGCCGCACGTGCCGCGAAGTGCAGCAGCCGGCGCCAGCCGTCCCCGCCCAGGGCGGCGAGCCTCTCCGGGGACAGCGCATCCTGGGCGGACAGGCCGTGCAGCAGGGCGGCGTTCACGGTGTCACCGGCGCCGATGGTGTCCACGACCTCGACCTTCTCGCCCGGCACGGAGTACTCCGCGCCGTCCCGGGTGTGGACGGTGAGACCGTCGCCGCCCCGGGTGACCACGACGGCCGACGGCCCCGCGGCCAGCCACTCGCGCGGGGTGCCGCCCAGCCACTCGGCGTCCTCCGCGGACAGCTTCAGCAGCGTCACCGAGGGCAGCCAGCTCTTGAAACGCGTCCGGTAGGCGTCCGCGTCCGGGATCAGACCGGCCCGGATGTTGGGGTCCAGAGCGGTGAACAGCCCCTGTCCGGCAGCGGTCCTCATCAGCTCCTCGTAGGCGCTCGCGCCCGGTTCCAGGACGAGCGAGCAGGTCCCGAAGGAGACCGCGCGGGTGCCGATGGGAAGGCCGCCCGGTGCGGTGAACAGGCGGTCGGCGGTGCCGTCGACGTAGAAGGAGTACGCCGCCGAGCCGCCCGCGTCGAGCGTGGCGACCGCGAGGGTGGTCGGCTCGGGACCGCGCTGCACACCCGACACATCCACCCCCGACCGCCGCAGCCCGTCGAGCAGGGCCTCGCCGAAGGCGTCGTTCGACGCGCGGGAGCAGAAGGCGGCCGGGGATCCCAGGCGGCCGAGGGCCACGGCGGTGTTGTACGGGCCGCCGCCGAGCGCGGGCTTCAGGCCCGCCAGGGCACCCGGGCCCTGCGGTACCAGGTCGATCAGTGCCTCACCGGCGACGACGATCACGAGGCGGTTCCCTTCTCTGCCAGCGCGGATGGTTCGGTTCTCCCGCCGGGTCCGGCCGGCCGGGGATCTTCGGGCTCGTGCCGTTCCTCCGGGCATCCGCAGGAGGTGCGGTGGACGAAGCTGCAGGGCAGCCGGAGGGTCCTGGCGGGCAGGTCCGGTGCGGCCAGCCGGTCCAGGAGCACCCGAACGGCCCGGGCGCCGATCTCCCTGCTGGGCTGGGCGACGGCGGTGAGCCGCGGGGAGAACAGGTCGGCCCAGGCGAAGTCGTCGAAGCAGCACAGGGCCATGTCGTCCGGTACGGCCAGACCTTGCCGACGCAGGGCGCGCAGGGCGCCGATAGTCATGGCGTTGTTGGCGGTGACCAGGGCCGTGGGCGGAGCGGGGAGGGAGAGCAGGGCGGCCGTGGCCTGTTCGGCACCGGCCGACTCGGAGTTGCCGGACACCACCAGGCTCTTGTCGTGGAGGAGGCCCGCGGCGGCGAGGGCCTGCCGGTAGCCGGTGATCCGCTCGCTGGTCGTGCTGAGACCGGGCAGCCCCGCGACCAGACCGATCCGGCGGTGGCCGAGCCCGGTGAGATGGGTGACGAGGCGGGCCATCGGGCCGCTGTTCTCGGCACAGACCTGATCGAAACAGAGCCGTCCGGAAGAGGCCCGTCCGGAGGAGACCGGGTCGGGAGAGCTCCCGTCCGACGGGACTCGGTCCGAGGAGACCTGGTCCGAAGGGACCCGCTCGGAGGAGCCCCCCTCTGCAGAGACCTGATCGGAGGAGCACGGGTCCGAAGAGGGCCGATCGTGGCGCGGGCCGTTCGCGGGACGGTCATCGGCCGAAAGCACTCGGTCCAGGAACACCGTCGGCACGCTGTGGCGGCCGAGGTAGGCCACGAGGTCCTGCGGGTTCGCCGACGGAGCGACGATCATGCCGTCCACCCGGCGCTCGTGCAGGAGCTGGACGACCTTCCGTTCGTGCACCGGGTCGTCGTGCGGATCGGCGATGAGCAGGCTGTAGCCCGCCTCCAGGGCGGCGGCCTCGACGCCCTGGAGGATCTCCGTGAAATACGGGTTGCTGATCGCCGACACCGCGAGGCCGATGGACCGGGTCCGGGAGGTCACCAGGGAGCGGGCGAGCGTGTTGGGCGTGTAGCCGAGGGCGTCGACCGCCTGCAGCACCGCCTCGCGGGTGTGGGGCAGCACCGGGCGCGTGCCGTTGAGCACGTGGGAGACGGTGGCCACGGAGACTCCCGCACTCCGGGCGACGTCCGCCATGGTGGGCATCGCGTTCCCCTCACTGGACCGGTTCACCGTGAACCGCATGCCCGCGCGAGACGGCCATGCGACACGACTGCACAGCCGCACAGCCGCACAGCCGCACAGCCGCACAGCCGCACGACCGCACGACCGCACGACCGCACGACCGCACGACCGCACGACCAAGGATCGCGTGACGGATGGGCTGCCGACGTGGCGCCACCGTGCCGCCGTGCCATCGCGCCGCTGCGGGCTTCAGGCCGGGACGCTATCCCATGTGACACCCCCGCGTAAACGCTTACGTAAACGTTTACGCGCCCGTCCGTGCTCACCCTTGGCCGTCCCGCTCCCGCTCCCGCCCTGCCCCACGGCTCACTCCCGTCCCCGCCCGCCCCACCCCCTGCCCGGCTGGGCGGTCCGGGTATCGTCGGCCTGCACACCCTCTGAGCAGTGGAGACGGAGCCCTGATGTCCGCTCGACCGTCCCGTCCGTCTGCGAGTCGTCGTACCGTCCTTCGAGGTGCCGCCGTGGCCCCGGTCGCCGGGCTCGGGCTGGCCGCCTGCTCGCCGCCCGACGGTGCCTCGGCCGAAGCGACCCCGACCGCACCGGTCGATCTCGGTGCCGAGACCGAGGTCGCCAAGGGCGGCGCCAAGCTCTACCGGGACCACAACGTGGTGGTGAGCCGGGACGGGAGCGGTGCCCTCAAGGCGTACAGCACCATCTGCACACACGCGGGCTGCCCCATCAACAAGCTCCAGGGGACGACGCTGATCTGTCCCTGCCACGGCAGCCAGTTCGACGCCGTGACCGGCAAGGTGGTCCAGGCGCCGGCCACCGAGCCGCTGACCGAGCTGCCGGTGAAGGCCTCGAACGGCAGGATCGTCGCCGGCCCGGAGGCCTGACCGAGCCCTCGCGGCAGGGTGGCGGAAACGGGTTCACTCCCAGTCCCAGGCGATCCCGAGCAGACCCGGCCGGATCCGGGGCTCGACCACGTGGACGCTGTGATGCGGTCCGCTGACGGGCAGCTCGTGCCGGCCGCTGCGCGGTGCCGCGGGCGAGTGCTGGGTGAAGCGCTGGCACCGCACCGGAAGCGCGGCTCCGTCGAAGCGCACCTGGAGCGCGTACTGGCCGCCCGGAAAACCGAAGCCGTGGACGTACTCGTGGCAGACCCCGGCCGTGCCGTCCTCGACGGCGTACCGGAAGAGGAAGGTGTCGCCGGAGCGCAGCCGGGTGCCGAAGAGGAGTTCGGCGACCAGCACCCCGGTGTCCTGGTCCAGGCGGATCCGTCCCGTGCGGCAGTTCTCCAGGGCGTGCACCCGCATCGCGCGCGGGCTGCAGCCCGGGTCGCCGTGGTGGACGGCGAGGAAGCGGTCGATGCCGTCGCGGTGGGCCCGCACGATGTGGTGGGACTCGCGGCCCGCCAGCTGGCGGCGGGCGCCGATCCGGACCCGCTCGTGGTGGCCGAGGGTGTGCAGTCCGCCGTCGAGGGTCCAGCCCAGGTCGGCCTGGAGCCGGTGCAGGACGTCCGAGGCCTCGATCAGGGAGCGGTACGAGCGGCCCTGGGTGCGGCCGGAGCCGGTGCGTTCGCCGGACTCCGTGAGCAGCCGTATCAGGGACTCGTCCGGCAACTGGAGGATCTCCTCCAGGGCGCGCACGGCCCGCAGCGACTCCGGGCGCTGCGGGCGGCGGGCCCCCTGCTGCCAGTAACTGAGGCTGGTCACGCCGACCTTGACCCCGTGGCGCGACAGATGGTGCTGCACACGCTGGAGCGGCAGTCCGCGGGCGGCGATCGCGGCGCGCAGCGCCACGTGGAAGGGGCCGCCCCGCAGGGCCGTGTTCAGTTCCGCGGTGGGGACGTCCGCGTGCTCGATGGCGTGCCGCATGCACAGGCACCTTTCTGTGAGATGTCACGACGGCTGGTCAGACCGTTGGAGCGAGTCCGCGGGGCCACCCCCGTGGGCGCCGGGGCGCCCGTCCGTGCGTCGCCGCGCGATGTGCGCCGGCGTGCACGGCCCCGAGTTCCCCCGCATTGAAGCGTGTTGACCAGACCCCGACAACACCTAGGACCCGGTCACGGTGCACTCCTGGCCGAGCCGCGACCCCCGGGCGCCCGGGCCCGGGCCCGCACCGTCCGCCGGAGCGCCCTCCGGGGGTGCTGCCGGACGGCTTCCGCAGGGCGGCATGGCCGGAATGCCGCCCCCAGGGGCCGCCCCGGGGCCGTGGGGCGCCTGTGCCACGCCGACGGGAGCCGGACGGGCGGCCGTGGGCGTTGTCCACAGGCCCGTCGCGGTGTCGGTGCGCGCCAGTAGGGTGTGAGACATGGCCGATCCCTCCAGCTACCGCCCCAGGCCGGGTGAGATCCCGGACTCCCCGGGGGTGTACAGGTTCCGTGACGAGCACCGTCGGGTGATCTACGTCGGAAAGGCGAAGAGCCTGCGCCAGCGCCTGGCGAACTACTTCCAGGACCTGGCGAACCTGCACCCGCGCACCCGGACGATGGTGACCACCGCCGCGTCCGTGGAGTGGACCGTGGTGTCCACGGAGGTCGAGGCGCTGCAGCTGGAGTACTCCTGGATCAAGGAGTACGACCCCCGGTTCAACGTCAAGTACCGCGACGATAAGAGCTACCCGTACCTCGCGGTGACGATGAACGAGCAGTTCCCGCGCGTACAGGTGATGCGCGGTCACAAGAAGAAGGGCGTCAGATACTTCGGGCCGTACGGCCACGCGTGGGCCATCCGGGACACCGTCGACCTGCTGCTGCGCGTCTTCCCGGTGCGCACCTGCTCGGCCGGCGTCTTCAAGAACGCCGGCCGCACCGGCCGCCCCTGCCTGCTCGGCTACATCGGCAAGTGCTCCGCCCCCTGCGTCGGCCGGATCACCCCCGAGGAGCACGGGGAGCTGGCCGAGGAGTTCTGCGACTTCATGGCCGGCCGCACCGGCACCTACCTCCGCCGTCTGGAGAAGCAGATGATGGAGGCGGCCGAGGAGATGGAGTACGAGCGGGCCGCCCGCCTGCGCGACGACATCGAGGCCCTGAAGAAGGCCATGGAGAAGAACGCGGTCGTGCTCGCCGACGCGACCGACGCCGACCTCATCGCCGTCGCGGAGGACGAGCTGGAGGCGGCCGTGCAGATCTTCCATGTGCGCGGCGGCCGGGTGCGCGGCCAGCGCGGCTGGGTGACCGACAAGGTCGAGGAGGTCACCACCGGTGCCCTCGTCGAGCACGCCCTGCAGCAGCTGTACGGCGAGGAGAGCGGGGACGCCGTTCCCAAGGAGGTGCTGGTCCCGGCGCTGCCCGAGCCCGCCGTGCCGGTCCAGGAGTGGCTGACCGGCCGCCGCGGGGCGAACGTCTCGCTGCGCATCCCGCAGCGCGGCGACAAGAAGGCGCTCATGGAGACAGTGGAGCGCAACGCCCAGCAGGCCCTCGCCCTGCACAAGACCAAGCGTGCCTCCGACCTGACCACGCGTTCGCGTGCCCTGGAGGAGATCGCCGAGGCCCTCGACCTGGACAGCGCCCCGCTGCGGATCGAGTGCTACGACATCTCGCACCTGCAGGGGGACGACGTGGTCGCCTCCATGGTCGTCTTCGAGGACGGCCTGCAGCGCAAGGGCGAGTACCGCCGCTTCCAGATCAAGGGCTTCGCCGGCCAGGACGACGTGCGGTCCATGCACGAGGTGATCAGCCGCCGCTTCCGGCGCTACCTCGCCGAGAAGGAGCGGACGGGGGAGTGGGCCGACGGCGAGGAGGTTGCCGCGGACGGCGAGGGTGTTCTGGCCGACGGTGATCCGCTCGCCGGTTCCCTGAAGGACGACGACGGCCGCCCCCGGAAGTTCGCCTATCCGCCCCAGCTCGTCGTGGTCGACGGCGGCCGGCCGCAGGTCGCGGCGGCCCGGCGGGCGCTGGACGAGCTGGGCATCGACGACATCGCGGTCTGCGGTCTCGCCAAGCGCCTGGAGGAGGTCTGGCTGCCCGCCGAGGACGACCCGGTGGTCCTGCCCCGCACCAGCGAGGGCCTGTACCTGCTCCAGCGCGTCCGTGACGAGGCCCACCGCTTCGCCATCACCTATCAGCGCACCAAACGTGCCAAACGCCTGCGTTCCGGCCCGCTGGACGACGTGCCCGGCCTCGGTGAATCGCGCAAACAGGCGCTCATCAAGCATTTCGGCTCGGTGAAGAAGCTGCGGTCCGCCACAATCGAACAGATCCAGCAGGTGCCCGGGATAGGCCGCAAGACGGCCGAGACCATTGCCGCGGCCCTCGCCCGGGCGGCCCCGGCCGCACCAGCCGTGAACACGGCGACCGGAGAGATCATTGATGACGAGGAACCCGATACGACGGGGGGTTCCTCGGGGGAGCCCGTATCCGCGGGTCTCCCGGACGAACGACGGGGGCAGGAGAGATGAGCGAGCACGACGCACAGCCCACAGCGGACCGAGATCAGACGCCCGCCGCGGAAGCGCAGCAGACGGTCCAGGACGACGGAGCACAGGTGAGTACGGACGTCACACCGGCCGGGGCCCCCGAAGTGGCCATCCCCGAGCTGGTGATCATCTCCGGCATGTCCGGAGCGGGCCGGTCGACGGCCGCGAAGTGTCTGGAGGACCTCGGCTGGTTCGTCGTGGACAACCTCCCGCCCGCCCTGATCCCCACCATGGTGGAGCTGGGAGCCCGCTCCCAGGGCAACGTGGCGAGGATCGCGGTCGTCGTCGACGTACGCGGCCGGCGCTTCTTCGACAACCTGCGCGAATCCCTCGCCGACCTCGCCACCAGGAACGTGACCCGGCGGATCGTCTTCCTGGAGTCCTCCGACGAGGCCCTGGTGCGCCGCTTCGAGTCGGTGCGCAGACCGCACCCCCTCCAGGGCGACGGCCGGATCGTCGACGGCATCGCCGCCGAGCGCGAGCTGCTGCGCGAGCTGCGCGGCGACGCCGACCTGGTGATCGACACCTCAAGCCTGAACGTGCACGAGCTGCGCGCCAAGATGGACGCCCAGTTCGCCGGCGAGGAGGAGCCCGAGCTGCGGGCCACCGTGATGTCCTTCGGCTTCAAGTACGGCCTTCCGGTCGACGCCGACCTGGTCGCGGACATGCGGTTCCTGCCCAACCCGCACTGGGTCCCGGAGCTGCGCCCGTACACCGGCCTCAACGAGGAGGTGTCGGCCTACGTCTTCAACCAGCCCGGCGCCAAGGAGTTCCTCGACCGGTACGCCGAGCTGCTGCGGCTGATCGCGACCGGGTACCGGCGCGAGGGCAAGCGCTATGTGACGATCGCCATCGGGTGCACCGGCGGCAAGCACCGCTCGGTAGCGGTGTCGGAGAAGCTCGCCGCGCGCCTTGCGGCCGAGGGTGTGGAGACGGTGGTCGTACACCGGGACATGGGACGGGAATGACGGAACGTACACCGCGGCTGAGCAGGCTGCGCCGGGTGGTGCCGGAGGGCCGCTCGAGCCGTGCCGCGGCCGGGGCGAGGGCGGCCCGCCCCGCCGAGGCCCGTGGCGGACGGGGCCGCCGGCGCGGCACCCAGCCCAAGGTCGTCGCCCTCGGCGGCGGCATGGGCCTGTCCGCCTCGCTCGCCGCGCTGCGCCGGATCACCGGCGATCTCACCGCCGTCGTCACGGTGGCCGACGACGGCGGCTCCAGCGGGCGCCTGCGCGACGAGCTGGGCGTGCTGCCGCCCGGTGACCTGCGCAAGGCGCTGGCCGCCCTGTGCGGCGACGACGACTGGGGCCAGACCTGGGCCCGGGTCATCCAGCACCGCTTCACCTCCCAGGGCGACCTGCACGACCACGCGGTCGGCAACCTGCTGATCGTCGCCCTGTGGGAGCAGCTCGGTGACCACGTCCAAGCCCTGGACCTGGTCGGCAAGCTGCTCGGCGCGCACGGCCGGGTGCTGCCCATGTCCGCCGTGCCGCTGGAGTTGGAGGCCCTGGTCAAGGGGCACGACCCGGAGCGCCCCGACGTGGTGGACACCGTGCGCGGGCAGGCGACCGTCGCCCTCACGCCCGGCGAGGTGCAGTCCGTGCACCTGGTGCCGAACGACCCGCCCGCCGTCCCCGAGGCAGTCGCCGCGGTCCTGGACGCGGACTGGGTGGTGCTCGGTCCCGGCTCCTGGTTCTCCTCGGTGATCCCGCACCTGCTCGTGCCGGAGCTGCTCGACGCCCTCACCGAGACCAAGGCGCGCCGCGTGCTCTCCCTGAACCTCGCGCCGCAGCCCGGAGAAACCGAGGGGTTCTCCCCGCAGCGTCATTTGGAGGTTTTGGGGCGACACGCCCCTAAACTCGCCCTGGACGTGGTGCTGGCCGACGAGGCCGCGGTGCCCGACCGTGACTCGCTCACCGAGGCTGCCAAGCGGCTGGGCGCCGCGGTCGAGCTGGCGCCGGTGGCCCGGACCGACGGCAGCCCCCGGCACGACCCGGAGCTGCTGGCCGCCGCGTACGACCGTATTTTTCGGATGCATGGAAGGATCGGCCCATGGCGATGACGGCAGCGGTGAAGGATGAGATCTCCCGGCTCCCCGTCACCCGGACCTGCTGCAGGAAGGCGGAGGTCTCCGCCATTCTGCGGTTCGCCGGCGGCCTTCACCTCGTAAGCGGGCGCATCGTGATCGAGGCGGAGCTGGACACCGCGATGGCGGCCCGCCGGCTCAAGCGGGACATCCTGGAGATCTTCGGCCACAGCTCGGAACTGATCGTGATGGCGCCCGGCGGGCTGCGCCGAGGCTCGCGGTACGTGGTGCGGGTGGTTGCGGGCGGTGACCAGCTGGCCCGCCAGACCGGTCTCGTCGACGGCCGGGGCCGCCCGATCCGGGGCCTGCCGCCGCAGGTGGTCTCCGGGGCCACGTGTGATGCGGAGGCGGCCTGGCGCGGGGCTTTCCTGGCGCACGGCTCGCTGACCGAGCCCGGCCGCTCCTCCTCCCTGGAGGTGACCTGCCCGGGTCCGGAGGCCGCGCTCGCGCTGGTCGGCGCCGCCCGCAGGCTCTCCATCGCCGCGAAGGCCCGCGAGGTGCGCGGGGTGGACCGGGTGGTCGTCCGCGACGGTGACGCGATCGGAGCCCTGCTCACCCGCCTCGGTGCGCACGAGTCCGTGCTGGCCTGGGAGGAGCGCCGGATGCGCCGCGAGGTGCGGGCCACGGCCAACCGGCTCGCCAACTTCGACGACGCCAATCTGCGCCGTTCGGCGCGCGCCGCCGTGGCTGCCGGTGCCCGGGTCCAGCGGGCCCTGGAGATCCTCGGGGACGAGGTGCCCGAGCACCTTGCTGCCGCCGGGCGGCTGCGCATGGAGCACAAACAGGCCTCCCTGGAGGAGCTGGGCGCGCTCGCCGACCCGCCGCTGACCAAGGACGCGGTCGCGGGCCGGATCCGCCGTCTGCTGGCGATGGCCGACAAGCGCGCCTCCGACCTCGGTATCCCGGGCACGGAGGCCAACCTCACGGAGGAGCTGGCGGACAACCTCGTCGGCTGACCCGACATCAGGACGCCGGTGCCGACGCCGTTCGGGTGATCGGCACCGGCGTTTGCGTGTCCATGAGGCGCCCTTGACTGGATCATGATGTGACATGAGCCTGGCAACCTGTTCGCCGCTGTGGCGGAGCACCCTAGGGGGGTTCATGAGACACAGAGCGAGATCGATCCTTGCTGTTGGCGCGCTTCTGCTCGGGGGAGCGAGCCTTGCACCCATCGCCCAGGCACAGAGCGGCAGTTCACCCCGCACCGACCCCGACGAGGTCAAGGTCTTCCGTGCCGAGGTCACCCAGCAGCAGATTCCGCTGCTCCTCAAGGCCGGTCAGGACGGCCACGAACTCGGCGATCACACGGCCCGCAAGGGCAGGACGGCCGTCGAGGTCTACCTCACCGACCGGCAGGCCAGGAAGCTGGAGAAACAGGGGGTCCAGCTCACCGAGCACACCCTGCCCCCCAGGACCGCGGCGCGCGTCGAGAACGCCGCGCAGGGCGTGTTCCGGCCCTACAGCGGAAACGGCGGCCTCAAGGAGGAGATCCTCCGGACCGCGCAGACCCACCCCGGCCTCACCAAGGTCGAGTCCATCGGCAGGACGGTCGACGGCCAGGACATCCTCGCGCTCAGGCTGACCAAGAACGCGCACAGGTCGAAGGACGGCTCCAAGCCCGCCGTGCTGTACATGTCCAACCAGCACGCGCGCGAGTGGATCACGCCGGAGATGACCCGCCGTCTGATGCACTACTACCTGGACGGGTACGGGACGGACCGGCGCATCAAGAAGATCGTCGACTCCACCGAGCTGTGGTTCGTCCTGTCGGCCAACCCGGACGGCTACGACTACACCTTCAAGAACTCCGGCACCCGCCTGTGGCGCAAGAACCTCCGCGACGTCAACGGCGACGGCGTCATCGGCACGGGGGACGGCGTCGACCTCAACCGCAACTTCCCCTACAAGTGGGGCTACGACGACGAGGGATCGTCCCCCAACCCGACCAGCGAGACCTACCGCGGCGCGAGCCCCGAGTCCGAGCCCGAGACCAGGGCCCTGGACGCCTTCGAGAAGCGCATCGGGTTCACCTTCGGCGTCAACTACCACTCCGCCGCCGAACTCCTCCTCTACGGCGTCGGCTGGCAGGTCGCCACGCCCACCCCGGACGACGTCATGTACAAGGCGCTCGCCGGCACACCCGACAACCCGGCCATCCCCGGCTACCGCTCGCAGGTCTCCTCGGAGCTGTACACCACCAACGGCGAGGCGGACGGGCACGCTGCGAACGTCGATGGCATGGCGATGTTCACCCCCGAGATGTCGACCTGCGAGACCGCCTCGGACGTCGACCCGAACGACGCCTGGAACCCCGGCGACTGCCCGTCGGTCTTCAACTTTCCCGACGACGAGAAGCTGATCCAGCAGGAGTTCGAGAAGAACGTCCCCTTCGCGCTCTCGGTGGCCGAGAGCGCCGCCCGCCCCGACCGGCCGGTCTCCTCGGTCGGTCTGAGCGCCGCGGACTTCACCCCGGCCGCGTTCTCCACGTCGTACTCCCGCGGTGCCGACCAGCAGGTGTCCGTGGTCGTCCGCAAGGCGGTGCGCGACAAGGAACTCAAGTACCGCGTCAACGGCGGCCGCACCCTCGACCAGACCCTGCGGCCCTGGAAGGGCGGCAAGGCCTACGGAGGCGCCGACAACCTCTACTTCGAGGAGTACCGGGCCAGGGTGCAGGACGGCGAACCGGGCGACAGGGTCGAGGTGTGGTTCACCGGCGAGACGAGGAGCGGCAAGAAGGTCTCCAGCTCCCACTTCACCTACACCGTGGCCGAGCGGCCGAAGGCGGACACCCTCGTCGTCGCCGAGGAGGGCGCGGCCGCCACGCAGGCCCGGACGTACGTGGACGCGCTGAAGGCGGCCGGGCACCGGGCGATCGTGTGGGACGTGGCCACCCAGGGCGCCCCGGACGCGCTCGGCGTCCTCGGGCACTTCGGGACGGTCGTGCACTACTCGGGCCCGAGCGGTCCGGGCAACGCCACCCAGCTCCAACTGCGCGCCTACCTCAACGAGGGCGGCCGGCTGATCGAGGCCGGCGAGCTGGCCGGCGGCGATGTCGACCTCGGACGCGGCACCCTGTCGGACGACTTCAGCCAGTACTACCTGGGCGCCTACTCGCGTACGTCGACCAAGGGAGCCACCGGCTTCACCGGCTCGGGCGCGTTCGACGGCTACAGCGGCGCCCTCGGCGGGGCGCCCGGCAACCCGCTCGACGAGGCCGGTACCTACAGCGTCACCTCGGACGAGCTGTCCGCGGCCGGCCATCCGCAGTTCAAGAGTGCGGGCGCGGGCCGGTTCGCCGGGACCCCGAGCCCCTACGGCCCGTACGCGGGCTCGTCCATGGCCGCCGCCGTGCACACCGACGACGCCTACAAGCGTCTCACCCGCACCATCGACCTCACCGGTGTCACCGCCGCCGACAAGCCCGCCCTGCGCACCCAGTTGCTGTGGGACACCGAGCCCGGCTACGACCACGCGGTCGTCGAGATCCACACCGTGGGCGGCGACGACTGGACGACCCTCCCGGAGGCCGGAGGGGCCACGAGGGCCGCCGTACCGTCCGAGTGCGGGGCAGGGTTCCTGATCGGCGAGCACCCCTGGCTGGAGCACTACCTCACGCTCGCCGGCAAGGCCTGCACCGCGACCGGCACCACCGGCTCGTGGAACAGCCTCACCGGCAGCTCGGGCGGCTGGCGGCAGGTGAGTTTCGATCTGAGCGCGTACGCCGGGAAGTCCGTCGAGGTCTCGATCAGCTACATCACCGACCCGGGCACCGGCGGGCACGGCGTCCTCGCCGACGACGCCTCGCTCGTCGTCGGCGGCACGGCGAAGGAGACCGAGGGCTTCGAGACGTCCCTGGGTGCCTGGAAGGCGGCCGGGCCGCCCGCGGGCAGCCCGGCGGTCCTGAAGGACTGGACGCGCACCGGAGCGCTCTTCCAGACGTACGGAGCGGTCACCACCGAGGACACCGTGCTGCTCGGCTTCGGCCTGGAGCAGGTGCCGTCGGCGGCGGACCGTGCGGCCCTGTTGAGGAAGGCGTTCGCCTCGCTCGACAGATGAGACAGCCGTATTCGACATGTGAGCGGGACCCCCACTCAACGGTGCGCGAAAGCGTCACTCATCAGGTGAGCCGACCCGCTCACGAACGAGTGAAAAGAGCGTCAGCGGCCACCGGCATTACGTAGCAAAGCATGGCGAATCGGCCGCCGATCCGAGGCGGTCCGTACCCTACTGGCCGGTACGGACCGCCTGCCCGTGTATGCGGCATCTCGATGCCGCTCAGGGGGCCTCAGAGAGGTAGGGTCGGGGGTGGTCGGGGACATCCCAAATACAGCTCGCCGGCACCGCATGGCCGGCGTACCAACGAGGAGATCGGTTCGTGACGATCCGCGTAGGCATCAACGGCTTCGGCCGTATCGGGCGTAACTACTTCCGCGCACTGCTGGAGCAGGGTGCCGACATCGAGATCGTGGCTGTCAACGACCTGGGTGACACCGCGACCACCGCTCACCTGCTGAAGTACGACACCATCCTGGGCCGCCTCAAGCAGGAGGTCACCCACACCGCCGACACGATCACCGTGGACGGCCACACCATCAAGGTGCTCTCCGAGCGCAACCCCGCCGACATCCCGTGGGGCGAGCTGGGCGTCGACATCGTCATCGAGTCGACCGGCATCTTCACCAAGCGCGAGGACGCCGCCAAGCACCTCGCCGGCGGCGCCAAGAAGGTCCTCATCTCGGCTCCGGCCAAGGACGAGGACATCACCATCGTGATGGGCGTCAACCAGGACAAGTACGACGCGGCCAACCACCACGTCATCTCCAACGCCTCCTGCACCACCAACTGTGTGGCGCCGATGGCGAAGGTCCTCGACGAGAACTTCGGCATCGTCAAGGGCCTGATGACCACGGTCCACGCGTACACCAACGACCAGCGCATCCTGGACTTCCCGCACAAGGACCTGCGCCGCGCCCGTGCCGCCGCGGAGAACATCATCCCGACCACCACGGGTGCCGCCAAGGCCACCGCGCTGGTCCTGCCGCAGCTCAAGGGCAAGCTGGACGGCATCGCCATGCGCGTGCCGGTCCCGACCGGCTCGGTCACCGACCTGGTCGTCGAGCTCGGCCGCGAGGTCACCAAGGAAGAGGTCAACGCCGCCTTCCAGAAGGCCGCCGAGGGCGAGCTGAAGGGTCTCCTCGACTACACCGAGGACCCGATCGTCTCCTCCGACATCGTCAACGCCCCGGCGTCCTGCACCTTCGACTCCTCCCTGACCATGGTCCAGGAGGGCAAGAACGTGAAGGTCATCGGCTGGTACGACAACGAGTGGGGCTACTCCAATCGCCTCGTGGACCTGACGGTCTTCGTCGGCGGCCAGCTCTGATCGCCGTAGCAGGCACCTCGATGTGAGTGCAGGGCCCGGCCAGCGCAACGACGCGCTGACCGGGCCCTGCCTCGCGTGCAGAACGGTCATGGCTACGATCACGGAGCACCATCAGCCCCCGGGAGCCTCACTCATGAAGACGATCGACGAACTCCTCGCCGCAGGCGTAGCCGGCCGGCGAGTCTTCGTCCGCGCCGACCTCAACGTCCCGTTGGACGGCACCACCATCACCGACGACGGGCGGATCCGCGCCGTCGCCCCGACCATCGCCAAGCTCGCCGAGGCGGGCGCCAAGGTGGTCGTCGCCTCCCACCTGGGCCGTCCCAAGGGCGCCCCGGACCCGCAGTTCTCCCTCGCCCCCGCCGCACAGCGACTCGGTGAAATCCTGGGCAGGAACGTCTCGTTCGCCACCGACACGGTCGGCGACAGCGCGAAGGCCACCGTCGCCGCACTGGCGGACGGCGAGGTCACGCTGCTGGAGAACCTCCGCTTCAACCCGGGCGAGACGAGCAAGGACGACGCCGAGCGCGGTGCGTTCGCCGACGCCCTCGCCGGCCTGGCCGACCTCTACGTCGGCGACGGCTTCGGCGCCGTGCACCGCAAGCACGCCTCGGTCTTCGACCTCCCGGCGCGCCTCCCGCACGCCGCCGGCGACCTCATCGCCACCGAGGTCGGCGTCCTGGAGAAGCTCACCGAGGACGTCGAGCGGCCGTACGTGGTCGCGCTCGGCGGCGCCAAGGTCTCCGACAAGCTGGGCGTCATCGACAACCTGCTCAAGAAGGCCGACCGCATCCTCATCGGCGGTGGCATGGCGTACACCTTCCTGGCCGCCAAGGGGCACGAGGTGGGCATCTCCCTGCTCCAGGCGGACCAGAAGGAGAAGTGCCTGGAGTACCTGGCGGAGGCGGAGAAGCGCGGCGTCGAGTTCGTGCTCCCCGTCGACGTGCTGGTCGCCGCTGAATTCCCGGACCTGAAGACCAAGGCGCCCGCCGTCTTCGAGGTGGTCTCCGCGGACGCCATCCCGGCCGACAAGCAGGGCCTCGACATCGGTCCGAAGTCCCGCGAGCTCTACGCCGCGAAGCTCGCCGACGCGGGCACGGTCTTCTGGAACGGCCCCATGGGCGTCTTCGAGCACCCCGACTACGCGAACGGCACCAAGGCCGTCGCGCAGGCCCTGCTGGACTCGCCGGGCTTCACCGTCGTCGGCGGTGGTGACTCGGCCGCGGCCGTGCGCACGCTCGGCTTCGACGAAAATGCATTCGGCCACATCTCGACCGGCGGCGGCGCCTCCCTCGAATACCTCGAGGGCAAGACGCTCCCCGGCCTCGCCGCACTGGAGGACTGACCTCAATGGCTGCCACTAATGTTTCTGGGCGCACGCCGCTGATGGCGGGCAACTGGAAGATGAACCTCAACCACCTCGAGGCCATCGCCCACGTCCAGAAGCTCGCCTTCGCCCTGGCCGACAAGGACTACGAGGCCGTCGAGGTCGCCGTCCTGCCGCCCTTCACCGACCTGCGCTCCGTGCAGACCCTGGTCGACGGCGACAAGCTCAAGATCAAGTACGGCGCCCAGGACATCTCGCAGCACGACTCCGGCGCCTACACCGGCGAGATCTCCGGTCCGATGCTGGCCAAGCTGAAGTGCACCTACGCGGTGATCGGTCACTCCGAGCGACGGCAGTACCACCGGGAGACCGACGAGCTGGTCAACGCCAAGGTCAAGGCTGCCTACAAGCACGGCCTCACCCCGATCCTGTGCGTCGGCGAGGAGCTGGAGGTCCGCGAGGCGGGCAACCACGTCAGCCACACCCTCGCCCAGGTCGAGGGCGGTCTGAAGGACCTCCCGGCCGAGCAGGCCGAGACCATCGTGATCGCCTACGAGCCGGTGTGGGCCATCGGCACCGGCAAGGTCTGCGGTGCCGAGGACGCCCAGCAGGTCTGCGCCGCCATCCGCGGCAAGATCGCCGAGCTGTACTCGCAGGAGGTGGCCGACCAGGTCCGCATCCAGTACGGCGGCTCCGTGAAGGCCGGGAACGTGGCCGAGATCATGGCGCAGGCCGACATCGACGGCGCCCTGGTCGGCGGGGCCTCGCTGGACGCGGACGAGTTCGTCAAGATCGTGCGCTTCCGCGATCAGTGAGCCGGGCTGCGAGTAGGCACTAGCGACGATCCGTCGTACCCTTGCGGGGGCATGGCCATGGGCCGTGCCCCCGCAGTCCATCCGAATCCGAGGAAGTTGGTCCAGCCGTGGTTCTGGGGTTCTCGATCGCCCTGATCGTCTTCAGCCTGTTGCTGATGCTGCTGGTGCTGATGCACAAGGGGAAGGGCGGCGGCCTCTCCGACATGTTCGGCGGCGGCATGCAGTCGTCCGTCGGCGGCTCCTCGGTCGCCGAGCGCAACCTCGACCGCATCACCATCGTCGTCGGTGTGCTCTGGTTCGCGTCCATCGTCGTCCTCGGCCTGCTGATGAAGTCGAACGGCTGACATCGCACGCCAGGCTGACGGGCCTGAGCGGCCGATCGGCGTCTGAGCACCTACATTCCGTACGTACGGCCCCATGTTGGGTACGCGCCTGCGAGCGCGGCCTATCATGGGGCTTGCGTCTGGATGTGGGGGTTGTAACTCCAATCACTGGACGCGCGTTGGGCCTTACGTAGACTGAGGCGCTCGCAGCGAAACGAAACGCCGACTCGCTTCGCGGCACCATTACGCAGGGAGTTACGACCGTGGCAAGTGGCAACGCGATCCGAGGTAGCCGGGTCGGGGCGGGGCCGATGGGCGAGGCCGAGCGCGGCGAGTCCGCGCCGCGTCTGCGCATCTCCTTCTGGTGCTCCAACGGGCATGAGACCCAGCCGAGCTTCGCCAGCGACGCGCAGGTGCCCGAGACCTGGGACTGCCCGCGCTGCGGCTTCCCGGCCGGTCAGGACCGGGACAACCCGCCGGACCCGCCGCGCACCGAGCCGTACAAGACGCACCTCGCGTACGTGCGGGAGCGGCGCAGCGACGCGGACGGCGAGGCGATCCTCGCCGAGGCGCTCGCCAAACTGCGCGGCGAGATCTAGAAGTTTTCACCGGCCGGGTGCCCGCGGGCGCCTGGCCGGAGCCGTTTCGCCCAGCTGCGGAGGGCCCGTTGTCGGTGCCGCCCCGTACGGTTGTGCATCGAGGCGTCACAGACGCGTCGACAACCTGCGAGGGGGGCGCATGACCGCGGACGGGCGGCGAGCAGGAGCACGCCCGCGTGGCGTGGGGGATTCGGGCGTCTGTGGACCGCCGCGGTGATCTCCCGCTTCGGCGACGCGTTACGCACGACCGCACTGCCGCTGCTCGCGGTGAGCCTCACCGACCAGCCCCTGGTCATCGCCTCCGTCACCGCCTGTGGCTGTGTGCCGTGGCTGCTGTTCGGGCTGTTCGGCGGCGCCCTGGCGGACCGCGTCGACCAGCGGCGGGCCATGTGGCTCGTGGACACCGTGCGGGGCCTGCTCGTCGCGGGTTTCGCGCTCGCCGTGGGCCTGGGGCACGCCTCCGTCCCCCTGCTGATCGCCCTCGCCTTCTCGCTCACCTCACTCCAGACGCTCTTCGACAACGCCTCCACGGCCCTGCTGCCCTCCCTGGTGGAGCGTGAGGTTCTGGGCAGTGCGAACGCCCGGCTGATGACCGGTCAGCAACTCGCGGGCGGACTGCTGGCGGGACCGTTCGTGCCGCTGCTGCTGGCAGCCGGTGCGTTCATGCCGTTCGCGGCGGACGCCGGCACCTACCTGGCGGCCGCCGCCCTCGTGGCAACCCTGCGGATACGACCGCCGCAGCGGGAGCCGCGCCCGGCCGGCAGCACCCTGCGCACGGAGATCCGGGCCGGCCTGCGCGCCCTGTGGCGAGACCGGGTGCTGCGCGCGGTCTGCGTGGCCACGCTGCTGTGCAACATCGGCATGGGCGCCCTGATCGCCACGCTGGCCCTGCACGTCACCCGCTGGCTGCACGCGGGCAGCCAGCGGCTACGTCGCCGCCATGACCGCGTACGCGGCCGGCAGCCTGGCCGGCGGCCTCCTCGCCCAGCGGATCGCTCGCCGTACCGGGCGGGTACGGGCCCTGCTGTTCGGCGGCGCCGTCCAGACGGGCTCGCTGCTGCTCATCGGCTCCGTGCGGCACCTGCCCGCCCTGGTCGCGGGGATGCTGCTGCTCGGCGCGATGAACATGGTCTGGAACGTCAACCAGGTCACGTTGATGCAGCAGCGCAGCCCCGAGCCGATGGTGGGCCGCATCGCCTCCGCCTTCCGCACCGCCTCGACCTCCGGCGCCCCTTTCGGCGCGCTCCTCGGGGGAGCGGTGGCCCGGCTGTACGGCCTCAACGCGCCCGCCCTGCTCGCCGCCGTCCTGTTCGCCCCGGCGATCACCGCGTTGATACCGGCACGCAAGCCCGACGTACCTGTTGTTGCCCGCGAGGACAGTGTCTCGTCCGCTCGTCCCGTGAGCTGATCAATTAGGTTGGGACCGGCAGCGGGACAGGTACCGAAAGAAGGCTGAAGTCGGAAATGAACGCAGACGGCCGTATCAGGCTCCATCAGACGCCCGAGTGGACCGCTCTCGCCAAGCACCGGGAGGAGCTGGCCGACACCCACCTGCGGGATCTGTTCGCCGCCGATCCGCAGCGCGGCGCCGGGTACACCCTCCAGGTCGGCGATCTGTACATCGACTACTCGAAGCACCTGGTCACCGACGAGACGCTGCGGCTGCTGCGCGAACTGGCCGCCGCGACGGACGTCTTCGGCCTCCGGGACGCCATGTTCCGCGGCGAGAAGATCAACATCACCGAGCGGCGGGCCGTGCTGCACACCGCGCTGCGCGCCCCGCGGGACGCGGTGATCGAGGTCGACGGCGAGAACGTCGTCCCTGCCGTGCACGCCGTGCTGGACAAGATGGCCGGCTTCGCCGACCGGGTCCGCTCGGGCGAGTGGACCGGCCACACCGGCAAGCGCATCAAGAACGTGATCAACGTCGGCATCGGCGGCTCCGACCTGGGCCCCGCGATGGCCTACGAGGTGCTGCGCAGCTTCACCGACCGCGACCTGACGGTCCGCTTCGTCTCCAACGTGGACGGTGCCGACCTGCACGAGGCGACCCGCGACCTGGACCCGGCCGAGACGCTGTTCATCGTCGCGTCCAAGACCTTCACCACGATCGAGACGATCACCAACGCCACCTCGGCCCGCTCCTGGCTGCTGGCCGGTCTGGGGGGCGACGAGAAGGCGGTCGCCCGGCACTTCGTGGCCCTGTCGACCAACGCCGAGAAGGTCACCGGGTTCGGCATCGACCCGGAGAACATGTTCGAGTTCTGGGACTGGGTCGGCGGACGCTACTCGTACGACTCCGCGATCGGCCTGTCCCTGATGATCGCCATCGGCCCGGACCGGTTCCGCGAGATGCTGGACGGCTTCCGCCTGGTCGACGAGCACTTCCGCACCGCGCCGGCCGAGTCCAACGTCCCGCTGCTGCTGGGCCTGCTGGGCCTCTGGTACGGCAACTTCCACGACGCGCAGTCGCACGCGGTCCTGCCGTACAGCCACTACCTCTCCAGGTTCACGGCCTATCTCCAGCAGCTGGACATGGAGTCCAACGGCAAGTACGTGGCGCGGGACGGCAAGCAGGTCGAGTGGCAGACCGGTCCCGTCGTGTGGGGCACACCCGGTACCAACGGGCAGCACGCCTACTATCAGTTGATCCACCAGGGCACCAAGCTCATCCCGGCGGACTTCATCGGCTTCGCCGAGCCGGTCGCCGAGCTGAGCGCCGAACTCAGGGCGCAGCACGATCTGCTGATGGCCAACTTCTTCGCCCAGACCCAGGCCCTCGCCTTCGGCAAGACCGCCGAGGAGGTCCGTGCGGAGGGCGTCGCCGAGGAACTGGTCCCGCACAAGACCTTCCGCGGCAACCGGCCGACGACCACGATCCTCGCCCGGGAGCTGACCCCCTCCGTGCTCGGCCAGCTCGTCGCGCTCTACGAGCACAAGGTGTTCGTCCAGGGCGCCGTGTGGAACATCGACTCCTTCGACCAGTGGGGCGTCGAGCTGGGCAAGGTCCTCGCCAAGCGGGTCGAACCCGCCCTGACCGAGGGCGCGGACGTCCCCGGCCTGGACGCGTCGACCACGGCGCTCGTCGCCAGGTACCGGGAGCTGCGCGGCCGGAGCTGACTCCCAATTGAGGCTGCCGCGGCGACTGTTTTGTGCGTTTTCCCTGGTCATCCCCTAGGGTTTCCATTGATTCCAAGGGGAGGACGTGCGCATGAGGCGTCGGGGGTTCGCCGCGGTGGCCGCGGTGGCCGTGCTGGGAATGTCGGCGGTGGGCTGCGGGAGCGGACACCGGCCGTCGGATTCCAAGGAGAGCGGGTCTGTGGCCACGGTGGAGGCCAAGCCGGCCTACTCCGGGCTGAAGGACGTTCCGGCGCGGCTGGAGAAGGACGGGACCACCATCACGGTGGGCGACCCGCAGGCCAAGGTCACCGTGCATCTGTACGAGGATCCGCGGTGCCCGGTGTGCGAGCAGTTCGAGACGGGCGGCGGCGGGCCGAAGCTGCGCGCGGCCACTCTCCGACGGGAGACGAAGACCGAGTACACCCTCGCCTCCTTCCTGGACGGCCGGCTCGGCGGCAGCGGTTCGAAGAAGGCGGTCAACGCCCTGCGGGCCGCGCTGGAGGCGGGCAGGTTCGCCGAGTACCACGACATGCTCTACGCCCACCAGCCCGAGGAGAGCGTCGACGGATTCACCGACGCCTACCTGCTCAAGCTGGCGGGGCGGATCGAGGGCCTGCGCGGGCCGGCCTTCGACTCGGCCGTCAGGACCATGAAGTACCGCTCGTTCGTGACCGCCGCCGAGAAGGCGTACGAGCACGCGGGCGGCGCCGAGGAGCCCCAGGGACCGGGTACCCCCACCGCGGAGATCAACGGTGTGCGCATCCCGGCGCAGAGCAACGGCGTGCTCTTCGACGGCCGGGTCTTCGAGATGCTGCTCGCCAAGATCCGGGCGCGGCCCGAGGACTGGCAGGCCGCCTCCTCCTGAGCCGCCCGCACCCGGCGGTTGTCAGGCCGCGGGGCGCCGAGCGTGTCCGCTGGTCGTCGGTGTGCCGCCCGCACCCGGCGGCTGTCAGGCCACCGCGCTGAGCGTGTCCGCCAGTCGTCGGCGTGCCGCCCGGGCCGCCGGCAGGGCGGAGAGGGCGGCGGCTCCCAGCACGGCGCTCGCGCCCAGCAGGAGCAGCAGGCCGGGCGAGGGCGACCGGGCGATGCCGGCACCGATGCCGCTGGAGCCGCCCTGGGCGTCGATCAGCCGGTGGGCCAGCGGCAGCCCCAGCGCCGTGCCGGCGAGGGCCGCCGCCAGCGCCGTACAGCTCGTCGCCGTGACGGTGATCGCGGTGATCTGCCGGGGAGACATGCCGATCGCCCTGAGGGCCAGCACGTCCCGCTCGCCCTCCCGGACGCTGCCGCCGATCGTGGTGAGCAGCTCGACGAGCCCGATGAGGGCGAGCACGGCGATCAGCCCGGTGACCACCGCACGCAGCGGGGACAGCCCGTCGACCGGGTTCGGCACGGCGTGCACGTCCAGGTGGCCGCGGCCGGCCGCGGCGAGAGCGTCCGCGACCCGCTGGGGATCGGCGCCCGGGCGCAGCCGGAGCTGGTAGAAGGCCGGGGCCACCCGGGGATCGTTGTCGCGGAGGGTGTCGAGGGAGGTCGTCACGACACGGCCGGCGTTCTGCGGCTCGATGCTGCGGCCGACGATGTGCAGGATCTGCGGCTGGTCGCCCACCGTCATCCGTACCCAGTCACCGACCCGGACGTGCAGCAGGTCCAGCAGGCCCTGACCGGCCACCGCCTCGTCCGGCCCGTGCGCGGTCCGGCCCTCGGCGAGGGTGTACGGGTAGGGACGGTCGCGGGTGCCCAGACCCCGCAGGGCGATCGTCCCGGTCTGGCCCGGGACCAGCGCGGCCATCTCCACGCCCGGATAGGCGTCGGCGACCCGGGAGTCCGCCGCCAGCACCGCCCGCACGCCCCCGTCGCTCATCCCGCCGTCCGAGCGGACGGTGAGCGCCGTCGGCAGGCCCACCTGCCCCGGGCTGCTGTGGAACCTGTCGATGGTGGTCCACGCGCTGAGCGCCACCACGATCAGCAGCAGCGGAAGCGTCAGCCGGGCCACTGCGGCCAGTGACCGGCCGCGGCCCGCGAACGCCTTGTGGCAGCCGAGTACCAGCGCGGCCGGCAGGCGCAGTCCCAGAGCCTGCCGGGCCAGGCCGGTCAGCCGTCCGCCGGCCGCGGCCGAGGGGCGCGGCACCGGCACCGGAGGCACCCGGCCCGCCCGCCAGGCCGCGAGGCCCGTCGTCAGGCCGATGAGCAGCACCGCGCCGACGGACACGGCGACCAGTGCCACGCTGTGCCCGGGCAGCCCCTGCCACACCGCCACCGCGTCACCGATCCGTCCCGGGACCCGGCCGCCCAGCCCCTCGGTGAGCGCTGCTGCGGCCACCGCGCCGAGCACGGCGTAGGCGAGGTGCTGGAGGAGGAAGATCCGTACGACCTGGCCGGGGGTGAAGCCGATCGCCTTCAGCACGGAGATGTCGCGCAGATGGCCGCGGATGCGGGTGCCGATCGCCCCGTGCACGGCGAAGCCCGCGGCGACCAGGGCACCGATGCCGAAGAGCGCGAGCACCTGCCCGAGGAGCCGGTTCTCGCCCTGCGCCTCGGCCCGGGCCTGCTGCCAGGTGGAGACCTCGCCGACCGCGCCGGCGCCCAGCACGGTCACCGCACGCTGGACTGCGTAGTCGGTGTCGGACGGATCGGCCAGCCGCAGCCCCGTCACCTGGCCGCCGGGTGCGCGCACGGCGGACGGCAGGGCCCAGACGAGGCCCGGCTGTTCGCCCGGGCTGTAGCGGGGCTCGGCGCTGTCGGCGATGCCCTCGACCGTCAGCGAGCGGGCCGTGCCGGGCAGCGTCAGGGTGTCACCGGGCTCGGCCAGCAGAGCTCTGGCCAGGCTGCTCTCCAGGACCACACCGTCCGGCTCGGCCGGATCCAGCCAGTGGCCCGCGGTGAGCAGCGGGCGGCTGACGGAGGGCAGCCGGGGCGTGCCGCGCAGCTCCACGGAGGCGCGGGTGCCACGGGCGGCCACGGTGGCGGACTCGGTGCGGTAGGGGCCGGCCACCGACGCGACGCCATCCAGCCGGGCGAGCCTTCCGGCGTCCGTGGAGGCGGCCGTGTGGATCCACACGTGCGCCCCGTGGGCCTGGGTGAACACCCGCTGCCAGGGGTTGGTGGCGTAGCCGAAGAGGGCGGTGGCCAGCAGCAGTGAGGCGACGATGCCCGCGGTGGCGAGCGTGATGAACAGCGCCTCGCCGCGGTGTGTGCGCAGATCGGAATGGGCCCAGCGCAGAGTGGCTCGCACGGTCAGCCACCGCTCCCGCGCGCGGGCCGCCGCCGCGCCGTCGGCGCCTCGGCTTCAGCGCATCGGAGGTGCCGGTGTGCCATCAGTGCCTCGGCTCCAGCACACCGAAGGTGCCGGGGCGCCATCAGTGCCTCGGCTTCAGTGCATCGGAGGTGCCGGTGTGCCATCAGTCCCTCAGCTCCAGCACACCGGAGGTGCCGCCCCGTCGCGACGGCGTGCCGTCCAGTGCGGCGTCGTCGGCTATGCGGCCGTCGAAGAAGCTGATCACCCGGTCGGCCGCGCTCGCCAGCCGGGCGTCGTGGGTGACCAGCACGATGCTCTGCCCGCGCCCGTGGAAGCGGGTCAGCAGCCGCATCACCTCGCGGGTGCCCTTGCTGTCCAGGCTGCCGGCGGGTTCGTCGGCCAGCAGCAGCGGCGGATGGTTGACCAGGGCCCGGGCGAGTGCCACCCGCTGCTGCTCGCCGCCGGACAGCTCGCCCGGCATCCTGCGCTCCTTGCCCGTGAGGCCCAGCTCGGAAAGGAGCGCCTCGCGCTCGGCGCGGGCCCGCTTCGGCGGGACGCCGGCGAGCAGGGCGGGCAGCTCGACGTTGTCGGCGACCGACAGGTTGGACACCAGGTTGAAGAACTGGAAGACGATCCCGATCGCCCTGCGGCGCTCCACGGCCCAGCGCGCCTCGCTGTAGGAGTCGGTGCACTCGCCGTCCAGCCAGATGCTGCCCTCGTCCGGCCGCTGGAGCCCGCCGAGCAGGTGCAGCAGCGTCGACTTCCCGGCCCCGGACGGGCCGGTGACCGCCACGAACTCGCCCCGCGCGACGCTCAGGTCGACCCCGCGCACGGCACGCGCGGGCGCGCCCTCGCCGTGGTGGGTCTTCACCAGCTGCTCGGCGCGCAGCACAGGAGGGTGGGTGTCACTCACTCCAGCTCCTCCAGTTCCTCCTGGCACCGCTCCAGCCAGTCGAGGTCGGCCTGCAGGTGCAGCATCGCGCCCTCTATGAGCAGATGGGCGATTCGGTTGTCCCGGTTCTCGGCCGCGGCCAGTTTCGACAGGTTGCGCATGGTGTTGAGGTACTGGCGCCGCTGCCTGTTGATGAGGGCGATCTGGTCGGCGAGACCGGTCTGCGGGGCGAGGGCCAGTTTCATGAAGAACTCGTCCCGCACCCGCGGCTCGTCCTCGGTCTCCTCGAACCAGGCGTGCAGCGCCTCGCGCCCGGCGTCGGTGAGGTGGTAGACCTTTTTGTTGGGTCGGGTCGACTGCTCGACGTCCTCGCCCTCGATCAGTCCGGACTTCTCGAGGCGGCCGAGGGTCACGTAGATCTGGCCGACGTTCGGCTGAGGGTACGCGGAGCCCAGCAGGAGCTCAAGGTCCTGCTTCAGCTCGTAGCCGTGGGCCGGGCCACGCGCGAGCAGTGCCAGGAGGGGCAGGCGCACTCGTGCTGTCCTCCTGTCTGCTCAATGTGCTCCAGGCCCTAGTATCGCCCATACCTAACAGGTATACATGGCCTCTGACCGCAGGCGAGGGCGCCCGTGGCCGGGTGTACGTGTTCAGGGAGGAACCTATGCGGTGGATGCGTGCCGCCGGTAGGGGCCTCCTCGTACTGGCCGTGGTCCTGACCGGGTACGTGGCCTCCGGCGCGCAGGCCGACGAGGGTGCCCCCGGCGGTCGCGGTCCGCTCACGCTGGCCACCGCCGGCGACCTCACCGGCTATCTGGGCCCCCTCCTGCAGGGCTGGAACCGCACGCATCCCGCCGAGAAGGTCACCCTCGTCGAGCTTCCGGACTCCGCCGACGAGACCCACGCACAGATGACCACCGACCTGCGCGGCGGCGACCGCGGCCGGTTCGACGTCCTCAACATCGACGTCAACTGGACCTCGGAGTTCGCGGCGGCCGGCTGGATCCGCCCGCTGCCCCCGGACCGCTTCGCGCTCAAGAGCTTCCTGCCCCCGGTCGTGGACACCGCCACCTACGACGGACGGCTGTACGCCGTGCCGTACGTCACCAACGCCGGACTGCTGCTGTACCGCAAGGACGTCCTGGCCAAGGAGGGCGTGCCGCCCCCGCGCACCTGGGCCGAGCTGGAGCACGATGCGAAGACCATCGCGCCCAGGTACGGCCTGGAGGGTTATGCGGGCCAGTTCCTGCCCTACGAGGGCCTGACCGTGAACGCGGCCGAGGCCGTGTACTCGGCGGGCGGCACGATCCTCGGCGACGAGGGCGCCCGGGTCACCGTGGACTCGGACGCGGCCCGCGAGGGCATCGGCTTCCTCGCCCGCGGCTTCCGCGAGGGCTGGATCCCGCACGAGGCGCTGACGTACAAGGAGGAGGAGTCCAAGCAGGCCTTCCAGGACGGCCGTCTGCTCTTCCTGCGCAACTGGCCCTATGCCTATGCCGTCGCCTCGGCCAGGGGCTCGGCGGTGGCCGGCCGGATCGGCGCCGTACCGCTGCCCGGGCCGCACGGACCGGGGACCAGCGTCCTCGGCGGCTCCGACCTGGCCGTCAACACACATGCCCGGCACCCCGATTCCGCGGCGCGGCTGATCGCGTACCTGACGAGCGAGGGTGTCCAGCGGCAGGTGCTCACCCGGGGCGCGCTGCCGCCCGTGCGCGCCGCGCTGTACGAAGACCCCGCGCTGGTACGGCGGTTCCCCTATCTGCCGACCCTGCGCACGGCGGTCCTCACGGCCGCGCCGCGACCCAAGAGCCCGCACTACGACCAGGTCAGTCTGGTGGTGCAGGCGGTCGTGCACGACGCGCTGACCGGGCGCGAGACGCCCGAGGCCGCGGTGCGGCGGCTGGCCCGCGAGCTGGCGGCCGTCTCCGGTCGGTAGCTTCCTGCCGACAGCTCCTGCCGACAGCTCCCCTTCGCTAGTTACATGTTAGGTAACGCGCACGTCTCATCTGGCTTCAGAATGCCCGAATAAGTCCGCTTCTGATACCCCAACTCCCCGGTAGCATCCGTTCTTTTCATTGACACCCCGATGACACGCCTACCTAACATGCATGCATAACGGCTGCGGGGTCGCAGCCACCCTTCGCACAGACAGGGCAATGGGGTGAACAGGCACCACTGGTGGCGTGACGCGGTGATCTACCAGGTGTACGTCCGCAGCTTCCTGGACAGCACCGGCGACGGCATCGGCGATCTCGCCGGGGTCCGCGCCGGACTGCCGTACCTGAAGAAGCTCGGCGTCGACGGGATCTGGCTGAGCCCGTTCTATCCCTCGCCGCAGCACGACCACGGCTACGACGTCGCCGACTACTGCGGCGTCGATCCGGTCTTCGGCGACCTCGCCGAGTTCGACCTGCTGGTGGCCGCCGCCCGGCGCATCGGGATCAAGGTGCTCCTGGACATCGTCCCGAACCACTGCTCCAGCGCCCACCCGTGGTTCGGCGAGGCGCTCGCCGCGGAGCCCGGCAGCGCGGCCCGCGCCCGCTTCCACTTCGCCGACGGCCGCGGCCCGGACGGCAGCGAGCCGCCCAACAACTGGCACGCCATGTTCGGCGGCCCGGCCTGGACCCGGGTCACGGAGGCGGACGGCCGCCCCGGCCAGTGGTACCTGCACATGTTCACGCCCGAACAGCCCGACTGGAACTGGCGCACCCCCGAGGTTCCCGCCGAGTTCGACCGCGTCCTGCGCTTCTGGCTCGACCGCGGCGTCGACGGCTTCCGCATCGACGTCGCCGCCGGCCTCTACAAGCACCCCGCACTGCCCGACTCCGACGACCCCGAGGCCGACGCCCGCACCCGCGACTCGGTCAACCCGCTCGCCTGGAACCAGCCCGAGGTGCACGACGTGTGGCGGCGCTGGCGCGCCCTGTGCGAGGAGTACGCCGTCCGCGACGGCCGCGAGCGGCTCCTGGTGGGCGAGGTCTCCGTGCCCACCGCCCGGGAACACGCCCAGTACGTCCGCCCGGACGAGCTCCACCAGGCCTTCTTCTTCGACCTGCTCGGCGCCTCCTGGGACGCCGACGCCTTTCGCAAGGTCATCTGCGAGGCCATGCAGGACATCGCGGGCACCGGCTCCACGGTCACCTGGGTCCTCAACAACCACGACCAGGTCCGCACCGTCACCCGCTACGGCGAACCCGCCACCGGGGGCAGCGGCCTCGGCGCCGCCCGCGCCCGCGCCGCCGCGCTGCTGATGCTGGCACTGCCCGGAGCCGCGTACATCTACCAGGGCGAGGAACTGGGCCTGCCCGAGGTCGTCGACCTGCCCGACGACGTCCTCACCGACCCGATCTTCCGCCGCACCGGAAGCCGCGCCCGCATACGCGACGGCTGCCGGGTGCCCCTGCCCTGGTCCGGACAGGCCTCCCCGTTCGGCTTCACCTCCGGGGCCGAGGGCGCCAAACCGTGGCTGCCGCAGCCGGAGTGGTTCGCCGAGCACGCCACCGACCGGGCCCTCGCCGACACCCGTTCCTTCTGGCACCTGTACCGCGACGGCCTCCACCTGCGTTCCTCGCTCCCGCAGCTGGGAGAGGGAACGCTCCGGTGGCTGGACACCCCGCCCGGTGTTCTCGGCTTCGTCCGGGGCGACGGCCTCGTCTGCGCCGTCAACTTCGGTACGTCCCCTACTCCCGCGCCGGTCTCCGGCACCCCCCTGTTGTCCAGCGGTCCGTGCCCGGCCGGGGTGCTCCCCGGTTCGACGGCGGCCTGGTGGCTGAACGACCTCTGATCCCGCGGTCCTTTGCGACCGGCCCGGTTTTCGGTCAACTCCCATTCCCCGAAGGGACATCGACGATGATGCGACGACGTACGACCCTGCTCACCGGCTGCACCGCCCTCGCCCTCACCCTCGGCGCCACCGCCTGCGGCGGCGGCAACGTCTCCGCGGGCGGCGGTGACAAGGCGCTCAGCGGACAGACGGTCACCGTGGCCGGTGTCTGGTCCGGCAGCGAACAGAAGAACTTCCAGAAGGTGCTGGACGCGTTCACCGCGAAGACCGGCGCCAAGACGCAGTTCGTGTCCACCGGCGACAACGTCTCCACCGTCGTCGGCAGCAAGATCGAGGGCGGCAACGCGCCCGACGTCGTGATGGTCCCGCAGGTCGGCGTGCTCCAGCAGTTCGCGAAGCAGGGCTGGCTCAAGCCGCTGTCCGCCACCGCGCAGCAGACCGTCGGCGCCGACTACGCCCCCGTGTGGAAGAAGTACGGCAGCGTCGGCGGCACCCTCTACGGCCTCTACTTCAAGGCCGCCCACAAGTCGACCGTCTGGTACAGCCCCGACGCCCTCGCCCAGGCCGGGGTCAAGCCGCCGAAGACCTACGACGAGATGCTCAAGGCCGGACACACCGTCTCCGACTCCGGTCTCTCCGCCTTCGCGGTCGCCGGGCAGGACGGCTGGACCCTCACCGACTGGTTCGAGAACATCTACCTCTCCCAGGCCGGACCCGGGAAGTACGACGCCCTCGCCGCCCACAAGCTGAAGTGGACCGACCCGAGCGTCGTGCAGGCACTCACCACGCTCGGCAAGCTCTTCAAGGACAAGCAGCTGATCGCGGGCGGCCGGCAGGGGGCCCTCAACACCGACTTCCCCAGCTCCGTGGAGAAGGTCTTCGGACCCAAGCCGCAGGCCGGCATGGTCTACGAGGGCGACTTCGTCGCCGGGGTCGCCCACGACCAGTTCCAGAAGACCATCGGCAAGGACGCGAACTTCTTCCCGTTCCCGCCGGTCGGCGGCGGCACCGCACCCGTGGTCAGCGGCGGCGACGCGGCCGTCGTCCTCAAGGACGGCAAGAACGCCAAGGCCGGCATGAAGCTCCTGGAGTACCTGGCCTCCCCCCAGGCCGCGGCCGTGTGGGCCAAGGCGGGCGGCTTCCTGTCCCCGAACAAGAAGCTCGACCTCGCGTCCTACGGCGACGACGTCAGCCGGGCCACGGCCAAGTCCCTGGTCGGCGCCGGGGACTCGGTCCGCTTCGACATGTCCGACCAGGCACCGGCGGCCTTCGGCGGCACCAAGGGCGCGGGGGAGTGGAAGCTGCTCCAGGACTTCCTGCGCGACCCGTCCGACCCGAAGGGGACCGCGGCGAAGCTGGAATCCGCCGCGGCCAAGGCCTACCAGGACTGAGCGGAAGAATGACCGCCACCACGCTCGTATCGAAGAAGGCGGGCCCGCAGGCCGCCGGCGCGGCCCGTGGGCGCCGCAGCCGGCGGCGCGCCCGGACCGTCGCCCTGCTCTTCGTCTTCCCCGCCCTGCTCCTGCTCGGCGCCCTGGTCGTCTACCCGGTGCTGTTCTCCGTCGGCCGCAGCTTCTTCGACGCCTCCGGCACCCGCTTCGTCGGCGGCGACAACTACACCGAGATGTTCCGCGACCCGGCCACCCTCAAGGCCATCCGGAACACCACGATCTGGGTGGTCGTGGCCCCGGCCCTGCTCACCGGCCTCGGCCTCATCCTGGCCGTCCTGGTGGAGAAGGTCCGCTGGGCGACGGCGTTCAAGCTGCTGCTGTTCATGCCGATGGCGGTCTCCTTCCTCGCCGCCGGCATCATCTTCCGCCTCGCCTACGACGAGGACCCGGACAAGGGTGTCCTCAACGCCGCCGTGGTCTCCGTCCACGACGCCTTCGAGGGGACGTCCTCGTACCCGACGGCCCGGGCGCGCGACGGGCAGGGGCTCACCTCCGCCCGGGACGGCTCGTACCTGACCCGCGCGGACCTGTCCCCGGGCCGCACGGCCGACCTCGGTCTGGTGGGCGTGCTCCCCAAGGACCTGCCGAAGGACGCCTCGCCCGCATACCCCGCGGCGGCGAAGAAGGCCACCGCCGGCGAGGTGCGCGGTGTCGTCTACCTGGACTTCACGCCCGGCGGCAAAGGCAGGCAGGGCAGGGTCGACCCGAAGGAGAGCGGCCTGCCCGGCGTACGGGTCGAGGCGCTGCGCGACGGGAGGACGGTCGCGAGCACCACGTCCGCGGCCGACGGCTCCTTCCGCTTCACCGGACTGCACGAGGGCTCGTACGCGCTGAAACTGCCCGCCTCCAACTTCGCACCGCCCTACCAGGGCGTCTCCTGGCTCGGCCCGACGCTGGTCACCCCGGCGATCATCGGCGCCTACCTGTGGATCTGGACGGGCTTCGCGATGGTGCTGATCGGCGCGGGGCTGGCGGCCCTGCCCCGGGACGCGCTGGAGGCCGCGCGGGTGGACGGAGCGAACGAGTGGCAGATCTTCCGCCGCATCACCGTCCCGCTGCTGGCCCCCGTGCTCACCGTGGTCTTCGTGACCCTCGTGATCAATGTGATGAAGGTCTTCGACCTCGTCTACATCATCGCGCCGGGACCGGTGCAGGAGGACGCCACCGTGCTCGCGACCCAGATGTGGCTGGTGTCCTTCGGCGGCGGCAACAACCAGGGCCTCGGCAGCGCGCTCGGAGTGCTGCTCCTGCTCCTGGTGGTTCCCGCGATGGTCCTCAACGTCCGCCGCTTCCGAAGGAGCCAGCGATGAACTCGGCGATGAACACGGTCAGGCGCGGCCTGGGCAACTCTCTGGTGCAGGCCTTCCTCGTGCTGATCGGCCTGGTCTGGCTCACCCCGCTCGCGGGCCTGTTCCTCTCCTCGCTGCGCTCGGCGCAGGACACCGCGAAGGGCGGCTGGTGGACGGCGCTGGCCGCCCCCGGGCAGCTGTCCTTCGACAACTACTCGGCCCTGCTGAAGAACGCCGGGATGACCCAGGCCTTCTGGAACACCGTGCTGATCTCGGTGCCGGCGACCACCCTGGTCGTCGTCATCGCCGCACTCGCCGGATACGCCTTCGCCTGGCTGGACTTCCCCGGCCGCGAGCCGCTCTTCCTGCTGGTGGTGGCCCTGCTGGTGGTACCGGTGCAGATCGGCCTGCTGCCGGTGGCCAAACTCTTCGGCCAGCTGGGCCTGTTCGGCACGATCCCCGGCGTCGTCCTCTTCCACGTCGCCTACGGTCTGCCGTTCGCGGTGTTCCTGCTGCGCAACTACTTCGCCGAGATGCCGAAGGAGATGCTGGAGGCGGCGCGGATGGACGGCGGCAGCGAGTGGCGCATCTTCACCCGCCTGGTGCTGCCGGTGGGCCGCCCGGCCATCGCCAGCCTCGCCATCTTCCAGTTCCTGTGGGTCTGGAACGACATGCTCGTCGCCCTGCTCTTCGCCGACAGCTCCTCCCAGCCCCTCACCGTGGAACTCCAGTCCCAGATCCGCCAGTTCGGCAGCAACATCGACGTCCTGGCCCCGGGAGCCTTCCTGTCCCTGATCGTGCCGGTGGTGGTGTTCTTCGCGTTCCAGAAGCACTTCGTCCAGGGGGTGATGGCCGGTTCCGTCAAGTGACGACGGGAACGCCCCCCGGCTGCCCGCGCCGGCGCTGCGCGGCCCTCCTCCGCGGCGTCCCCGACGGCGGCACCGGACGGCACCCGGAGACCGGAAACGACAAAGGGCGGCGGGAAGGCCCGTCGCCCTTTCTCGTGGTCATGCGCTCAGGCACTCACGGGGAGGCCGGTGGATACAGCGACCGCGGCAGCTGTGAGGCTGCCGCCGAGTCCAGGAGCCACAGCGTGCGCTGGCGGCCCTGCGCTCCGGCCGCCGGGGCCTGTACCTCGCCCGCGCCGGACAGGGCGATGGCCACGGCCTGCGCCTTGTCCTCGCCGGCCGCGAGGAGCCAGACCTCGCGGGCCGAGCGGATCGCCGGGAGGGTGAGCGAGATGCGGGTCGGCGGCGGCTTGGGTGCGCCGTGGACGCCGACCACCGTGCGCTCCGTCTCGCGGACCGCGGGCAGCTCCGGGAAGAGCGAGGCCACGTGGGTGTCGGGCCCGACGCCCAGCATCAGGACGTCGAAGGAGGGTACCGAGCCGTGGTTCTCCGGCCCGGCGGCCTTGGCCAGTTCCGCCGCGTAGGCCTCGGCCGCCGCCTCCACGTCCGTACCGTGCGGGCCGTCGGAGGCGGGCATGGCGTGCACGCGCTCCGGGTCCACCGGCACGGCGTCCAGCAGGGCCTCGCGGGCCTGCGTGACGTTGCGCTCCGGGTCGCCCTCCGGAAGGTAGCGCTCGTCGCCCCACCACAGGTCCAGACGGCTCCAGTCGATGGCGTCCCGGGCCGGGGCCGCCGCCAGCGCGGCCAGCAGGCCGTTGCCGTTGCGGCCGCCCGTGAGGACCACCGACGCGTGGCCCCGGGAGGCCTGCGCGTCCACGATCTTCGTGATCAGACGGGCCGCGGCGGCCTGCGCCATCAGTTCCTTGTCGTGGTGCACGACCAGCTGCGGAGTGCTCACTTCGCCGCCGCCTTCTTCGCCGGGGTCTTCTTCGCCGTGGTCTTCTTGGCCGCCGCCGTCTTCCTGGCGGGAGCCTCGATGGCCTCGGCCGGGGCCCCGGCCTCGGCATCGGCATCGGCATCGGCTTCCGCCCGGGGTCCGGCGACCGTGGCCTCGGAGCCCGGGTTCAGACGCTCCACGCCGTAGCGCAGGGCCGACGCGTAGGTGTCGTCCGGGTCGAGCCGGCGCAGTTCCTCCGCGATCAGCTCGGCGGTGTCCCGCCGCTTGAGTGCCACCGCGCGGGCCGGCTGGCCCTCGATGGCCAGGGTGGCCAGCGAGCCGTCGGCACGGTCCAGGACGATCGGGCCGCAGCTGGTGTCCATGCGGACGGCGGTCAGGCCCGGCCCCGAGGAAAGGGAACGCTTGACGGGGACGTCCAGCCGGTCCGCGAGCCACATGGCGAGCAGCTCGCAGCTCGGGTTGAACTCCTCGCCCTCCACCTCGACGGCCTGCACGTCACAGACCACCTGGTCCAGGGCCGCCGCCAGCATCGAGCGCCACGGCGTGATCCGGGTCCAGGACAGGTCGGTGTCGCCGGGCGTGTAGGCCTCGGCGCGGGCGGACAGCTCCCGCACCGGCTGCTCGGCGGCGTAGGTGTCGGTGACCCGGCGCTGGGCGAGCGCGCCCAGCGGGTCCTTCGCCGGGTCCAGCGGGGCGTTCACCGGCCACCACACGACGACCGGGGCGTCCGGCAGCAGCAGCGGCAGCACGACCGAGTCGGCATGCTCGGCGACCTCGCCGTACAGCCGCAGCACCACCGTCTCACCGGTGCCCGCCTCCGCGCCCACCCGGACCTCGGCGTCCAGGCGGGACGTCGTACGGTCGCGCGGGGAGCGGGAGACCCGCTTGATGACCACCAGCGTGCGCGAGGGGTGCTCGCGCGAGGCGTCGTTGGCGGCCTTCAGGGCGTCGTAGGCGTTCTCCTCGTCGGTGACGATGACGAGGGTGAGGACCATGCCGACGGCGGGAGTGCCGATGGCGCGGCGGCCCTGCACGAGCGCCTTGTTGATCTCGCCGGCGGTGGTGCCGGTCAGGTCTATCTTCATGGGCGGCGCCAGCTCCGTCCGTCTCGTGCGAGCATCTCGTCCGCCTCGGCGGGGCCCCAGGTGCCCGACTTGTACTGCGCGGGCCTGCCGTGCTTGTCCCAGTACACCTCGATCGGGTCGAGGATCTTCCAGGACAGCTCGACCTCCTCCGTGCGCGGGAAGAGGTTGGCGTCGCCGAGCAGCACGTCCAGGATCAGGCGCTCGTAGGCCTCCGGGCTGGACTCCGTGAAGGACTCGCCGTAGGCGAAGTCCATGGACACGTCACGGATCTCCATCGAGGTGCCCGGCACCTTGGAGCCGAAGCGGACCGTGATGCCCTCGTCCGGCTGGACGCGGATGACGATCGCGTTCTGGCCCAGCTCCTCCGTCGCCGTGTGGTCGAAGGGGGAGTGCGGGGCCCGCTGGAAGACGACGGCGATCTCGGTGACGCGCCGGCCCAGGCGCTTGCCGGTGCGCAGGTAGAAGGGGACGCCCGCCCAGCGGCGGTTGTCGACCTCCAGCTTGATCGCCGCGTAGGTGTCGGTCTTCGACTTCGGGTCGATGCCCTCCTCTTCGAGGTAGCCGATGACCTTCTCGCCGCCCTGCCAGCCGGCCGCGTACTGTCCGCGGACGGTGCTGCGGCCCAGGTCCTTGGGCAGCCGGACCGCGCCCAGCACCTTCTCCTTCTCGGCGGCCAGTGCGTCCGCGCCGAAGGAGGCGGGCTCCTCCATGGCCGTGAGGGCCATGAGCTGGAGCAGGTGGTTCTGGATGACGTCCCGGGCGGCGCCGATGCCGTCGTAGTAGCCGGCGCGGCCGCCGACGCCGATGTCCTCGGCCATGGTGATCTGCACGTGGTCGACGAAGGACCGGTTCCAGATCGGCTCGAACATCGTGTTGGCGAAACGCAGCGCCAGTATGTTCTGGACCGTCTCCTTGCCGAGGTAGTGGTCGATCCGGAACACCTGGTCCGGCTCGAACACCTCGTGCACGACCTTGTTCAGCTCCTCGGCCGACTTCAGGTCGTGGCCGAACGGCTTCTCGATGACCGCCCGGCGCCAGGAGCCGCCGCTCTGGTCGGTCAGGCCGTGCTTCTTCAGCTGCTGGATGACCACCGGGAAGGAGCGCGGCGGCACGGACAGGTAGAAGGCGAAGTTGCCGCCCGTGCCCTGTGCCTTGTCCAGCTCCTCGATGGTGGCGCGCAGCCGCTCGAAGGCCTCGTCGTCGTCGAAGGTGCCCTGGACGAAGCGCATCCCCTGGATGAGCTGCTGCCAGACCTCCTCACGGAAGGGCGTGCGCGCGTGTTCCTTGACCGCGTCGTGCACGACCTCGGCGAAGTCCTCGTGTTCCCAGTCGCGGCGGGCGAAGCCCACCAGCGAGAAGCCCGGCGGCAGCAGACCCCGGTTCGCGAGGTCGTACACCGCGGGCATCAGCTTCTTGCGCGACAGGTCGCCCGTGACACCGAAGATCACCAGACCCGACGGCCCCGCGATGCGCGGGAGCCGTCGGTCGGCGGGGTCACGAAGCGGGTTCGCTCCGGAACCTGAACGGGGTGACAACTTCAGCCCTCCGAGGGGGCGAGGCGCTGCAGCTCCGCCTCGGTCGACTTCAGCAGGTCGTTCCACGACGCCTCGAACTTGTCGACGCCCTCGTCCTCCAGCACCTGTACGACGTCGTCGTATGAGATGCCGAGCGCCTCCAGCGCGTCGAGGTCGGCGCGAGCCTGCTCGTAGGTGCCGGCGATGGTGTCACCGGTGACCTCGCCGTGGTCCTCGGTGGCCTCCAGGGTGGCCTCCGGCATGGTGTTGACCGTGTTCGGCGCGACCAGCTCGGTGACGTACAGCGTGTCCGGGTAGGCCGGGTCCTTGACACCGGTCGAGGCCCACAGCGGACGCTGCTTGTTGGCGCCCGCGTTCTCCAGCGCGGTCCAGCGGTCGGAGGAGAAGACCTCCTCGTAGGCCTGGTAGGCCAGACGCGCGTTGGCGACGGCGGCCTTGCCGCGCAGCGCCTTGGCCTCGTCGGTGCCGAGGGCCGCCAGCCGCTTGTCGATCTCGCTGTCCACGCGGGACACGAAGAAGGACGCCACGGAGTGGATCTTCGACAGGTCGAGACCCTTCTCGCGCGCCTGCTCCAGACCGGAGAGGTACGCGTCCATCACGGCCCGGTAGCGCTCCAGGGAGAAGATCAGCGTGACGTTGACGCTGATGCCGCGCCCGATCGTCTCGGCGATCGCCGGCAGACCCGCCTGGGTGGCCGGGATCTTGATCAGGGTGTTCGGGCGGTCGACCAGCCAGGCCAGCTGCTTGGCCTCGGCGACGGTCGCCCGGGTGTTGTGCGCCAGACGCGGGTCCACCTCGATGGAGACCCGGCCGTCCTGGCCGTCGGTGGCGTCGAAGACCGGGCGCAGGATGTCGGCGGCGTCGCGGACGTCCGCCGTGGTGATCATGCGGACGGCCTCTTCGACGGTGACCTTGCGGGCGGCGAGGTCCGCGAGCTGCTGCTCGTAGCCGTCACCGCTGCTGATCGCCTTCTGGAAGATCGTCGGGTTGGTGGTGACGCCCACGACGTGCTGCTGGTCGATCAGCTCGGCGAGATTGCCGGACGTGATCCGCTTGCGCGACAGGTCGTCCAGCCAGATCGCGACGCCCTCCTCGGAGAGGCGCTTGAGTGCGTCTGTCATGGAATTACATCTCCTACGTGTCGTATATGAGCGTCAGCGCTGGGCGGCGGCGAGGGATTCCCGGGCCTTGGCGGCCACGTTCTCGGCAGTGAAGCCGAACTCGCGGAAGAGCACCTTGCCGTCGGCGGAAGCACCGAAGTGCTCCAGGGAAACGATGCGGCCGGCGTCCCCGACGTACTTGTGCCACGTGAGGCCGATGCCCGCTTCCACCGCGACCCGCGCCTTCACGTGCGGCGGCAGGACGCTGTCCCGGTACCCCTGCTCCTGCTCCTCGAACCACTCGACGGACGGCATCGACACGACCCGCGTCGGCACCCCGTCGGCCTGCAACTGCTCGCGCGCCTCGACGGCCACGTGCACCTCGGAACCGGTGGCGATCAGGACGACCTGGGGCTCACCGCCGTCGGCCTCGAACAGGACGTAGCCGCCCTTGGCCGCGTCGTCGTTGGGCTCGTAGACCGGCACGCCCTGGCGGGTCAGCGCGAGGCCGTGCGGGGCGCCCTTGCCGAACTCCTTGGTGTAGCGCGACAGGATCTCGCGCCAGGCGATCGCGGTCTCGTTCGCGTCGGCCGGGCGGACGACGTTCAGGCCGGGGATCGCGCGCAGCGAGGCCAGGTGCTCGACCGGCTGGTGGGTGGGTCCGTCCTCGCCGAGGCCGATGGAGTCGTGCGTCCACACGAACGTCACCGGCAGGTGCATCAGGGCCGACAGGCGCACCGCGTTGCGCATGTAGTCGGAGAAGACGAGGAACGTACCGCCGTAGATACGGGTGTTCCCGTGCAGGGCGATGCCGTTCATCTCCGCGCCCATGGAGTGCTCGCGGATGCCGAAGTGGATGGTCCGGCCGTACGGGTCGGCCCCCGGCAGCGGGTTGTCCGCCGGCAGGAAGGAGCTGGTCTTGTCGATGGTCGTGTTGTTGGAGCCGGCGAGGTCGGCGGAGCCGCCCCACAGCTCGGGGACGACCGCGCCGAGCGCCTGCAGCACCTTGCCGGAGGCGGCACGCGTCGCGATGCCCTTGCCCGCCTCGAAGACCGGGAGCTTCTCCTCCCAGCCGGTGGGCAGCTCGCCCTTGCTGATGCGGTCGAACTCCAGGGCCCGCTCGGAGTTGTTGTCGCGCCACTCCTGGAAGGACTTCTCCCACTCGGCCTTGGCCTGGCGGCCGCGGTCGAGGGCCTCACGGGTGTGGTCGAGCACCTCGGCGGAGACCTCGAAGGTCTTCTCCGGGTCGAAGCCGAGGACACGCTTGGTGGCCGCGACCTCGTCGTCGCCGAGGGCCGAGCCGTGCGCGGCCTCGGTGTTCTGGGCGTTGGGGGCCGGCCAGGCGATGATCGAGCGCATCGCGATGAAGGACGGCCTGTCCGTCACCTTCTTCGCGGCCTCGATGGCGTTGTAGATGGCGTGCGGGTCGAGGTCGCCGTCCGGCTTCGGGGCGATCCGCTGCACGTGCCAGCCGTAGGCCTCGTACCGCTTGACCGTGTCCTCGGAGACGGCGGTCTCGGTGTCGCCCTCGATCGAGATGTGGTTGTCGTCCCACAGCAGGACCAGGTTGCCGAGCTTCTGGTGACCGGCCAGCGAGGAGGCCTCGGCGGAGATGCCCTCCTGGAGGCAGCCGTCACCGGCGATGCAGTAGACGAAGTGGTCGAAGGGGGACTCGCCCTGCGCGGCGTCCGGGTCGAACAGGCCGCGCTCGTAGCGGGAGGCCATGGCCATGCCCACCGCGTTGGCGACACCCTGGCCGAGCGGGCCGGTCGTCGTCTCGACGCCCTTGGTGTGTCCGTACTCCGGGTGGCCGGGGGTCTTCGAACCCCAGGTGCGGAAGGCCTTCAGATCGTCCAGCTCCAGGCCGAAACCGGCCAGGAAGAGCTGTGTGTAGAGGGTCAGGGACGAGTGGCCGGCGGACAGCACGAAGCGGTCGCGGCCGACCCACTCCGGGTCGGCCGGGTCGTGCCGCATCACCTTCTGGAAGAGGGTGTAGGCGGCCGGTGCCAGGCTCATCGCCGTACCGGGATGGCCGTTGCCGACCTTCTGTACGGCGTCGGCGGCCAGGACGCGGGCGGTGTCCACGGCCCGCTGGTCCAGCTCGTTCCACTCAAGGTCTGTGGTGGTCGGCTTGGTGCTCACCCTGGGTCAGGGCTCCTCTCCACATGTCGGTCGCCGGTCGTCGGGGCATGCGCCCACCCCCCGGCCGCCGGTGCGCTTCTGCTCACCGGCCGTGTTGAGCCTACCCCCGTGAGGACGTGCATTTTTTCGAGTGATTCCAGACTGCCGGGACTCTGTGCGATCCGCCTCCCGACTGGCCGAGAAGGCATTCGGCACATGAATACGGAGCCGCTCATCTGACCGCTCAATCGAGCCCCAGGACCCCTCGAATGGGACGCCCGCCAACACGACCCCACCCCCGCGAAGGCCGGGGTATGGGCAACGTCTAAAGTGGCGTGGTACGCGCGAGCCTTTACCGGTACTTCACACCGGGAGGCTTGCTGGGATGTCTCTGTCAGGGGTGTGCGTGACGGCCGTCGAATCCCGTCCTGGGGGCGCCTCCCAGGCCGTCAAGGCTCTGGAGGAAGGCTCGCTCGGTGCAGCGGGCCAGGGCCCGGTTCACCGGCCGTTCGGGGCCCGTGTCAAGGCGTTCGTGGCGCTGACCAAGCCGCGGATCATCGAGCTGCTGCTCATCACCACCGTTCCGGTGATGTTCCTGGCGCAGCAGGGTGTACCCGACCTGAAGCTGGTCCTGCTGACCTGCATCGGCGGCTACCTCTCCGCGGGCGGCGCCAACGCGCTGAACATGTACATCGACCGGGACATCGACGCCCTGATGGACCGCACCTCGCAGCGGCCGCTGGTGACCGGCATGGTCAGCCCGCGCGAGTGCCTGGCCTTCGGCATCACCCTGGCGGTCGTCTCCACGCTGCTGTTCGGGCTGACCGTCAACTGGCTGTCGGCCTGGCTGTCCCTCGGAGCGCTCCTTTTCTACGTCGTCGTCTACACGATGATCCTCAAGCGGCGCACCTCGCAGAACATCGTGTGGGGCGGCATCGCCGGCTGTCTGCCGGTGCTGATCGGCTGGTCCTCCGTCACGAACTCCATGTCGTGGGCGCCGGTCGTCCTCTTCCTCGTCATGTTCTTCTGGACGCCGCCGCACTACTGGCCGCTGTCCATGAAGGTCAGGGAGGACTACGCGCGCGTGGGCGTGCCGATGCTCCCGGTGATCGCCTCCAACAAGGTGGTCGCCCGGCAGATCGTCATCTACAGCTGGGTGATGGTCGCCGTCTCCCTGCTGCTGACCCCGCTCGGCTACACAGGCTGGTTCTACACGGTGGTCGCCCTCGCAGCCGGAGGCTTCTGGCTCTGGGAGGCGCACGGCCTGCAGAACCGGGCGAAGGCCGAGGTGACCGGCGTGAAGCTGAAGGAGATGCGGCTGTTCCACTGGTCGATCACCTATGTGTCGATCCTCTTCGTGGCTGTCGCGGTGGACCCCTTCCTGCGCTGACGCACGTCACAGGGCCCTGCCCTCGCCAGTCCATCTACTCGTGAGTAGCATCCAGGTCATGGCAGACACGCAGCAGGTTGACCCGAAGGCCGAGCGCACGGCGACCCGGCTCGCCCACCAGATCAGCGCCTTCGCCAAGGCGCACGGCGGCGCCGAGGGCCAGGTGGCCCACATCGGTGAGCGCGGCGCGCGCATCGTCCTGGTCGGCGAGGACGGCGGCTGGGGCGACCTGGTGGCTCCCAGCACCGAGATCGCCCGGCAGGCGGTGGAGAAGTCCGGCATCACCGTCCACGAGTCCTTCGACGGCGAGTTCGCGGCGAAGGTGAAGACGGGCCCGTACGAGTGGAAGCGCATGGCCGGCATCCAGATCGGCGGCTGAGCAGCGCACCCTCCGGGGCGCGCCGCTGCGTGGGCATGCGGCTCAGCCGCGTGCGCGCGAGCAGTCCCGGACGGCCGGCGGTCGTTCGAACGAACCGCAGCCCCGGGCCGGACCGCGACCTCAGTCCCGTTCACCCGTTAGGACGTGTAAGACCACGACCCACGGGGAGCCGGAATGATCGAAACGCCGTCCCTGGTGGACCAGTACTGCCACGGCGTCCTGCGCACGGAGCTGGGCCTCGGCACCTTCGAGGCCCAGCTGGCCCGCACCGAGGGCCCGCCCGCCGCCGGCACCACCCTGTTCGACACCCAGACCGGTTTCGCCGTACGGCGCTGGTGCCCGCCGCTGCTCGGCCTGGACCCGCACTGCCCGCCCGCCCTCTATCTGGCCAGGCGCCGTGAACTGGGGGTGCTGGAGGCGGGCCGCAGACTGCTGCGCGGCAGCGGCATCACGACGTATCTGGTCGACACGGGCCTGCCCGGCGACCTCACCGGTCCCTGCGAGATGGCCTCGGACGGTGCTGCCCAGGCCCACGAGATCGTCCGTCTCGAACTGCTCGCGGAGCAGGTCGCCGACACCTCCGGCACCGTCGAGTCCTTCCTCGCCAATCTCGCCGAGTCGGTGCACGGCGCGGCTGCCGAGGCCGTCGCCTTCACCTCCGTCGCGGGCCTCAGGCACGGCCTGGCCGTCGCGCCCGAACCGCCCGGGCCGGGCGAGGTGCGGGGGGCTGCGGCCCGCTGGCTGGCCGGGCGGCGCGTCGGCGGCGAGCTGACCGACCCGGTGCTGCTGCGGCACCTGCTGTGGATCGCGGTCGCCTCGGGACTGCCCCTCCAGCTGCACGCCGGGCTGGGGCAGCCGGGCTCGCGCATCGACCGCACGGACCCGGTGCTGCTCACCGACTTCGTCCGGGCCACCGCGGGCCTCGGCACCGACCTGATCCTGCTGCACGGCTACCCGTACCACCGGCACGCCGCCCACCTGGCCGGCGTCTTCCCGCACGTGTACGCCGACTCGGGCGCCGCCCTCGTCCGTACCGGCGCCCGGGCGGCCACGGTCCTCGCCGAGATCCTGGAGCTGGCCCCCTTCGGCAAGATCCTCTTCTCCAGCGGTGCCCACGGCCTGCCCGAGCTGCACGTCGTCGGCGCCAGCCTGTTCCGCGAGGCCCTGGCCCGGGTGCTGGGCACCTGGGTCGCCGAAGGCTCCTGGAGCCTCGGGGACGCGCAGCGGGTGGCCAGGATGGTCGCGGCGGACACCGCACGGCGGGTGTACGGGCTGGGCTGAGGGCCCCGCCGCGGCGCGCCCCTACCTCGGGCCGGCGAGCGGCGCGCAGGTGACCCCGTACGGGTGATTCACGCGCGCGTGCCCACCGTTACCCCGGCCGAGGGGCCGGGCAGGTCCAGGGCGGCCTGCGGGCGTTCCCGCAGGGACAGCAGGACGCGCAGTACACCGATCCACACCAGGCACGAGCCGAGCATGTGGAGGCCGACGAGGGCCTCGGGCAGGTGGGTGAAGTACTGGACGTAGCCGATGACGCCCTGGCCGAGCAGGATCAGGAACAGGTCGCGGGTCCGGTCGAGGGGACCCCTGGGGGCGTCCACGGCCTTGAGGACGAACCACAGGGCGAAGGTGAGGGTCACCACGATCCAGGCGAGCACCGCGTGCAGCTTGCTGACCGTCTCCCAGTCGATCGGGATCCGCTCGACCTCCTGGGAGTCACCCGCGTGCGGCCCGGCGCCGGTCACCACCGTGCCCGCCGCGATCAGCAGCACGGACGCGGCCACCAGGAACCACACGAGTTGCTGCACGGCCTTGCCGACCAGCGGCCGCGGCGCCTCGTCTCCCTCACGGGCGCGCTGCCACGTCACCGTGGCGACGGCGATGAGCGCCGAGGAGAGCAGGAAGTGCGCGGCGACCGTGTACGGGTTCAGGCCCACCAGGACCACGATGCCGCCGAGCACCGCGTTGCCCATGACCACCCAGAACTGGGCCCAGCCCAGCCGGGTCAGGCTGCGCCGCCACGGCTTCTCGGAGCGGGCGGCGATGATCGCCCAGCCGACGGCCGCGCACAGCACGTACGTCAGCATCCGGTTGCCGAACTCGATGACCCCGTGGACGCCCATGGCGCTGGTGGTGGTCAGTGAGTCGTCGGTGCAGGTGGGCCAGGTCGGGCAGCCCAGGCCCGAGCCGGTCAGGCGGACGGCACCGCCGGTGACCACGATGACCACCGACATGACGAGCGCGGCGAGCGCGGCCCGGCGGACCGTCCGGAAGTGGGGGGTCCAGCGGTCGGCGATGAGGGCGAGCGGGTTGCGCAGGGCCGCTACGGCGTCGGCGCGGGTCAGCTTTGGCACGCGCACCATCGTAGGCCCGTCGCTTGTGCACGCTTTCACGAGGGTCCCGCCTTGGCGCGTGTCCGCGCCCGCGCCCCGCGTTCCGGGCGCTGCCTCCGGCCCACGGCGCCTGATTCAGGCGTGCCGTGCTTGCTCGGGCGTGTGGTGCCGGTTGCCGGCGTGCCGCGCTTGCTCAGGGCGAGCGGTGTCTCTTCCCGACGTGCCGTGCTTGCCCGCGGCCCCGATGGCCGATTCCGCCCCACGGCGCCTGCTCCCCGCCCCGGTATCTCCTCCCGGCGCGCCCGTGCCTACTCCCAGCGGAAGAACTTCCCGGCCGCGGCCAGCCCCACGACCGCCCATCCGGCGAGGATGCCCAGGTCGCCCCAGGGCACCCCGGCGCCGTGCTGGAGCACGTCCCGCAGGCCGTCCGAGAGCGCGGAGATCGGCAGCAGTCCGAGGACGTGCTGTCCGGCCGGGCCGAACTTGTCGAGCGGGACGATCACCCCGCCGCCCACGAGCAGCAGCAGGAAGACCAGGTTGGCGGCGGCCAGGGTCGCCTCCGCCTTCAGCGTGCCGGCCATCAGCAGGCCGAGCCCGGAGAAGGCGGCCGTGCCGAGGACCAGCAGGAGCACCACGGAGACCGGGTCGCCGTGCGGGGACCAGCCCAGCGCGAGGGCGATCGCCGTCAGCAGGATCACCTGGAGGACCTCTGTGACCAGGACGGACGCCGTCTTCGCGGTCATCAGACCCCAACGGGGCAGCGGAGAGGACGCGAGCCGCTTCAGCACGCCGTAGCGGCGCTCGAACCCGGTCGCGATGGCCTGCCCGGTGAACGCCGTCGACATCACGGCCAGGGCCAGAATGCCGGGGGCGAGGAAGTCGACCGCCCGGCCCTTGCCGGTGTCGACGATGTCCACCGAGCTGAAGAGCGCCAGCAGCAGGGCCGGGATCACGACCGTCAGCAGCAGCTGCTCGCCGTTGCGCAGCAGCATCTTCGTCTCCAGTGCCGCCTGGGCCGCGATCATGCGGGGCAGGGGCGCCGCACCCGGCTTGGGGGCGTACGTACCGGTCGCGGTCGTCACGAGCGCAGCTCCTTGCCGGTCAGTTCG
>NZ_JBIBJK010000005.1:299472-478067 GCF_042958635.1 Streptomyces sp. NPDC007971
GAGGCTGTGTCCTTCCGGGGGGCAACCCCCGGACCCCCGGCCGATCTTCGTGTGAGCCGGAATCACGAGCGCAGCTCCTTGCCGGTCAGTTCGAGGCTGTGTCCTTCCGGGGGGCAACCCCCGGACCCCCGGCCGATCTTCGTGTGAGCCGGAATCACGAGCGCAGCTCCTTGCCGGTCAGTTCGAGAAAGACGTCCTCAAGAGTGTGCCGCTCCACCGAGATCCGGTCCGGCATCACCCCGTGCTGGGCGCACCAGGAGGTCACCGTGGCCAGCAGCTGCGGGTCCACCTTGCCGACGACCCGGTAGCCGCCCGGGGTCAGCTCGGCGGCCGTGCAGTCGGCCGGGAGCGCCTTGAGCAGCGAGCCCACGTCGAGCCCCGGGCGGCCGGTGAAGCGCAGCGTGTTCTCGGCACCGCCCTTGCACAGCTCCTCGGGGGAGCCCTGGGCGATGACCCGGCCGCCGTCGATGATCGCCACGTCGTCGGCGAGCTGCTCGGCCTCGTCCATGTGGTGCGTGGTGAGGATCACCGAGACGCCGTCGGCACGCAGGTCCTTCACCAGGCCCCAGGTGGCCCGGCGGGCCTGCGGGTCGAGGCCCGCGGTCGGCTCGTCCAGGAACACCAGCTCGGGGCGCCCCACCACGGCCATGGCGAGCGCGAGGCGCTGCTGCTGGCCGCCGGACAGCCGGCGGTAGCCGGTGCGCCCGCAGGAGCCGAGCCCGAGGCGCTCGATCAGCGCGTCCACGTCCAGCGGATGCGCGTGCAGGCCGGCGATGTGCCGCAGCATCTCGTCCGCCCGGGCGCCGGAGTACACACCGCCGGACTGGAGCATCACACCGATGCGGGGACGCAGCTCGGCGGACTGTCCCACCGGGTCGAGGCCCAGGACGCGCACCGTGCCGGAATCCGGCTTCCGGTACCCCTCGCAGATCTCGACCGTGGTCGTCTTTCCCGCCCCGTTGGGGCCGAGGACGGCGGTCACGCCCGCCCGGGCCACCAGGTCGAGGCCGTTCACCGCGGTCTTCGTGCCGTACCGCTTCACCAGGGCCTGGACCTGGACCACGGGCTCACTTCGCATGGATCCAGAGTCTAGGGAGGTGCCGCACCGCTCAGACGCGGGGGTGCAGGAACTCCTCCTCACGGGGGCGGTGCACCGCCAGCCACCGCTCGGCGTAGGCCACCGCATCGGCCACCGGGAACAGCCGTACGGCGGCCGCGCCGGCCTTTCCCCGTACGACGGGGCGGTCCCGTTCGAAGTCGTGGCCCAGCTCGTCGAAGCGGTCCGAGGTGATGGACACCTCGGTCACCGTCTCCCAGCCGCCGCCCGGAGCCGGGCGGCCCACCCGCACCAGCGGGGAGGGGATGCGGTACTCGGCCAGGTGGAAGCTGGTGCAGGCCTCGTATCCCGTGCCCAGCAGCAGGACGCGGGCGCCCAGCTTCTCCAGCCGGGCGAGCGGGCTGCGCTCGCCCAGCCGGCAGTCGGGGGCATGGCCCTCGGTGATCTCGGCGGCACGCGGCCCGAGCGCCGCGAACGAGGTCTGCGGGTGGGCGCTGCGCAGGGCGCCCGGCCAGGTGCGCACGGTCTCCGGGACCACGCCGACCCCGCGCGTGGGCGTGATCAGCGGGTCGTACTCGGGCATCGTGGCGCGGATCCTGTCCCACCACTCCTCGGGGACCGGAGGGTTGCTCCACACGGCCGGGTCGGACAGGTCCGCGGACTGGGTCGGGACGACGAGCGTGCCGGAGGCGCCGAGGGCGTCGAGGAGCCCCTGGACGACGGCGACGGCCCCTCCGTTGACCCAGCCGAGGGAACTGAGCGAGCTGTGTACCAAAAGGGTCTCGCCGGTCTCGACACCCAGCAGGCGCAGCTGCGTGGCGAGGGTGTCGCGGGTGACAAGAGGGCCGGTCGGAGGGGGTATGGGCATGTCTCCGGAGTCTTCCCGACGGGCCTGCGCGGCGCCACCGAAATGGCCGTGAGGACCTCACCGGATGATCGATCAGAAGATCATTTCCGCAGGTCAGATTAGGTATGCCTAAGTGATGCAGGGCACCGTCCGTTGATCGGGACGTGGCTTGTCAGTCTCCGAGGAATTACGCAACAATGGCGTTGTGAAAAACGTCGGCGAGGCTCGGGAGACCCCGGTGGGTCCCCCGCACGAGGAGCTGGCGACCGGAGAGCGCTCGACGCGCAACCGAGTCGCGCGGTCCATCCTGGACCACGGCCCGTCGACCGTCGCCGAGCTGGCCGGCCGGCTGGGCCTGACCCAGGCCGCCGTCCGGCGCCACCTGGACGCCCTGGTCGCCGACGACGTCGTGGAGGCGCGCGAGCAGCGCGTGTACGGCGCCCGGACCCGTGGCCGCCCCGCCAAGGTCTTCGCACTGACGGACTGCGGCCGCGACGCCTTCGACCAGTCGTACGACAAGCTCGCCGTGGACGCCCTGCGCTGGATCGCCGAGCAGGAGGGCGGCGCCGACGCGGTCGCCGCCTTCGCCCGCGCCCGCATCGCCGCCCAGGCCGGCGCGTACCGCAAGGCGATCGAGGATGTCGGCCCCGACCAACGCGCCGAAGCGCTCGCCAAGGCCCTGAGCGTCGACGGGTACGCTGCTACGGCGCGTAGCGCACCGGTCGGCGAACAGCTGTGCCAGCACCACTGCCCGGTCGCCCACGTGGCGGAACAGTTCCCGCAGCTGTGCGAGGCGGAGACGGAGATCTTCGCCGAGCTCCTCGGCACCCACGTCCAGCGACTGGCGACCATCGCCCACGGCGACGGCGTCTGCACGACGTTCATCCCCAAGATTTCGAAGACCGATCACCAGAGCCACCAAGCATCTGCAAGCACGGCCGGGAGGAACCCCGCATGACTCTCCCCACGGAGACTGCCCACCCCGAACTCGAGGGCCTGGGCACGTACGAATACGGTTGGGCCGACTCCGACGAGGCCGGCGCCTCCGCGAAGCGTGGTCTGAACGAGGACGTGGTCCGGGACATCTCGGCGAAGAAGTCCGAGCCGGAGTGGATGACCAAGCTCCGCCTCAAGGGCCTGCGCCTCTTCGAGAAGAAGCCCATGCCGAACTGGGGCTCGGACCTGTCGGGCATCGACTTCGACAACATCAAGTACTTCGTGCGTTCCACGGAGAAGCAGGCGGAGTCCTGGGAGGACCTGCCCGAGGACATCAAGAACACCTACGACAAGCTGGGCATCCCGGAGGCCGAGAAGCAGCGCCTCGTCGCCGGTGTCGCCGCCCAGTACGAGTCGGAGGTCGTCTACCACCAGATCCGCGAGGACCTGGAGGAGCAGGGCGTCATCTTCCTCGACACCGACACCGCGCTGAAGGAGCACCCGGAGCTCTTCAAGGAGTACTTCGGCACGGTCATCCCGGTCGGTGACAACAAGTTCGCCTCCCTGAACACCGCCGTGTGGTCGGGCGGCTCCTTCATCTACGTGCCGAAGGGCGTGCACGTCGAGATCCCGCTCCAGGCCTACTTCCGTATCAACACGGAGAACATGGGCCAGTTCGAGCGGACCCTGATCATCGTCGACGAGGGTGCCTACGTGCACTACGTCGAGGGCTGCACGGCCCCGATCTACAAGAGCGACTCGCTGCACAGCGCGGTCGTGGAGATCATCGTCAAGAAGAACGCCCGCTGCCGTTACACGACCATCCAGAACTGGTCGAACAACGTCTACAACCTGGTCACCAAGCGCGCCGTGGCCTACGAGGGCGCGACCATGGAGTGGATCGACGGCAACATCGGCTCCAAGGTGACGATGAAGTACCCGGCCGTCTACCTGATGGGCGAGCACGCCAAGGGCGAGACCCTCTCCATCGCCTTCGCGGGCGAGGGCCAGCACCAGGACGCCGGCTCCAAGATGGTCCACATGGCGCCGAACACCTCGTCCAACATCGTCTCCAAGTCCGTGGCGCGCGGCGGCGGCCGCACCTCGTACCGCGGCCTGGTCGAGATCGGCGAGGGTGCCCACGGCTCGAAGTCGAACGTGCTGTGCGACGCGCTGCTCGTCGACACCATCTCCCGCTCCGACACGTACCCGTACGTCGACGTCCGCGAGGACGACGTGTCCATGGGTCACGAGGCGACCGTCTCCAAGGTCTCCGAGGATCAGCTCTTCTACCTGATGAGCCGTGGTCTGACCGAGTTCGAGGCGATGGCGATGATCGTGCGCGGCTTCGTCGAGCCGATCGCCAAGGAGCTGCCGATGGAGTACGCCCTCGAACTCAACCGGCTGATCGAGCTGCAGATGGAGGGCGCGGTCGGCTGACCCGCCTCCTGAAGCCCGAAGATTTCTTGACGTAGGAAGAGAGCACAACGACAGCCATGGCTGAGGCTCAGAACATCCCGGTCGGTTCGACCACCGCCGGTCAGATCGCGGTCGCCGCCGAGTCGACCGTCGCCACGCGCATGAGCGCGCCCCCGTCCTTCGACGTGGCGGACTTCCCGGTCCCGCACGGGCGCGAGGAGGAGTGGCGGTTCACCCCGCTGGAGCGGCTGCGCGGTCTGCACGACGGCACCGCCGTCGCCAATGGCGCGGGCGTGAAGGTCGCCGTCGAGGCCCCCGAGGGTGTCACCGTCGAGACCGTCGGCCGCGACGACGCGCGGATCGGCAGGGCGGGCACCCCGGTGGACCGCGTCGCCGCCCAGGCGTACTCCGCCTTCCAGCAGGCCGGCGTGGTCACCGTCCCCAAGGAGACGGTGCTCACCGAGCCGATCCGCATCGCGGTGCACGGCGAGGGCGGGGTCGCCTACGGCCACCAGGTGATCGAGCTGGGCGCCTTCGCCGAGGCCGTCGTCGTCATCGACCACACCGGTGACGCGGTGCTCGCCGCCAACGTCGACTACGTCCTGGGCGACGGCGCCAAGCTGACCGTCGTCTCCGTCCAGGACTGGGACGACAAGGCCGTGCACGTCGGCCAGCACAACGCGCTGATCGGCCGGGACGCCACCCTCAAGTCGTTCGTGGTCACCTTCGGCGGCGACCTCGTCCGGCTGCACCCGCGCGTCTCCTACGCCGGCACCGGCGGCGAGGCCGAGCTGTTCGGCCTGTACTTCACCGATGCGGGCCAGCACCAGGAGCACCGCCTCCTGGTCACCCACAACACCCCGCACTGCAAGTCGAACGTCGTCTACAAGGGCGCGCTCCAGGGCGAGGAAGCGCACGCCGTGTGGATCGGTGACGTGCTGATCGAGGCCAGCGCCGAGGGCACGGACACCTACGAGATGAACCGCAACCTGGTGCTGACCGACGGCGCGCGCGTCGACTCGGTGCCGAACCTGGAGATCGAGACCGGCGAGATCGTCGGCGCCGGCCACGCCTCCGCGACCGGCCGCTTCGACGACGAGCAGCTCTTCTACCTGATGGCCCGCGGCATCCCGGAGCACGACGCCCGCCGCCTCGTGGTCCGCGGCTTCTTCGCCGAGCTGGTCCAGCAGATCGGCGTCGCGGACATCGAGGAGCGCCTCATCGCCAAGATCGAACAGGAGCTGGAGGCGTCGGTCGCATGACTGCCCCGTCGACGTTCCTGCGCGCCTGTGGGCTGAGCGAGCTGGAGGAGGACACCCCGAAGCGGGTGGAACTCGACGGCACGCCGGTCTCGGTCGTGAAGACCGAGGGGGAGGTGTTCGCGATCAACGACATCTGCTCGCACGCGAACGTCTCGCTCTCCGAGGGCGAGGTGGAGGACTGCCAGATCGAGTGCTGGCTGCACGGCTCCGCCTTCGACCTGCGCACCGGCAAGCCGTCCGGCCTCCCCGCGACGCGCCCCGTCCCCGTATACCCCGTAAAGATCGAAGGGGACGACGTTCTCGTCTCCCTCACCCAGGAGTCCTGAGGCACCCATGGCAACGCTTGAAATCCGAGACCTGCACGTCACCGTCGAGGCCGACAACGCCACGAAGGAGATCCTCAAGGGCGTCGACCTCACCGTGAAGCAGGGCGAGACGCACGCCATCATGGGCCCCAACGGCTCCGGCAAGTCCACCCTCGCCTACTCGCTCGCGGGTCACCCGAAGTACACGATCACCGGCGGGACCGTCACCCTCGACGGCGAGGACGTCCTGGAGATGTCCGTCGACGAGCGCGCCCGCGCGGGCCTGTTCCTGGCGATGCAGTACCCGGTCGAGGTCCCCGGCGTCTCGGTCTCCAACTTCCTGCGCACCTCCGCCACCGCGATCCGCGGCGAGGCCCCGAAGCTGCGTACCTGGGTGAAGGAGGTCAAGGGGGCCATGGAGCGCCTCAACATGGACCCCTCCTTCGCCGAGCGCAACGTCAACGAGGGCTTCTCCGGCGGTGAGAAGAAGCGCCACGAGATCCTCCAGCTCGAACTGCTCAAGCCGAAGGTCGCGATCCTCGACGAGACGGACTCCGGTCTGGACGTCGACGCCCTGCGCATCGTCTCCGAGGGCGTCAACCGCGTCCGCGAGACCGGCGAGGTCGGCACCCTGCTGATCACCCACTACACGCGCATCCTGCGCTACATCAAGCCCGACTACGTCCACGTCTTCTCCGCGGGCCGCATCGTCGAGTCCGGCGGCGCCGAGCTCGCCGACAAGCTGGAGGACGAGGGCTACGAGGCCTACACGAAGGGTGGCGCATCCGCGTGACACAGCTGCCGGGCCTCCTCGACACCGAGGCGCTCCGCAAGGACTTCCCGATCCTGGACCGCGTGCTCCACGACGGCAAGAAGCTCGTCTACCTGGACAACGCGGCGACCTCGCAGACGCCGCGCCAGGTGCTCGACGTGCTCTCCGAGTACTACGAGCAGCACAACGCCAACGTCCACCGCGGCGTCCACGTCCTCGCCGAGGAGGCCACGGCGCTGTACGAGGGCGCGCGTGACAAGGTGGCGGAGTTCATCAACGCGCCGAGTCGCGACGAGGTGATCTTCACCAAGAACGCCTCCGAGTCGCTCAACCTCGTGGCGAACATGCTGGGCTGGGCCGACGAGCCCTACCGGGTGGACCACGAGACCGAGATCGTCATCACGGAGATGGAGCACCACTCCAACATCGTGCCGTGGCAGCTGCTCTCGCAGCGCACGGGCGCGAAGCTGAAGTGGTTCGGCCTCACCGACGACGGCCGCCTGGACCTGTCCAACATCGACGAGGTCATCACCGAGAAGACGAAGATCGTCTCCTTCGTGCTGGTGTCGAACATCCTGGGCACGGTCAACCCGGTCGAGACGATAGTGCGCCGCGCCCAGGAGGTCGGTGCCCTGGTCTGCATCGACGCCTCCCAGGCCGCGCCCCACATGCCGATGGACGTACAGGCCCTGCAGGCCGACTTCGTGGCCTTCACCGGCCACAAGATGTGCGGCCCGACCGGCATCGGCGTGCTGTGGGGCCGCCAGGAGCTGCTGGAGGACCTGCCTCCGTTCCTCGGCGGCGGCGAGATGATCGAGACCGTGTCGATGCACTCGTCGACGTACGCCCCGGCGCCCCACAAGTTCGAGGCGGGCACGCCCCCGATCGCCCAGGCGGTCGGTCTCGGCGCCGCGATCGACTACCTGAACTCGATCGGCATGGACAAGGTCCTCGCCCATGAGCACGCGCTGACCGAGTACGCGGTCAAGCGTCTGGCCGAGGTCCCGGACCTGAGGATCATCGGCCCGACCACGGCCGAGGACCGGGGCGCGGCGATCTCCTTCACGCTCGGCGACATCCACCCGCACGACGTGGGCCAGGTCCTCGACGAGCAGGGCATCGCGGTGCGCGTCGGCCACCACTGCGCGCGGCCCGTCTGCCTGCGCTACGGAATTCCTGCGACCACGCGAGCGTCGTTCTATCTGTACTCCACACCGGCCGAGATCGACGCTCTGGTCGACGGTCTGGAGCACGTACGGAACTTCTTCGGCTGAGGGGCCTGACAGGTGAAGCTGGACTCGATGTACCAGGAAGTCATCCTGGACCACTACAAGAACCCGCACGGGCGTGGTCTGAGGGATGGCGACGCCGAGGTGCACCACGTGAACCCGACGTGCGGCGACGAGATCACCCTTCGCGTGAAGTACGACGGAACGACGATCGAGGACGTCTCGTACGAGGGCCAGGGCTGCTCCATCAGCCAGGCCTCGGCGTCCGTGCTGAACGAGCTCCTCGTCGGCAGGGAACTGCCCGAGGCGCAGAAGATCCAGGAGACCTTCCTGGAGCTGATGCAGTCCAAGGGCCGGATCGAGCCGGACGACGCGATGGAGGAGGTGCTGGAGGACGCGGTCGCGTTCGCCGGTGTCTCCAAGTACCCCGCCCGGGTCAAGTGCGCCCTCCTGAGCTGGATGGCGTGGAAGGACGCGACGGCCCAGGCGCTGGGTGGCGCCGCCGCCGAAAGGAAGACCGCATGAGCGAGACCGCTGAGATGAAGCCGGCCTCGGAGGAAGAACTCCGCGAGGCGCTGTACGACGTCGTCGACCCCGAGCTGGGTATCGACGTCGTCAACCTCGGCCTGATCTACGGCATCCACATCGACGACGCGAACATCGCGACGATCGACATGACCCTGACGTCGGCGGCCTGCCCGCTGACGGACGTCATCGAGGACCAGGCGAAGTCCGCCACGGACGGCCTCGTGAACGAACTGCGCATCAACTGGGTCTGGATGCCCCCGTGGGGCCCCGACAAGATCACGGACGACGGCCGTGAGCAGCTGAGGGCGCTCGGGTTCAACGTCTGAGACATCAGCGTGCGGGAAGCGGCGGCGCCTACGGGTGCCGCCGCTTCCGTGCGTTCAGGCCACCGCGTCCACCAGCAGGAACGCCGAGTCCGCCCGGTACAGATCGCTGTTTTGGGCCGGGTCCAGTTTCAGCCGGAAGTTCTGGTGGCGCAGGAAGCGGCCGGGGTAGTTGAGCGACTCCAGCATGGTCGCGCCGGTGAAGGAGGACGTGCGCGGGCAGAACGTGGCGTCCTGGCGGAAGAGGGACGAGCCGTCGCTGTGCTCGGCGCGCAGCAGGAAGCCGCGGTGGCGCAGATAGCCGCCGCCGGCCGTGGCGAAGGAGTAGCAGCGGGCGTCGAAGAGGCCTTCGACGAGCCTGAAGGTGGCGGCCCGGCGGTCGGAGGGTGAGGGGACCGGGTCGAGGTTCACCTGGTCGCCGACGATGTGCCAGTAGCGGTCCGGGTAGTTGAGGGAGCGGACGGAGACCGCCTTCGGCGTGGGCCCGGGGGAACTCGCCTGCCGTTCCGGCGGCGCGGCAGGGGCGTGCTTCGGTGTGGCCGTGGGGGCGGACGCCGCCTGCGGGGCCACCGGGGTCGGGGTCATGGCGCCCGTGCTCCTCGGGGGACCGGTTGTCCGCGCGGGGGGAGAGGCGAAGGAGAGCAGGCCGGGGCCGTCGTCCGCCGGGGCCGTGCTCGCCGGCCGGGCGGCTTTCGGCTCGGGGGTCCCGTCGTTCACGGCTAAGCCGGTGATGCAGGCGGTGACGGCGGTCAGGGCCAGTGCACCGGCGAGCAGGAGTCTTCGGGCGCCGGACGCCCGGGCGCTGTCGGGTTCCCAGTCGGCCTCCCAGGGCCGGCGCTGCGGAGGGCGGGGGGTGTTGTCAGGCATGCGTGGGTCTCCACCGCCGCCCGGCGGCAGCCGGGGGCGTGAGGGTGAGGTGAACGAATCGTGTGGCAGATGTGATGCCGAGGGGCCGCACATTAGTGGAGTCCGGGCACGGCCGTAGGGCGTTTCGGCGAGCGATTTCCATGAAAATGAAACTTTCTCGTTGCGTACGCCTGTACATATGATGTGTACGCTAGTACGCATGGGATATCTCTTGCTCGCCGGCGCCATAGCCTGCGAGGTCGCCGCGACGACGGCGATGAAGTACAGCGCGGGCTTCAGCCGGCTGTGGCCCTCGCTCGTGACGGCCCTGGGCTACGTCGTCTCCTTCGCGCTGCTCGCCCAGACGCTGAAGACCGTGCAGATCGGCACCGCGTACGCGATCTGGTCCGGGGTGGGCACCGCGGCCATCGCCGTCCTCGGGCTGCTGCTGTTCGGGGAGGGGCTGAGCGTCACCAAGGTCGCCGGGATCCTGCTGATCGTCGGGGGAGTGGTCGTGCTGAACCTGGGCGGGGCGAGCCACTGATGCCCCGCCGCTACGACCCCGACCGGCGCCGGCGCATCATCGACGCCGCGATCCGTGTGGTCGGCCGGGACGGCATCTCCGGGCTGAGCCACCGCTCCGTCGCCGCCGAGGCGGACGTGCCGCTCGGCTCGACGACGTATCACTTCGCCACCCTGGAAGAGCTGATGGTGGCCGCGCTGCGGCAGGCGAACGAGGGCTTCGGCACGGTGCTGGCCGAGCGGCTGCCCGAGAGCGGGGACGGCCGGGGCGACCTCGCCGCGGACCTCGCCCGAGCGCTCGGCGCGTGGCTGGGCGGTGACCGCACGGGCGTGGAGCTGGAGTACGAGCTGTATCTGGCGGCGCTGCGCCGGCCCGCGCTGCGCCCCGTCGCCGCCGAGTGGACCGAGGGCGCGGCGGCGCTGCTGGAGCGGCGCACGGATCCGGTCACGGCGCGTGCGCTGCTCGCCCTGATGGACGGCATCTGTCTCCAGGTGCTGCTCACGGGCGGTTCGTACGACGAGGCGTACGCGCGCGCCGTGCTGGCTCGGGTGATCCCCTGAACCCGCGCCCGTCACATGAGACGTCCCCGGTGCGGGTTCGCCCCCGCGACCCTCCCCACGTTAGGTTTTCCGCATGACCGACACTGCTTCCCGTACCACCGGCGCCGTCGCCGCCGGTCTTGCCACCCTCGCCTCCGACGGCACCGTTCTCGACACCTGGTTCCCGGCCCCCGACCTGGTCGCGGAGCCCGGCCCCTCCGGCACCGAGCGCCTCACCGCCGAGCGGGCCGTCGAACTGCTCGGCAGCGGTGCGACCGCGGCGATCGGCCCCGACGCCCGCCGGGGTGTCGAGGTGGTCGCGGTCCGTACGGTCATCTCCTCGCTCGACGAGAAGCCGATCGACACGCACGACGCCTACCTGCGCCTGCACCTGCTCTCGCACCGCCTGGTCAAGCCGCACGGCCAGAGCCTGGACGGCATCTTCGGCCTCCTCGCCAACGTCGCCTGGACCTCGCTCGGCCCGGTCGCCGTGGACGAGATCGAGAAGGTCCGGCTGAACGCCCGCGCCGAGGGCCTGCACCTCCAGGTCACCTCGATCGACAAGTTCCCGCGCATGACCGACTACGTCGCCCCGAAGGGCGTGCGGATCGCCGACGCCGACCGGGTCCGCCTGGGCGCGCACCTCGCCGAGGGCACCACGGTCATGCACGAGGGCTTCGTCAACTTCAACGCGGGCACGCTCGGCACCTCCATGGTCGAGGGCCGGATCTCCGCGGGTGTCGTGGTCGGCGACGGCTCGGACATCGGAGGCGGCGCGTCCACCATGGGCACGCTGTCCGGCGGCGGCAACGTGATCATCTCCATCGGCGAGCGCTGCCTGATCGGCGCCGAGGCGGGCGTCGGCATCGCGCTCGGCGACGAGTGCGTGGTGGAGGCCGGCCTGTACGTCACGGCGGGCACCCGGGTGACGATGCCCGACGGCCAGATCGTCAAGGCCCGCGAGCTCAACGGCGCCTCCAACATCCTCTTCCGCCGCAACTCGGTCACCGGTGTCGTCGAGGCCCGCCCGAACAACGCGGTGTGGGGCGGCCTGAACGACATCCTGCACAGCCACAACTGATCAACGGCGGCCGTGACCTGCGGCCGCCTTACCGATCAGCGTCCTGACCTGCTGTCGAGCTGTCGGCAGTTGTCGGCGTTGGTCATCGTCGAGCGCCCTTCCACGGCCCGAGGACGGCCCGGGAGGGCGCTTGTCTGTCGCAGGGGAGCCCGCCACGAGCACCGCTTTAGGAGTGGGATCGAATCCTTGCCGGGTGGTGTTCGCCGCTGCCGCGTGGTGCTGTTTCACCTGATCAGCGCCACGCGGCAGCACGCTCCATCCCGCTCGTGGCGCCTCGTGCCGGACGGTCCGCTCACGCATCGCTCACGCATGTCCACGCATGAAGTCCGTGTTCTGACGGGCAAAGCGAAGGGTTCCGCCTGGGCAGAGGGCTGCGGCATCGTTGCCTCACGCAGCAAGGGGCGAGACGTCGAGACGTCCGATGCGTCACAAGAGGATCAAATGACGAGGGCGGGGGCTGACCTGCGGGTTCGCCGCGAAAGCACTGCGGACCAGGGAAACTACGCTCAATAGTTCTCGCTGGTCCGTGGTGTTTTCCGCTGCGCTATGCCCTGGATGTGTCCGCTCCGGGTACATCCAGGAACGCCGTGTCGTCAGGTGAGGACCTGCTACGGCGCGGCGCTCTTGTTGAAGCCCTTGTCGAGGTAGGGGTACTGGTCCACGACGAAGCCGTCGTGGACCAGGCGGCCGATGCCGCCCTCGTCACGCCAGACCTGCTCGGAGGAGCCGAAGGAAAATCCGCCGAACTCCTGGCGGACCTCGTCGGTGTAGACCCGGTAGCGCTGGCCGGGCTGGATGACCGTCCCTGGGGGGAAGGTGTAGGCGTGCCCGGTGGGCTTGGACTCCACGACCCAGCCGGTCAGGTCCTGGGGCGCGCCGCCCTTGTTGAAGATCTCGATGTATTCGTCGGGCTGGCCCGTGCCGTTGCCCAGATAGCGCAGGTCGGAGATGATCACGTCCGGCTCGTCGACGGTGAACATGCAGACGACCTCGGCGAAGTTGACTCCGCCCTCGGGGCTGCGGAACTGCCGGACGATCTGGCCGCCCCGCTTGAAGCCGCTCAGGACCGCCTTGTACTGCTTCCCGTCGATCGTGACGGGCTGGGGGTGGATGAACTCCTGCAGGTCGACCAGGTCATCGTCCACGGGGCTGCTGCCGGTGGTGTTGGGTGTCTCGTAGTGATGGAAGGTGAAGTTCAGATCGGTCGTGCTGCCGTCCTGGAACATGACGTTGATGGCGAGCGCGACGTTGAACTTGTCCGGGCTGACGTTGGTGGGGAGATTGCGGTGCACGAAGGTACCGACGACGAACTCGGTACCGTCGAGCTCGACGTCCGCAGCCGAACCGCGGAACTGGTACCCACTCTGGGAACCGCTGCTGCCCCACCTGACGTCGGCGGTGCCCAGGCCGTTGATCGGCGAGGCGGCCGGACTGGTGGACGGGAAGATGCCGGAAGTGACGACGGTGGTCATGGTGTCTGACTCCTGCTCTCTCAGTCCTCGTCCTCGATGACCTCGGCCTTGAGCTTGGCCGGGGGCGCGGTGCCGATCTGGGCGACGCCGTCGGTGAAGCGGCCGAGCATGGCGCCGTCGACGGCTTCGAGGCCGCAGGTGTAGGCGATAAGGTCCTTGTCCTCACCGTTCGTGTTCAGGTGCACGTGGTAGGTGAAGGTCAGCGTGCGCCCGTCCTCGCTCACCTTGGACTGGACGGGCGGCAGGTTGCCGCCCGTGGTCTGGTCGATGCGCTTGTACTGGGCACCCACCATGCCGTTCCAGCGGAATCCGGTCGGGGCGGTGAAGACGTGCTCCCGTTCACCGGCGTCGACGGTCTCGCTCCAATTGGGCGTACGGACACAGATGTTGATGGTGGTGCCGAGGCCCCCGGGGGCGTCCTCGACCCCGCCCTCCTGCCAGACCACCAGGTCCAGCTTCTGCGCACGGCCCTGTTCGTAACCCCAGTCGTAGCCGTTCGCGTAGTGGTCCGTCTCCCCGCGTGCGCCGTCGCGCGGCGGGTTGGCGTACGGGCGTCCGGCGAGCGCGTCGGCCCGCCCCTGCTCCTCTCCCCGTTTGTACGCTTCCTTCTTTGCGGACTGCACTTCAGTGGCCATTTCCAAGTCCTCCTGGGGCTGTGGTCGAAGCGTGCGGAGTAAGGGGACGCCCTGGCGCGGACCACCCCGCCCGGCCCGTGGGAGTCGGGCAGGGCCGGACACGGCATGCCGCGCAGTTCACGGAGCACGGGACGCCATGGGAGCGGTCTCCGGAGGCGGAACGCAGGACGCCGTCGGCGGCTTCGGCCGGGGCCTTGCGGCAGACAAACGGAATGCACCTGGCCGTCATCTGCGTCCATGGTTAGCCGGGTCCTGCGGGCGATATGCAGCCGTTCCCCCGTTTGGAATGCGGGATCGATTCTGCGTCACTTGTTCGAGTGGAGTTGAGGTATGAGGGGCGCATGGATGCGCAGCGCAGCAACCACGCCTGCTGAAGGTCGGTGTCCGTGGCCGTCTGCCTCGGCCTGGCCACTCGCCGCCTGCCCCCCGTGGCTCCTCCCTCGTGCGGGTGGAGCCTTCGGTGCGCTGCTCCCGCGGTTTGCGCTCCGGCCGGTATGCAGGGAGGGCAGCGACGGCTCGGAGAGGAGACCGACATGCGGGTGACGAAGCCATGGAAGGTGAGAGGCGCCGCCCAGGCACCACTGCGACGGTGCCGGGTGGTGACGGCGTGACGGCGAAGGCTGAGGCCCGGACGCGCGAGCCGGGATCCCCGCACGGGCACGACCCGCTGATCACCGTGGCGGGAAACGGCACCGCCGGATTCTCCGGGGACGGGCGTCCGGCAGCCGGAGCGCAGTTGGCCTTCCCCGCGGATGTGGCCGTGGGGCGAGGAGACGTATTCATCGCCGACCACGCCAACCACCGGGTCCGCCGGATCGACGGCTCCGGCGTACTGACCACGGTCGCCGGGGACGGACTGCGGGGCTTCGCCGGCGACGGCTCGGACGCGGTGCGGGCCCGCCTGGGCTTCCCGGCCGCCCTCGCTGTCGATGCGGACGGGGGTGTGTTCATCGCCGATGAGATGAACCACCGGGTCCGCCGGATCGACCCCTCGGGCGTCATCGACACCGTTGCGGGAGATGGCTCGCGCGGTGACGACGGCGACGGTGGGCCCGCCGACCGCGCCCGGCTGGACGCTCCCTGCGCTCTGGCCGTGGACGGCTCCGGATCGCTGTACGTGGGCGAAGCGGGCACTCCCAGGGTGCGCAGGGTCGGCGGAGACGGTGTCATCAGCACGGTCGTCGCGGCATGCGGACACTCCGGTGCGGCCGACGCCGGCGAGGCGTTCGCGCCGGCGGGTCTGGCGACCGACGCATCGGGTCGGCTGTATATCGCTGACCCGGTGGGCCGCCGGGTGCTGTCGCTGGGCACGGACGGGACCCTTCACGTGCTGGCGGAGCCGCCGGGCGGGAACGCCGACGCCACGGTCGTCGACTGGAGCGCCCCGTGCGCCGTGGCGGTCGACGCCCAGGAGGCCGTCTATGTCGCCGACATGAACGGACACCGCGTGTGGCGGCTGGCCGACGGAGTGGCCCGTGTCGTCGCGGGGCCGGATCCATCGGTCGGTGCGGCGGCGGCCGCGACAGATGAGCCGGCGGAGAACACCGCCGGCGGTTCGCTTGCCTATCCGTGCGGTCTGGCCGTGGACCCGGCCGGGCGGCTGCTCGTGGCGGACAACTTCCACCACCGGATCGTGGCCCTGCCCCTCACCGCCGTTGCCTCCCAGACCGCCGAGCCGGAACAGGACGAGACTCCGGAACAGGACGAGACTCCGGAACCGGACGGCGAAGCCGGAGACGTCCATGACGCAGACCGGGCTGCCGCCACGGCGACGGCCGCGCGGCTGCTGGTACGCCAGGAAGTCGGGCTGGAGATCCCGCGAGGTGGCAGCGAGTTGATCCATGTACGGGTCTCGTCCACGGACGCCTGGGCACCCGGGCGCGTGGAGCACCGTTTCACCGCTCCGACGGGACTCTCGTTCGACGGCCGGGCGACGTGCGCGTACTACCGCGTCGACGGCTCCGTGGGCGCAGCTCCGGAGCCGACGGCAGCGGTGCACGAGGGCGGCAAGTCGCTGTCCGTGACGGACGAACCCCGTCTGAACACACCCGGCAATCCGGCAGCGGCCCTGGTGTACACCCTCGGCGTCCGGGCCGGGTCGGACGCCGAGCCGGGCCGGTACACCGACGGGCGAGCGGTGATCGCGGGCCAGCCGGAAGTACGCCTGAAAGCGAGCATTCTCGGGGACGACGACTAGCGAGAAAGGCGGCGCACGCACTGGAGCCGTCCGTGGCGGAGTGTTCGCCAGGGCGGCTCTTTGTGATTTCAAACCCCGAATATGGAGGTGAACGTTTCTTCGGCATCAGGCCACCCGTTCGAGTGTCACTGACTGTGACTGTTTGGAAACGATGCGTTAGTGTTCAAACGTGTCCACGGCGACCCTCGCGAAACTGGGGCCCCCAGGCCCCTTCCCGCACACTCCTCTCACTCACCCACTCGACCGCAAGTGGCTGCACTACGCGTTCCTGTCACGGTGCGGACGGCAAGCTCTGATCGCCAACCTGTCCGTACTGGGGTCCTCCACCCGTGCGGTCGTCGCGGATCCGGGCGCTCCGGCCACGGGGCGGCGCAGCGGTACCGGCACGGCGGCCGAGGGTCAGCACATGGCGATCCTTCTCGTCTACGAGAAGGGGCACGGCTGGAGTTCGACGCAGTTCAACGCCGATCAGCCCGAACTTCCCTGGTCCGCTTTCCGGTTACCGCATCCGCACGGTGAGCCGGGCACGTTTCGGGTGGCGGCGCGGTCCAGGGGGGCGGCCGCCGACGTGCTACTGACCCGGACCAGCAGGCCGTGCACCTCGCAGTGCGCGCCCTTCGGCGAGGACGAGCACCTGCGATGGCAGTCGGAGCCCGGCGTCCTCGGCTCGGGCACCCTGCGGCACGGTGACGGGACGCAGACGGCGACGGACCTGCTGGGCTATCACGAACGGGTTCGCGGCCGCTGGTCCTGGCCGACGCTGGGTGGCTGGGTGTTCGGGTTCGTCAACGATCCTTCCGGCCCGGCCGGTGCCGCTCCGCCCTCCGCGGTGGTGTTCACCCTGATCCAGCCCGCGCGTCCGGCGGACGCGGCCAACGGGTCGGTGATGTTGTGGCGCGACGGGCGCATGATTCGTCACTTTCCGCGCCGCAACCTGCGGGTCGCGGTCAGCGGCAGCCTGGACCGCGACCGGGTGGTGACGGTGCCGCCGCTCGCGGACGTGCTCGCCACGCCGCCGATGGCCGAGGTGCCCGGCCGGCTGCTGATCACCGCCCGGCTCGGGGACGACCGTCTCGTCCTCGACTTCCGCTCGCACACGGCGGGCCGGATCGCCAACCCGTCCGAGACGAGCCTGCACCCGTTCAGCGTGCACGAGACGCTGGGCCCGTGCACGGTCGAGGGCAGGGTCGGCGGACGCGCCATCGGCTTTCGCACCGAGGGCATCGTGGAGTTCGCCGGTGGTGCCCATGACTGAGACCATGCCCGCGTTCACGGGGGCCCGACTGCTCGACGAGACCGTCGCCGCCCTGTCCGACCGGGCGCCGGCCATCCTCGCCGCCGCCGCCGACCAACTGCGCGGCATCCGGCTCGGGCTGCACTTCAACGACGACAGCCACGCCACGCTCACCACGCGGCACAGCCGCATCGTCGTACGCCAGGACCGCTGCCCGGACCCGGACGTCGAGGTCGTCTTCGACAACCGGGCCATGAACCTGCTGTTCGACCTCCAACGTCCGCCCGTCGAGCAGGTCCTGCCCGACAGTCTTGACGTCCGCGGCTCCAGGGACGACACCCTCGCCGTGTGGCGTGCCTTCACGCTGCTGTCCCAGCGCGCGGCCGGCCTGCGCAGCATGCAGGAACTCTGGGGCGCCTACCGCGAACAGGCCCCCCAGCTGTGGGGCAGTGTGGCAACTGCCGCCCGGGAGCCGGCCGCCGAGCCGGTCGACTGGACGGCACTGGACTTCCTCGCCCGGCGCTCGCCGGAGGACGCGCCCGCCCCACCCCCGCTGATCGGCGAGACGACCATCACGGCCCCGCGTCTGCTGTGGGACGGCCGGACCAGCACGAGCTGGTCGCTGGAGGACACCGTCCGCGACGCGGACCTGATGGAGACCATGCGCCGGTGCCGGGCCCGCACCAACGAGGAGATCGAACGGCTCCTGCCGGACCGCGAACCCCGCGCCGCGCTGTACGACCTCATGCGCTCCTACCCCGCCCGGCAGGGCAAGGGCCTGCGCCCCACCCTGACCATCGCGGCCTGCGCCGCATTCGGCGGACGCCCCGAAGACGCCGTACGCGCCGCCGCAGCACTGGAGCTGTTCCACAACGGCTTCCTCGTCCACGACGACATCGCCGACGAATCCACCCATCGGCGCGGCCTGCCCACCATGCACGAGGAACACGGCCTGGGCCTCGCCGTCAACGTCGGCGACGGGCTGAACCTCCTTGCCGTCGACGCCGTCCTGTCCAACCTCGAAACGCTGGGCCTTGTGCGCACCCTCGGCCTCATCCACGAGGCCATGCACATGTGCCGGGAGTCCATCGAGGGCCAGGCCATGGAACTGGGCTGGATCCGCCACGACATCGTTCCCGACGCCGACGACGCCTACTTCACGATGAGCACCAAGAAGACCGGCTGGTACACCTGCATCAGCCCCTGCCGCATCGGCGCCGTCTGCGCCGGCGTCACCGACCCCGCGGTCCTGGGCCGGTTCGACGAGGCGTTCCGCCTGATCGGCATCGCCTTCCAGATCCAGGACGACATCCTGAACCTGATCGGCGAGGAAGCCCTCTACGGCAAGGAGCCTCTCGGGGACCTGCTCGAAGGCAAGCGCACCGTGATGCTGATCCACCTCTTCCGGACCGCCCACGCCCACGAGCGGCCACGCCTCTTCGATGTCCTGCGGCAGCGCCGCACCGACAAGACCCAGCAGCACGCCGAGGAACTCCTGGCCGCCATGCGGCGGCACGGCTCCATCGAATACGCCACCGACCTCGCCGACCGGCTCGCGGCCGAAGGCATCGCCCGCTTCGAAGAAGACCTGCGGATCATCCCCGAGAACGAAGGCAAAGCCGTGCTACGGCAGATCGCCCACTACGTCACCTCAAGGCCACTGTGACCACTACGACCACACCCCCGTCGGCCGACCACACCACCGGCCCGCTGACCCCGACCGACCACCGGACGTTCGCTTTCCTCGGGCAGGTCAACAGCTGTCTGCGTCAGTGCCTGTGCACCCTGGCCCGGCAGGGCGTGGCCCTGCGCCGACGCGAGCCCGCACGAGCCCGCTCCCTGCTCGACGCGGTCCGTCCCTGGCCCCTCTACAAGGGCGGCCAGTTCCTCTTCGACCTCATGGAATGGGAGGACCTCATGGTCGACGGCGAACCACCGTCCCTGATGCCCGCCGAGCGGATCATCTCCGCCTGCACGCTGCCCGTGCAGTGGCTCGCCGCCACCGCCGCGGAGGCCCCCACGGCGGCGAAGCTGATTCCCGGCCAGCGCACCGCCGCCGCTCTCGACCTCCCGCTCCGCCTGCTGGCCACCACCGCCCGTGCCGCCTTTCAGGGCGCCGCGCAGGACCTCACCGACCTGCTCGGCCCGCCCATGGCCCAGGGCGAGGCCGACAACGACCCAGGACATGACGCCGCTCCAGGGGCCCAGGCGGAGGGCACAGAGGCCGAACTGCCGCCCCTGGAAGCGGGGTTCTACCTCTACGAGGACATCGTTCTCGGCGCCCTCGTCGTCCTCGGGCCGCTCTTGGCCGATCACGCACCCGCCGACACTCCGCCCGCCCCCGGCAGCGACTGAACACCCGCGTGCGTCGGTCACCACTCCACCAGGCCCGCGCGAGCAACCACGCCCGATACCAGACCCCACCGGAGCTCAAGGCGCCCGATACCGAAGCCCACCGGCAGCCGAGCCCTCCACAAGCCCGCCACCGGCGGATCCGCACGCGCGGACAACACCCATCCACAGAAGGGAAGCCATGGCCACGCAGACACAGGCCCCCGTCAAGCAGGGGGACGAGAAGAAGCTGTACATCCTCCAGCAGGGCATCGTCGAGGACGAACCTGGAGGCGTACCGGCCCATCTCAGCTTTGGCGCCCTCAGCACCGTCCCCGGCCCGGTGAACCCCGGCGACATCACCTTCACCCTCAAGGCGCCCACGGGCTTCTACTTCACCGGCTGGCTCTCCTGGGCCTACCACGACGTCAACACCCTCCAGGCGAAGGGCAACCTCAAGACCACTCAGGGCACCGTGGGTGACGGAGGTCGCAGGCTGACCTTCACCCACAACCCGTACCTGTCCAGCAACCAGGAGTGCCTCGGCTACGCGGCGCAGGTCTCCGCCCTCGACGGTGCGACGCCGGGCCGCTACACCGACGGAGAGCTCCGCGTGGGCACCGCCGACCCCGTCAGGCTCAAGGGCCGCGTCCTCGGCCCCGACGAGGACTGATCCCCCACCGACGCCAGTCCCAACGGTGGCTCCGGCACTGAGCCCGGAGCCACCGGCAACGGGGCGGCATGTGGGTCAATTTTCACCCCATTCGTTACGCAATGTGATGTTTTGCGAATATTCAATGCGGATAGTCGATCGTCTGTCTGGGTTCCGCACGCATATTCGCGCAGACGAGGCAACTGCCGACCCTTCCCCGCGTAAGGAGTACACGCATGACGGCCACCGCCGGCTCCGCCACCTCCGAGATGGACGACTACGAACCCGGCACGATCTGGACCATCGCGGGAATGAGCAGCGATGGCTTCGAAGGCGACGGCTCAGCGGCAACCGAGGCCAAGCTGTGCAGGCCGACCGGGGTAGTGGTCGCGCCTTCCGGTCACATCTACTTCTCCGACCGGAACAACCACCGAGTGCGGAAGATCGACCCCACGGGACGCATCACGACGATCGCCGGGGGCGGCAGCGGCAACAAGACCAACGGGCAGGCGACGGCCGTCGAACTCACCTGGCCGGGCGGACTGGCGCTGGATTCGCAGGGCAACCTCTATATCGCCGACCACGGCAATCAGCGGGTGTACAAGGTGGTCGCGACCAACGGCGTCGTCGGCAAGGGCGCGAGGCTGTCCACCTTCGCCGGTGGTGCCGATGACCCCAGGTCCCGTCAGGCGACCAACCTCAACCTGTCGTTGGGCGACTGGACCGGTCTCGCAGTGGACGCCCGCGACAACGTGTACATCTCCGACTACCACCACCGCCGGGTGCTGATGGTCACCCAGGACCGTGTCGTGAGCACGGTCGTCGGGAAGCTGGATGACGGGGGCAACGAAGGCGACGGCGGGCAGGTGGGCAGCGCCAAGCTCAACCACCCCACCGGGCTGGCCTTCGACAGCCAGGGCCTGCTCTACATCGCCGACCAGGACAACCACCGCGTACGCCGGGTCGACCTCAAGAAACGCACCATCGAGAACGTGATCGGTATGGCGAGGGTCGACTGGGGGCACACCGGCGACCAAGGTCACCCCGAGTCGGCCAAGCTCCACGGCCCGATCGGGCTGGCCATCGACAGCGAGGACACCGTCTTCGTCACCTGCCGGGAAAGCCACACGGTCCGCAAGGTCGTACTCGACTCCAGGATCGAGACCATCGCCGGAGTGAAGTACAAGTGGGACTACAACGGCGACGGCTTCGAGGCGCAGAACGCGCAACTGAACCAGCCCCTGGGGATCGCGCTCGACGCCAAGGGCAACCTGTACATCGCGGACTGCGAACACAACCGGCTCCGCGAGGTCATCAAGGTCGCCGCCGGCAAGTCCGGCACGCACCACGGAAACGGCGCGGACGACAACACCAAGGTCGTCGACGGCGAGGACACGGGCGGCCGGAAAGCAGGGGACGAAACGCGGCTGCACGTCGAGCAGATCACCATCCCGCAGACCGTGCCCGGCGGTGGCAAACCGCAGGTCATCAACGTGCAGGTATGGTCCGACAACGACGCTCCCGTCAACCCGGGCAACATCCTGCACACCTTCACCGCGCCGGACGGATACACCTTCACCGGGCATGTGGACTACCGCTACTTCCTCGACAGCACCAACCCGGGCAAAGGCGGGTCGTGCGACGCCAACGTCCGCCCGGGCGGCAAGGTGCTGGAGTTCACCCGCAACCCGCACATCAACGCCGACACGACGGACCGCAGGCGGCTGGTGTACACGCTCATCGTCACTCCTGACGCGGACGCACGACCGGGCCGCTACACGAACGGCAGCGTGGCCATCGGCAAGCTCAAGCCCGTACACCTGACCGGGCAGATCAACCCTCCCGGAACGGAAGGCTGAAGGCCCGGACAGCCGCACAACAGGCTGCGAGCGGTCGGCCCTCATCACCGGACCAGACGGCGGATGCGCCGGCTTCAGCCGTCCCGGACCAGCGTGCCCCGTGCCTCCAGGTTGCGCAGGGGATGGACCCGCCACGAGCTCCGATGCCTGGCCGAGTGCTGCGCCGGTGATCTGCAGCAGCGGACGAGGCCAGTCATTCCGTTCTCGCCTCATACTCGTAAGCCCAAGCTCGCCCGGTCTGCCGGTATTCCTCCACGGGATCGGGTCGACGCCGGTTCGCATTCCGGCGGAGTACAGCCGGCCGTCGAGGTGGTCGATTTCGTGGTGGATGAGGCGGGCGAGGCCGCGTTCGTACTCGGTGGTCGTGGTCCCGCCCGCCAGGGTGGTGGCCTACACCGTGATCTTCAGCCGGGCGGGGGACGAGGCCGCGGACGTCGAAGAAGCTGAGGCAGCCCTCGTACTGCTCGTCGGTCTCCTCGGAGCGGTCGGTGATTCGGGGGTTGAGGAGGATGACGGCGGGGGCGTCGTCGGCTGGCATGACGACGCCGGCGGCGCGGGCGATGCCGATCTACACTCGCCCACGCGGCCGGGGCCGACCTGAAGGACATCCAGGAGATGCTCGGCCACTCCTCGATCACCATCACGGCGGTCACGTACACGACCCTGCTGCCCGAGGCGGACCTGGCGATCGCCGAGGCCGCAGCCCGGCTCGTGCCGCGGGCCCGCAAGGCGGAAGAGGCCGTGCCGGGTGATGCTGATCCGTCGGTCGGCATTCGGGAGATCAACTCTCCGTCCGCTCACGCACCGCTCACGCAAATGGCCCCGGACGAGACGTCCGAGGCCGAACAGGCCCCCTCCCTGGGAGATAAACCCCAGGTCAGAGCGGTGATGCGTTGTGCCCCGGCAAGATTCGAACCTGCGACACCCGCTTTAGGAGCCCGGTCCACGCCCGCCCCGGTGCCGTCGTCGGCTGGTCCGGCGGTCGCCCGGGGGCGTTGCCGTATGCCGCCGTCCGGCCCTGCTGATGTCAGCATGGGATGTCAGCGAAACAGCTCCGGAACTGGGCAGACCTCCAACGGTTCCTCCGGCCGGTCCGCCCACCGCCACCACGTATGCCGGTCGGCGCACCGCCACAACGACCGGCAGGTCCGCCGGTCATCGTCATCCCGCCCGGCGAGCACCAGACCACCCGACCTCAGGGGCTGCCTGCACTCGGGACAGGACGGAGCGTCGTCGGTCATACGGCGAACCCTGGATGGGGTTACCGGCTGATCGGGATCTCATAGACGATCTCGCAGTGAGCCGCAGGCACCACGATGTCGGCCGTCTCCACGGGCCGTCCCTGGTCGCTGTAGTACGTCCGCCGGATGTGCGTGACGAGTGCGGCCTTCTGGATGCCGAGTAGCGACGCCTCCTCGGCGGTCGCCGTCCGCGGCTCAGGCTGCTCCACCGCGTGGCTGACCGTGACACCGATCGCGGCCATCCGGTTCACCACTCCGGCGCCCGCGTGGGGCCCGCCCTCCGGCAGCACGACGAGAGTGCCGGCGGTGAGGTCGTACGGCTCCCAGCTCGTGGACAGCTGTACGGGCCTGCCGTCGGCAAGGAACTCGTACGTCGTCCGGACGCACAGGTCGCCCTCGGTGATGCCAAGACGTGCAGCGATGTCCGCCGGCGCCGGGACCTTGGCGTCGGTCCGGCTTTCCCAATCGCCTTGCCTGCCGACGGCCTTCATGTCCGCGCGGAACGGCGATCCGCTGGGTTGCTCCCGGGCCGATGACCGGACGACGCGGACTCGTTGCCGGGGCTCGGCGACGTACGTGCCCGAACCTGCCCGCCCCTCCAGCACACCCTGGGAGATCAGCAGTTCCTGCGCCCGCCGGACCACGTTCTCGCCCACGCCGCATTCCTGGCCGATCTGGGTGCGGGAGGGCAGGCGGTCCCCCGGCTCCCACACGTGCTCCGCGATCCGCCGCCGGAGTTCGTCGGCGATGCGGAGATAGGGCGGCTGTTCAGGCATATGGAAAATCTAGTCCACTAGCTCTAACCTAGTTAACTAGCTTTACTGAAAGTGATTTGCCGGTGACGGAGGCTGTCCTGTGCCCGCTTCGGGAGTTAGCGCGGCGGTCATCGCCGCCCGGCTGTCCGCCGTCGGGCTCCCCGTGCGGGTGGAGGAGCACGACCGATACACGTCGGTCGAAGCGGAGGTACCGGAATCCCTCTCCGCCGAGTCCTGGCGGGAGGTCCTGGAAGTGATGGCGGAGGCCGATCGGTTCGGGCTCCTCTTCTTTCAGTCGGGCTGACGGGGCTTGTGGAGCTGCTCTGTTGACCCTTGGTTCTCGCCGCTTGTTGTTTCCGGATGGTCCCACCGGCCTCGTCATTGGCTACTACAGTCTCTAGTTGTGCCGTACGTCACATGCGCGCGGCGCGGGGTAGGCAGCCTGGGTGGGGGCAGCCAAGTACCCGAGTGGCGAGATCTGGGGGGCTTCATGCATGAGATGGCCAAGGGCTCGAACGTGGCGCTGGCGGCCCTGAGTGAGAACATCGGTTCGGTAATCGTCAGTTTGAGCTGGGTCAGCCCGACCGGTGAAGGTGATGCGGATGTCTCTGTCCTGCTGCTGGATGCGAACGGCAAGGTACGCAATGACGGCGACTTCTATTTCTACAACCACCCGGTTGCCGCTGACGGGAGCGTGCAACTGCTTGGGAAGACGCCGACGGAGAGCGGGGACGAGGACCGGATCACCTTCGACTTGACCGCGGTGCCGTCCGGCATCGACCGGATCGTCGTGGCGGCGAGCCGCTACGAGGGAGACGGTTTCGGGGAGCTGGAAGATCTGAAGGTGACATTGGCCGACGGGGGCGGCGAGAGCCTCCTCAGGTTCGCCATTGATGACGCCGGCACGGTGAGCGCGATCATCTTCGGTGAGTTGTATCGGCGTGGGGAAGAGTGGAAGTTCCGTGCCGTCGGACAGGGCTACGACACCGGCCTGCCAGGCCTGGCTACGGACTTCGGTGTCGACATCGAGGATGACGCCGACGCTGAGGAAGCGCTGACCGGCTCAGAGAGCAGCGAGCAGGCTGATACGGCGGCTTCCGCTTCAGCCGTTGGGCAGGAGCCACAGGTGGCGCCGGGCTTGGTTCCGGCTCCCCGCCCGCCCGGCAACGAGGTGGGGCTGAAGAAGGTGGCACGGCCTCGCACCGCGAAGAAGAAGGTCACGGTGCCCAAGGTGGCCAGGAAGTCTCTGGCGGACAATGAGTCCTGGAAGCAGGCCAGGCTCTTTCCGGTCTCGGTACTCAAAAGCGACCGGGACCGGGAGATGCGTGCTACCTCGGTACTGCTTTCGGTGATGGCCCAGGTGCCGGAATTCGGCCGGAGACTCACGGCGGCGTTCGGAGCACCGGCGGGCCGTATGGAGACGTTCACCGAGGTTTCCTTGCCTCACGGCGATACACCGCGGCGCCCCGACGGGGTGATCCGTGTCGAGCGGGCCGGGAAACTGTGGACCGCGCTGGTGGAGACCAAGACCAACGGCAACGACCTTAAGCCCGAACAGGTGCAGGCCTACGTGGACATCGCCGCACGCCGTGGCTACGAAGCCATGATCACACTGTCGAACGATGTCGCGCTCGAAGGCAGCCCGCTCGTCGATGTGAAGATCGACGGTCGACGCAAGCACAAGGTGGCCCTCTGGCACCTGTCCTGGGCCGAAGTCACCCACCAGGCACAGATGCTGATCCGGCACGAGGGCGTCGGAGACAAGGCACATGCCTGGCTGCTCCAGGAACTGCTGCACTACCTGCGGGATGAGAACTCCGGCTGCCACGGCTTCCAGAACATGGGATCGGCCTGGGTCCCCGTGCGCAACGGTATCGACGACGAAACCCTGTGCCAGGGAGATGCGCGCGCCCTGGACGTGGTCGAGAGCTGGGAACGGCTGATCCGTCAGATCTGCCTCAGCCTCGGTGGCGAACTCGGGCAGAAGGTACTGCCCGTCCAGCGCGCCAAGCGTGGAGCCGATCCGAAAGCTCGACGCAGCCGCCTGGCCGATGAGCTCTGCCTCGACGGCAGACTTCAGGCAGAGCTCCGAATCGAGGGCGCACCCGGAATTCTCGCGATCAGCGCCGACCTGCGCACCGGCAAGCTCCGCACCTCCATCGAGATCCCCGCACCCGAGCAAGGATACCCGCTGAGCTGGGCCAAACGCCTCATCCGTCGCTTGGCCGAGGCACCGGCAGACCTCCACATCGAAACCCTGGTCGAAGGAGAGACCGGGGGACCACGGGGCACGCTGGAACGGCTCCGCCCGGAGCCGGCGGACATGCTCCCGAAGAACAACTCCACCCACATCACCGGCTTCCGCTTGTCCTTGTTCAAAACCATGGGGAGCAGCCGAGGAAACGCTGAATCCGGCTTCATCCGTAGCGTCGACGACGCCGTCCACCGCTTCTACACCACCGTGGTGGTCCACTTGGACCGCCCGACGCCCCAGCAAGCATCAGCGAAGGAACGTGCCGGAACGGGGTGACGCCCGGCCGTGGTCAGTTGCACGTGGCCGCGGTTTACGCGCAACTGACCACAAGCCTCGTATCAACAGGCCACGCTGGCGGAAACGGGTTGAGCGCCCTGAGCTTGGGAAGCTCGGGGCTTTTGGCGGTGGTTGCTGCGCTGACCAGCGGCAAAGTGGTGTTGGAGCACTGGTGGCACCCGAGGCAAGTTCCCGCAGGGTCAGCCGACCGTACAGGTGCACGCGCGCCTCGTTGTCCCCCTGGTGGGCTGAGCCACGCTGTCGGCCGTCGACCAGAGCAAGTCCCGACGGCTGAAGCGCTTGGACGGGACCTCGCGCGATGACATCTTCGTCCCGAAGCAACTTGGGCGGGGGTTCCGCCTTGGGCTGGCTAGTCCCTCACCTGCGTTGACCGTCCGCAGGCGTCCGCCCTCGTCTGTTGTTGTACGCCGGCGTTGTCACGCAGTTAGACACTCACGCCGGAGGGGCCAGGCGCTTAGAAGGCGCTCCGCTGGTTCGTCTGCGATGGCCCGCTGACCTGCTCGATCGTGCCGGCGGAGGGCCCTCGCCCGAGAGCTTCGACATCCATTCGACATGCCGTCTTACGCCCGTTGATGGCAGAAGGACGTTGCCGCACGGACGCGTGCGACGCCCCGGGAGGGGCGCCGCTGCGAGATCGCGGTGATCAGGGGATGCGAGCTGCTGGCGGCGGTCCAGCGGTAGGCGTCAGTTGAGGATGACGCTGTACGAGGGCACGTAGTGGGCGCAGTGGGAAGCCCTCGCGTAGTCGATCGTCCAGGGGTACCGCTTGACATGGTCGAGTACGACCTCGCCCGTGGCCTTGCCGAAGATCCCGTCGATTGCCAGCTCGTGGGTGGCCCAGTTGAAGTTGGAGAGCCGCTGGAGCTGTCTGACCCCGTACTCGGTCTGGGGACCGAACTTGCCGTCCTCCAAAAGGTGCAGGTTGAGGTAGTTGTTCACGAAGAACTGCACGCAGCGGACCGACTCGCCCGGGTTGGGGTAGCCGTAACCGACGTTCGGGATTCCGGGGTCCGCGTGGGCCGTCGTCGTGCCAAGCCCCATGGTGACGGCTGCCGCCAAGGTCACCGTGGCGCGGCGGAGTATGCGGGTGTGTCTCATCGAACCTCTTTACGTGTGCATGTAAACACGGATGGCGCGATCCTATCGACTTGACCTGAACTGCCCTACTGCATCCGATGGATCGTCCCGGCTTCGGTGCCTGAGGCGCTAGCGGCCCTGTGCCCGCTTCGGGAGTTAGCGCGGCGGCCATCGCTGCCCGGCTGTCCGCTGTCGGGCTCCCCGCGCGAGTGGAGGAGCACGACCGGTACGCGTCGGTCGAAGCGGAGGTGCCGGACTCGCTCTCCGCCGATTTATGGCGGGAGGTCCTGGAAGCGGTGGCGGAAGCCGATCGGTTCGGTCTCGTCGCCACCAGCCTGAACGGCCGTACCCTCTGGGCGGTCGTACGCAAAGCGGTCCCCACGACGGGCGATGTCGGGGGACCTGCCATCAGCGATAGGAGCTGAGTAGCGTGCTCAACCGTATCCGCCGTGCCGTCTCGCTCACCAGAGCGCGGTACGCCCCCAAGGGCAGGCATCGCCGTCCCTTAGCGCCCTTCCGGCCACCGGCCAGAACCGCCTTCCCTGCGCCCGCTGACGCGTCGACGGTCATCCTGGGCCGGGCTTCCGGCAGCGCGAACCACCGACACCCGCTCAGGGGCGAGGAGAACGCACTCGTCCGCCCATACGTGCTGGCCTGGGAAGAATGAGTACGGCCACATGTGATGGTAGTCGCTTCCCATCTGCCCGCTGAAGCCTGGTTATGCCTCGCGGGGGTCCGCTGATGTCTCCTCGCCAACAGCCCCACATCGCCGATGCCTCGACCGTCCCCTACCGGTCGACTGCCTGTCGTATCGGCACACACCTTGCCTGCACGGAGTCCTCACCGGTCTCCGCACCGGTCGACCTGCCGGTCGTCTACGAGACGTGCGCCTGCCCGTGTCACTCGGCATCCCACCACTCCGCGCCCGCGGAGGCGGAGCGATGAGCGGCTGGGCGCCTGGCGGCGCGCTGGCGTCCAACGTCGAGATCACCGCGGCCACCGTGCAGCGCGGCGACATCATCCAACTCGGCGGCAGAGCATGCCGGGTGAGTGACCTCTTCCAACTCTCCCAGGGCGCCAAGCAACTCCTCTTCGAGTCAGGCGAGCTGCCGACCATACACGCGCGAGCCCGGCTCGCCGCTGTTCGCGTGCTGAGAAGGCGGTGACCCGGTTCGTGCCTCCACGCCGTCACGACATCGCCGACGATCTCCGGCAGCAGATCACGACCGGTCGCATGAAGCCGGGCGAACGTCTTCCATCCGAGGCCGACCTCGCCGACCGATACAAGGTCAGCACGGTGACACTGCGAAGTGCCCTCGCGGTCCTCCAGGGCGAAGGCCTGGTCGAGAAGATCCACGGCAAGGGCAACTTCGTCCGTCGCCCACCCCGCAAGATCGCGTACGTCGGCGGATGGGGGACGCTGGACCCGTGGACCGCTGCTGAAGCGGCCCTGCGCGTCACTGTTCGTACCACCACGGTCCAGGCAGACGGGCATCTGACGACTTTGCTGAAGGTGCCGACGGGCAGCCCCCTCGCAGAGTTCTTGTGCATCAGCCACGAGGGAGAGTCACCGCACGGACTGGCCCGCATCTACATCCCGCACGACCTGGTCCCGGCCGGAGTGCTGAACGACGAACCCTCCTGGCAGGAGACCGCCCTACGGCTTGCCGTTCTGGGCTCGCCGCCGGCAACCGTCCGGGAGACGGTATGTGCCCGCCCACCCACACCGGACGAAGCATCGGCCCTCCGGACCGGCTCCAAGACAGTCCTCGGGATCACGCGCGTCGCGACCGACACCGCCGGGCGAGTCGTCGAGGCCGCCCTTCTGGCGTTCCCAGGGGATCGCGTCGACGCGGTCTTCACCACCCACCACGTGACCGACGAGAGGCAGACGCAACTATGACGGCACCGAACGAACTGCGACTCCTCCCGTGGTCAGGGCCGGAAGGCAAGCCCTGCTACCTGAACACCGACGACAAGGGCGGCTACTTGTCCCGCCTGGCGGACAACATCGAAGCGGTACAGCTGGGAACAGCAGCCGACCTGCTGGAGCATGCCTCGGACACCCTCGGCGACCACGACCAGGGCCCGGAGGATCTGCGACGGTTGGCCAAGGAACTGACCGGGGCGTTGCGAGACGTTCTCCGCGTTGCAACCAGCCGCGGCCACCTCCTCGCAGTGAGCGACCCTCATCGCCTCTGATGGGAACGGCACGTTTGGCGGATTCGGCCTGCTCCATGCGGCCTAACTTGCCGGTCTACTGATCACCGGTCTGCCTCACCAGCAAGCCTGACGAAGCCCACGGCTCTGACCAGCTCAGATGCCGTGGGTTTCTGTCGTTGTTGGTCGGCGTTGGTTGACCTCGGACGGCCCAGGGGCGGCCCAACGGGTGACCGCCGGCCGCTGACTTGCCGCTGCGCAATCCCTCGATGCGAACTACGGGCAGGGCGGTTGTTGAGGTCTGTCGAGCACGTCAGCCGGACCGCTTGGACCGGTGGCGGTCAGTCGTGGGCGCGGTGGTTGCTGTACTTCGCTGCTGTGCAGCCGGTCCTGAGCACGGACACGAAGACGGCACGCCCCCGCGAGTGAGCGACCGCGTGAACTGGGCCTATTGCAAAGGAGATCATCCGCTGCGAGGGTGTCGCCGTGTGGATGGCGCTGATGTCCTTGATCCTGTTGCTCGGTGCGGCTTCGGCGATCAACAAGGCACGCAAAGGACAGTGGTACACCGCAGGAGGGATCTTTCTCCCCATCCTCGGCGTGGATGTGATGCTGTTCGGCGGAGTGGAACGGCATAGCTCGCTGCTCTTCTGGCTGGGTGTCGCTCTCGCTGCTGTCGGATTCGGTGTGGAGTTCATCGCTTACCGAAGGACTCGTCCACCTATGCCCCAATAGACGAACTGAAGCGCCAGTTTGGAAGATCGCGTATGCGGATGCGGTCTGACCTGGCGAGACGCTGACCTGCGCCATCCTGGCGCGCTATCCGGTGTTCCCCGGTGAATACCCGCTCGTGTCCGCACGATCGGGCACGCAAGGGGCACGTGCGCCCCTACGGCGGTTCCTCCGCTGGTCGAGCGCGCAGGAGGTGCTGGGCGGCCTCGAAGGCCTTTGCTTTTAGGTCGTCCAGTGAGGCATCCCAGCTCTCGTTCCAGTCCTCCAGATCGCTCGCGCACAGGGCGATCGGGCGCAGCTCCTCGGGGTAGGGCCAACGGAGGTCAAGTTCGATTAGCATCTCTAGCCAGATCTGACAGGCACCAGTGGCGGGATCGAGCGAGCCGTCGACTATCTGCTCAGCCAACCAGTAGATCAGGGCCCGGGAAGCGGCAGTCGGGTCAGCGGGAGCCTCGAAGTGCAGACCCAACTCGTCTAGGACCTGATCGAACAGATCCGGCGCTTCGGGCTCCTCGCGCCGTGTCAGTCCGGCCAGGAGCGCTATCGACGGTGTGTCGACACCAGCCAGAAGTGCGTCGAGTCCCGTCTGGATGAACCGGTCGGAGCCGACGTGACGGCCGAGTGCCCGTTCCCGGGCCACTCGTTTTAGTTGTCGTAGCGCTTCGTCTTCGGTCATGTTCGCGCCCCCACCAGTAGAATGTCGGTCGGCATCGTGCCACGGTCGCCTTTCCCAGGCACCTCGATTCCGGACTGCCATGTCGCGGCTGCGGAGACGGCGCTGAGGCCGGCGGAGTCTCCATGGCCGAGTCACGTGCGAGGGGCGGCGTCCATGCGACGCCAAGGCTTTGAGGTCTGACCTCATCCTTGTCAGGTCGATTACGAGAGGTTGGCGACATCGGTTAACCGGCTGCTGTCCTGGGCCGGTCGTTCGCTGAGGTCCGGCGTTGTCCGTCCCTGTACGCGCCTGTTGGTGTCAGCCACTGGTGTCAGACAAGAGGGCACGGCTTGATGGCGTAGCCGGTTCCTGCGTAGGGATCCCCGAGTGGCGACGGCGTAGTACCAAGCGCCGCCAATTCGGGACTTCAAGCTGCGTCACCTCGCGCATGTACGAACTCCGCCCCTTGCTCAGGAGAGCGATGGCATCACCGATGCCCTTCGCGTCCCAGATCTCCAGGAGCGCATCGTTGCTCTCGGGGATGGCCACCAACTTCTCAAGCCTCTTGATCGACGCCTTCACCTCGTCGATGCCCGGGAACTGGGGTAGGGCGTGGGCTTCAACTCGTGCCCGACCAATCGGAACCAAGATCGCGAATACGTACTCTTCACGCTGCTTGAAGTCCGTCGCGTCGATGTCCGGCAGCGCTGCCATATACCGGTTTCCGGCATCGGCTGCGTCCATGAAGTGCTGAAGGGTCGTCTCGAACCGAGCCGCATCGAACTTCGCGATCTCTAGCTTCCCTTCCCAACGGATCCGATCTCGGGCGACTCCCCGTTGGGTCCACCTCGTCACTCCTCCAACGACGAGCGCGGCGCCAGCCGTGAGCAATGGCGCGACGGTGGCTATGGAGGCGAGGTGCATAGTCGTATGTTGCACGACCATCACTCCCGCAGGTGTTGAAACGTCCCTAACCCACCACTCTCCCCAGCTCCCGTCCCGTCCGCCGTCGACCCACACACCGTGGAGCGGGCGTGGTTCATGGCGTCCAGGTGGAGCGCGCCACTGTACGAACGACCTGGACGCCATGGGCCGCGTCTGCTCGGCTCTGCCTGGGTCGGTGGTGGACGGGACGGGAGCACCCCGCGCACGCCACTACGGACCCGCGGGCGGAAACGGCGCCCCCTCCATCCCGGTGCCGGCCGATCCCCCGCCGGAGGCATCGTCGTGACCGTAGGCCGCTCTATGCGGTGATCGACTCATGGCTTCCGGCCCTATCTACATGTGGGCGCGCGTCGGCGGCGGCAGCGCCGAGCGGGCCGAAGGCAGGAGCGCGGGCGCAGCCAGAGCCGGGAGCGCGCCCGGCGGAGCGGAGCAGCCGGGGCTTGATGATGGAGAGAAGGTCTTATCCCGCTGGGGTGAGGCGCTTGTGTCCGATCCCGGGAGATGCTTGACACTTCGGTCCCAGCTGATGGTTGACAGTGGCCGTGATCGGCTTTTCTGTGCACGTCGTTGCGGCGTGTGGCAGGAGGCCGGGATTGGCGCTGGTGGAGTTGTCGGTTGTCGAGCAGAGATACCGGGCTGTCCTGGCGGTGCTGGCGGGCGCGACCGTGACGGAGGTCGCTTCCGGGATCCGGGCGACACCGAGGACGGCCCCGGGACGGCCCGTGAGGCAACATGAGCCCGTGACCTGCACTGACCTCAGAACAGCCACAACTGACGCGTAGGGCGCCTGCGACGCAGGCGACCGGCGGCGGCCGCCCCGAGCGCGGCCGCTGCCGGTCGTCCGGCTCTGTGCCGGATCCGTGTCACAGACCCAGGGAGATGGCCAGCCGGGTCATCTCGGCCGTGGTCGTGATGTTGAGCTTGGCCCGGATGCGGCGGAGGTAGGCGTCGACCGTGTGCTGGGAGAGTCCCATGTGGCGGGCCGTCTGCAGATAGGTGCGGCCGGCGGCGATGTGGCCGAGGGTCTCCCGCTCGCGCGGAGCCAGCGCGGGGGCTTCGTCCTGGGCGGCGCTGGCGGTGAGACTCATGGGATGTCTTTCGGCGGGTCGGCCTGGTGCTGGTGCTCGCGTCGTCGAAAGCAAAGGGCTAGATATCCGAATTAGGGCTTTTCGACCTGTTTCTTAGAGTTTGCTTAAGTGACGTCATGGCGGTGTCCGCCGACTGTCACAGACGTGTCACGAGCTCGGCCGCGGCCTTCGCCAGGGCCGAGAAATCTTCGCTGCGCAGGCCGGTCCTCGGGTCCACGTGGTGCAGCAGCGCCGGCCCGGGATGGTGCGCGGCCACATAGGCGCTGTCCGCCGGGCCCTGCTCGTCGTCCACCCACGCGAACGGGCGGCCCGCGGCATGCCGCACGATCGCCTCCGTCTTCCAGTGGACCCCGTCCGGCCGCTCGGCGAAGAGAGCGGTGCCGAAGTCGACGTACGGCAGCTCGGGCAGGCCCACGACCGGGGCGATCCAGCGGTTGGCCTCGGCCATCCAGGTCGTGGCCCAGCACAGGTCGTAGCCGAGGGACAGCAGCGCCGGGCCGTGGGACGGGTTCAGCCACACCCGAAGGAGGCGCCCGCTGTCCGGACGGACGGACGCCCGGATCGTCGTGTACCCCTCGGGGCGGCGCTCCGGCCGGGCCGCGTAGGGGTTCAGGGGACCGTCGACGTCCAGGAACAACAGGGGGCGGCTCACGTGGCCACCGTAGGGCGCGGGGGCGGACGGGGCGCGGGAATTTCTTCCGCCGGGCAGGCATAGTGGCGCCCTCGCCCGCGCGTCACCAGACATGCAGGGCACCGACAGCAGGTCGGCCCGGGGGAAAGAGAAGGTGACGATGGATGCCCAGGCACAGGAGAGCTTCCGGGAGTTCGTGGCCGGCCGCTCGCCGGCGTTGTTGAGGACGGCGGTCCTGCTGACCGGCGGGGACCGGCACGCCGCCGAGGACCTCCTGCAGAACGCGCTGGTCAGGGCGGCCGACCGCTGGCAGCGCATCGACGAACCGGAGGCGTACGTCCGGCGGATCCTCTACCGGCAGCAGATCGGTCGCTGGCGGCTGAAATGGCCGCGCCGGGAGGTCACGGTCGCCGAGCTGCCGGAGGGCGCCGCGGCCCCGGACGCGTCCGGGGCCGCCGAGGCCCGGCTCGTGGTGCGTACCGCCCTGGCCAAGCTCACCGCCCGCCAGCGCACGGTGCTGGTGCTCCGCTACTTCGAGGACCTGCCCGAGGCCGACGTGGCCCGGCTGCTGGGCTGCTCGGTGGGGACCGTACGTTCCACCACCCATCGCTCCCTGGCGCGGCTGCGCACGCTCGCGCCCGAACTGGCCGCGGAAGGCGGCGCCGGCCGTGTCCTTCCCCGGGCGCAGGCTGCCGAGGGGCCCGAGGGCACGTCGCCCGGCCCGGCCGGCGCCCGGCAGCGGCAGTCCCGTGACTTCTCGCCCGTGGAGGTGCGTCCGTGAACGTCGAGGAACTCGTGCGCGACACGCTGCGGGAACAGGCCGCGCAACAGCCGCCGGTGCCGCCGGGGTTCGCCGACCGGGTGCTCGGGGTGCGCCGTCGCCGCCGTACCCGCCGCCTCGCCTCCGTCGCCGTGGCGGCCGCCGCCGTGGTCGCCGTCGGTGCGGGGGTGCCGCTGCTGGACTCCGGCGGGAAGAGCGACGTACGGCCGTCCCGTGTGCTCTACTCCGGTGACGTCCGGGCCCACCCGGACCAGTCGCCGCCGCGGGACCTGATCGGGGCGGGGAAGTCGGTCCTGGCCGCGTACTACACGACGCGAGTCGTGCCGCAGACCGCCGGCCTCGCGATCGGTGAGCGCACCTACCGGTTGCTGAACTCCAGGACGGGACGGTACGAGAAGGACACCCGCTGGTCGGTCGTGGCCGTCGCCCCGGGCCTGAGGACCGCCGCCGTGCTGGAGCGGAAGCTGCCCGCCGCCCGCATCGGCCTGCTCGACCTCGCGACGGGGGAGGTCGAGCGGTGGATCCCGGTGTCCCACGGCGTCGCGGGGCTCGCCTTCTCGCGCGACGGCAGCAGGCTGGTCGCCACGACGTACAGCGGGAATCCCGACACCTTCGCGAAGATCGCCAACGCGCACACGGGCCGCTTCGTCTGGGGTCCGCGGTTCGGGTCCACACCCCGGACCGGCTTCGAGATCCTGGACGTGGTCTCCGGCAGGGGGACCTGGGCCCGCGTCGCGCCCGACCGGGCCGTCCAGGGCCGGGAGGACTTCGCCTTCGGCCGCGCCGGCGACCTGCTGTACGGGCGGGTCGTGGGGCCCCGGGACGGAATGGAGCAGTTCTACGACGGCGCGGGCCGCAAGGTCGCCGCGCCCGGGAACGAACGCCGTCTGAGGTGGGACGTGGGTGCCCGGCTGTCGCCGGACGGGCAGCTCGCGGCCTGGGGCCTGGTGGCGGAGCCGCACGGCACCTCCTACTCCTCGATCCGCGATCCGCTGACCGGCAGGGAAATCACCCGGGTGCGCGGCGCGGAGCTGCTGGCCTGGGCGGACGACAAGCGGCTCATCGCCTGGGAGCGGGATCCGCACGCGGAGCTGTACCGGCCCCGGCTCGTGCTGGTCACGATCGGCAGCACGAAGGTGGTCCCGCTCAGCGGGTACCAGAACTGGGATGAGGACCACCCTTCCGGGTACTGGCAGCCGGTCTTCGCCGAGCGCTGATCACACCGCCGTCAGCTCCCTGTGGAGCGCCAGCAGCCCGTCGGCCGTCTCCTGGCCGGCGGGCAGCAGCGGTGCGCGCACCGGGCCCGCGGGCAGGCCGAGTTCGGGCAGCAGCGCCTTGGCGGTGACCGTGCCGGGCAGGCCCGCGCCCATCATCGCCTCGATGAACGGCATGGCCCGCAGCTGGAGTTCGGCGGCGTGGGCCGTCTCGCCCGCGTCGAACGCGTCGAGGATGGCGGCGACATGGGCCGGGACGGCGTTGGCGACCGTGCTCACGCACCCGGCCGCGCCCACCGCGTACAGCGCGAGGACGTGCTCGTCGCAGCCCGCGTAGTACGCCAGCTCCGTGCGGGCCAGCACCTTCTGGGTGCCGAGGAAGTCGTAGGAACAGTCCTTGACGGCGACGATCCGCGGGTGCTCGGCGAGGCGGATCATCGTCTCCGGCTCGATACGGGTGCCGGTGCGGCCCGGGATGTCGTAGAGCATCACCGGCAGGCCGCCGACGTCGGCGACCTGGCGGAAGTGCGCCTCCACGGCCTCCTGTTGCGGCCTGCTGTAGTACGGCGTCACCACCAGCACGCCGTCGGCGCCCGCCCGCTCGGCCGCCAGAGCCCCGGCGATGGTGTGCCGCGTGTCGGCGGTGCCGACACCGGCCACCAGCGCGATGCCCTCGCCGACCGCCTCCCGGACGGCCGCGACCAGCTCCGCCTTCTCCGTGTCCGTGGTGGTCGGCGACTCGCCCGTGGTGCCGTTCAGCACCAGCCCGTCGCAGCCCTGCGCCACCAGGTGGCCGGCCAGCCGACGGGCACCCTCCAGGTCGAGCGTGCCCGCCTCGGTGAACGGGGTGATCATCGCGCACAGCGTGCGGCCGAAGGGCTTGCGTCGGTACGTCATGGGAGTAGTCTCGGCGCGACAATGGTGAAGCTCTACTTAATTCTTCTACGGAATATAACTAAGCATTGCTAATTCATTGAGAGGGTGGCCGACGGTCGTGTGTCCAACTCGGCCCTTCATGGGTCACTATGGGCCCGGACGGTCTTCGACGTCGGTCATGGGAGGCACCATGAAGCTCGGCAAGGCACTGGCCACCGGAGTCGCCGAGGAGCGGCCGGTCGTCCACGACGAGGAGCCGCAGCTCCCCGGGGGGAACACCCTCACCGCACCGGCCGAGCCGGACCGCGAAGAGGTGCCGGCGGGCCGATGAGGCTCCGGCTCCCGGAGGAACGCCCGGCGGAGCCGCCGACCGGTTACAAGATCGCGCACGCGGTGCTGTCCCAGGACGGCACCCGGGCCGGGTTCACCGGTGTGTCACTGGGCGGCGCGCTGCCGTACGGCGTCCTCGACGACGCCGCCTGCGTCTACGGGCGCAGGCACCGGCCGCCCGCGCGCCTGTGCGACTGCGGCTTCCACTGCGTGCACGACCGTGCGGCGGCCGAGGCCCTGCTGTGCACCGCGGAGCACCGGGCAGCGCTGCTGCTCGACGTCTGCGTGCTCGGCGCCTACATCCGCTTCGAGCGCGGTTTCCGCTACGCCCGGCAGCGGGTGCGCACGGCGGCCGCCGGCCCGTGCGCCTGCGGCTCGGCCGCGGTCGCGCTCGCCGACGCCGGCTGGGGCAGACCCGGCTGGCGGGCCCTCGCGTCCGCCTGTGCGGGCTGCGTACGCGGGCGTACGTCCCTCTCGCTCGCCGGATTCGCCCGGCTGGCCGGTGAGGGGCTGCGCGTGGTCGCGAGCGGTGCGGCCGCGGCGGCCCCCCGTGCGGAGCCGGCGGGAGACGATGACCTCGGGGTGCCCGAACTCGTCGCCGAGGCGGCCCTGTTGCAGGCGCGCCTCGACTGGTTCCAGACCCAGCTGGCCCGTCTCGGCGGACGCGGCGCCGGGGGAGCGGAGCAGGGCTGACGGTCTTCGGGCGGACACCCGCAGATGCGTACGGAGAGGAGGCGGACACCGCGATCGGATGCGTCCAGCCGGACGTGATCAGGGAAAGGGCACACCGATGACGCACAGAATCCCGCACGGTTCGGGAGCCAAGGGCCCCGACGAACTGCGGCGCCAGTTCGAGCAGGCCCGTAGCCGGCTCGGCAGGGCCGATGTGAAGGGCCGGGCGCTGACCCGGGCCGCCGACCTGAGGGACAAGGCCGGCGCCATGACCGTGCAGCTGCGGTCGAGCGCCGCCCAGGCCGCCCAGAAGCATCCGCGCCCCCTGATGGTCGCGGGCGCGGCCGGCGCCGCCGCCCTCGCCACGGTGGGCGTGCTGCGCCGCCGGCACCACTGACCTCGTGCGGCACGCCGCCTCGTGCGGCACCCCGCAGGTCAGGAGCTGCGCGTCGCTCTCTCACCGACAACTTGACCCACCTGGACAAAAAAAGTTTTCGGTGAGACGGTGGGTGCATGCTGGATGTGACCGTGATCGAGGACCCCGAGGCCGCAGCCGTATCGCTCGACCCGATACGGGCCCGGCTGCTCGCCGAGCTGGCCGCCGGGCCGGCCTCCGCCACGATGCTGGCCGCCCAGGTCGGGCTGCCCCGCCAGAAGGTGAACTACCACCTGAAGGCGCTGGAGCGGCACGGCCTGGTCGAGCTGGCCGGAGAGCGCCGCAAGGGTAATGTCACCGAGCGGCTGATGCGTGCGACCGCCGCGTCGTACGTCATCTCGCCGGCCGCGCTCGCCCCCGTGCAGCCGGACCCGGACCGCTTCCGTGACCAGCTCTCCGCGCGCTGGCTGCTGGCGCTCGGCGCCCGTCTGGTGCGTGACGTCGGCGCGCTGATCACCGGCGCCGACAGGGCCCGCAAACGGCTGGCGACCTACGCCCTGGACGGCGAGGTCCGCTTCGCCTCCGCCGCCGACCGCGCCGCCTTCGTGCAGGAGCTGACGGCGGGCGTCAGCGCCCTGATCCGCAAGTACGACGCCCCCGGCACCGAGGGCGGCCGTCACCACCGGATCGTCGTGGCCCTCCACCCCACGGTCAAGGACCAGCCCGAACTCGACCCCCAGTAAGCCTTTTTCGAGCAGGAGAGCTCCGCCATGTCCAAGGAATTCGAGATCGCCCGCGAGTTCGAGGTCGATGTCCCGCCCGAGAAGGTGTGGGAGGCCATCACCACCGGAACCGGTGGCTATCTGTGGCCGATGGACCCGCCCGAGCCGCGGGTGGGTGGCAGCGGACCCTTCGGGTCCACCGTCACCGCCTGGGACCCGCCCCACCGCTACACCAACCGCAGCGAGAACGTCGGCTTCCCGGTCCAGTCCGTCAACCAGATCGACTACACCATCGAGCCGCGCGAGGAGGGCCGCCGCGCCTGGGTGCGCTATGTGCACAGCGGGATCTTCACCGACGACTGGGACAACCAGTACGACGGCGCGAGCAAGCACAACGACTTCTACCTGCACACCCTGCGCGAGTACCTGACGCACTTCGCGCCCCGCCCGGTCGTCTTCGCGCAGCTGCAGGGCCCCGATGCCTCGCAGACGCCCGAGGCGCTCGCCGCCGTGGGCCGCGCCCTCGGCCTGCCGGACGGCGTGGCCGAGGGCGCGAAGGTGAGCGCCCAGGGGCCCGGCGGGCGCACCCTGGACGCGGTGGTCGACTACGCCGACCCGTACTTCATCGGACTGCGCACCGACGACGCCCTCATCCGCTTCTTCGGGCGGGGCCACTGGGGCGCCCCGGTCGGCATCAGCGTGCACGACTTCGCGCCGGACGCCGACGCCCGGGCGAACGAGGGCGCCTGGCAGGACTGGCTGAACGGCGTGTTCGGCCGGTCCTGAGCGACCGTCACGGGCGGAATCGCAGCACCTGCGGGTCGTGGTCGCTGATCTGGTCGTTGAACTCCGAGTTGATGTGCACGCTGTCGTACTCGAAGTCGCAGCCGCGCCGGATCGCCGGGCTGATCATGATCTGGTCCAGGACCTGCTCGTTGCCCTGGTAGTCGTAGGTGTACCGCTCGCTCTTCGGCAGCGACTTGATCGCCGACCAGAGTTCACCGTCGCCCTCCAGGATCTTCGCGGTCCCGGAGAAGTCGAAGTCGTTCATGTCGCCGAGCGCGATGACGTTCGCGTTCTTCTGCACGGACAGGATGTCCTTGACGAACGCGTTCACCTCGGTCGCCTGTGCGTGGCGCTGGATCTCCGAGCTGCGCACGGGCGGCTGGTACTGCCCGGTCAGACCCTGGTCGCCACCCTTGGAGTTGAGGTGGTTGGCGATCACGAAGACGGTCTTGCCGCGGAAGACGAACTCGCCCGCCAGCGGCTTGCGGCTGTTGGCCCAGGCCGCATTGGCCGGGTCGATCCGCCCCGGCGAGGCCGTCAGCTGCGCCTTGCCGTGCACCTCGGTGACACCGACGGCGGTGGTGGAGTCGCCGCCCGCGCGGTCCACGAAGGACACCCGCTCGGGGTTGAACAGGAACACCTGGCGGATGTTGCCGCCCGGCTCGCCGCCGTCCTGGTCGTTGACCGGGTTGATCGAACGCCAGTCGTACTTCGGGCCGCCCGCCGCGACGATCGCGTCGATCAGCTTGTTCACGGTCTGGCTCGCGTCGACCGTGCCGTCGTCCTCGGCGCCGTTGTCGTCCTGGATCTCCTCCAGGGACACGATGTCGGGCGACTGCAGGTTGTTCACGATCGCGGCCGCGTGCTTGTCGAACGTGGCGTCCGACGGGTCGAGGTTCTCGACGTTGTAGGTCGCCACCGCCAGTTCGCCGCGCGCCTGCTTGTGCGTGGTCTCCCGCTGCAGACCGCCGCTCTTCAGCGTGCCGAGCGTGCTCGCGACCAGGGTGTAGCCGCCGAACTGGTTGAAGTCCAGCGGGCCCGTGGTGGCGCCCTCCAGGGTGTCGCCGACGTTCGCCTTCGGGAAGTCGGCGGTGGCGCCCAGCGACTGGGTCTGCAGGCGGCCGGTGTTCTGGGAGTCGTAGGAGCCGTAGAGCGTGCCGCCCCGGTGGGTGCGGTGCTCGCGCGGCTTCACCGTGACCCACAGCTCGCTGTACCGGTCGGTGGCGGTGACCACGCGGGTGTCGGCGACCTGGACGTTCATGCCCTCCAGGGACTCGTAGTAGTCCAGGGCGTACGTCGACGGGGCCAGGGTCAGGCCGTTGACGGAGCCGCTCGCGGCCGTGTCGCCCGCGGGGGTGTACTCGTCCGGCACGGAGTGCCTGTCGATCACGACCGGGGCCGGGACCGCGTTGCCCGTGGAGACGGTGGTGACGGTCGGCTTGGTGATCTCCGTGACCGACTGGTTGCCGGAGGACGTGCCGCCGGGGACGTACTCGGAGACCGTGCCGGTCACCGTGACCGAGTCGCCGACGGCGACCTTCGGCGCGGAGCTGGTGAAGACGAACACACCTTCGCTGGTGGCCGGGTTGTCGTCCGGGGTCGGGTCCTGGATCCAGAACCCTTTGGAGGAGCCGTAGGTGCGCGTGGCCGTGACGATGCCGGGGACGTCCGTCACCTTCTGGCCCGCGTACGGCGATATTCGGGTCGCACCCTGGACGTCGTGGATGCGCACCGAGTCGGCGTGTGCGGGCGAGGTGAGGACGACGGCCGACGTCGCGGAACAGACGGCAGCGACGATGAGCGCGGCGAGGCGCGCGGAAGACCTGCTCGGCAAGGGATTCCCTCCGGGGACATGCGTGAGCGCCGGGACGAGGGTGGAACGGGAGCGTGCGGGGCTCGTAGCCCTGTGTGACACGCAGAGAAAAGAGTGAACAGTCGTTCCCCCAACTTCTACGCGCGTCAATCTCCTGCCTGGCGGCGGGAGTTGTCAAGGTTTCGGCCATGTACGGTGCCCGACGCAGAGATGAACCGGGTGGCATGGGTGGAAATCCGTCTAGGCTGAGCGGCTGAGTCCGTTCACGGTCCGAGGAGAACCAGCCGATGTCAGACAGCGCCCCCCTGCCGCCCGTACGGCTGCACCCCGAAGCGGAGCTGGCACGCGCCGCGCTGTCCACACCGTTGCTCTCCCGCGCCGCCCGCCTCGCCCGCTGGGCCGGGCCCGGGACCCGGGTGGACGCGGGTGGCGGACTGGTCGAGGAGCAGCTGCCCGCCGCCGCCGACGTGCTCGGGCTGGGCGGGGACGACGCCGCCGCGTACGCGAGCGAGGCCTGGCGGGTGGCCGTGGACGCCGGGCTGGTCGAGATCGCCGACGAGGAGGCCGGGACCGTGGCGGCCGGCGAGGAGCTGGCCCGGCTCACCGCGGGCTCACCGCACGAGGTGCTCGCCGTCTGGCTCACCGCCCTGGAGACCGTCGTCGCGGATGCGAGCGTGCCCGACCTCGACGACCTGGTCGACACCCTGGACGAGGGCGGCACCGTCGATTTCTCGTCACTCGACTGGGACCCGGAGGCCGAGGCGGAGTTCCTCGACGGCGTCCTCGGCAACCTCTATCTGCTGACCGCCAGCGAGGACGGCCCCGGAGAGGCCGCGGTGCCGCTGCCCGCCCTCGCCGCCTCGATGATCGTCCCCAGCGACATGGGGGAGCCCACCAACGACGTCCTGGAGCAGGTCTCCGACGCGATGATGCGCCTGGACGACCAGTTCCGGATGCTGGAGCCGGTCGGGCTCGTGGAGTACCGGCCCGTCGACGAGGCGCTGATGGCCGACGCCGACGAGGAGCCCGCCGCTCCGGTGGACGACACCGACGTCTCCCGCTACGGCATGGTCCGGCTCACCCCGCTCGGCGTGTACGGGCTGCGGGCCCGGCTGCAGGAGGCCGGGTTCGAGGCGCCCGCCGTCGGTGAACTCGCCGACAAGGGCGCGGACGTGCTGCTCGACGGCACCTCGCAGTTCGGGCAGTCCGCCGCGCAGGCCGAGACCGAGCAGTGGCTGGGGCGGCGCGAACCGCTCGCCGCGGCACGGGAGTTGCTGGCGGCGGCGCGGGGCGCCGACGCCGGGGCGCCGCTGCGCAGGCTGCGCTGTCAGCAGGCGCTGTCCCTCGTCGGCGCCGAGGCCGAGGCCGCGCTGCGGGACGTGCTCGACGATCCCGAACTGGGCGGGCTCGCCCGGGTGTGGCTGAGCGAGCGGGGCGCCTCGGGTGTTCCCGCGCCCTCGCAGGAGCTGGTGTTCTGGCTGACCGTCGACACGGTGGCCGCGCAGCTGGCCGCCGAGGGCAACTCCGAGGAACTGCAGGCGCTCGTGGAGGGCCTGGCCGAGCAGCACAGCGGGTTCTTCACCGCGGCCTGGCGGGTGGAACATCCCGCGACGGCGGACGTGCTGGAGGCGATGGGGCGGTTGCATCCGGACAAGAAGGTGGCGAAGGAAGCGCGCAAGGCCGCGTTCAAGGCCCGTTCGCAGCAGGGGGGATAGAGCCGCACGGGTGACGTCGGCCCGGCACCGCCCGAGGGCGTCGTCCGGGCCGCGTGCCGTATGGGCCGGTCGGCCGAGTACCGGTGCGGGTCGCACGCCCCTGCGGTGGGCCGGGCCGAGTGCCTGCGCGGTGGGCCGGGCCGAGTGCCTGTGCGGGCCGCATGCCGCTGGGGTGGGCCGGGCCGCGTGCGGGTACGGCGGAGCGACGAGGGCGACGCAGGGCAGGACATGGGCGGCGCTTTGGTCTGCCATGGGGCGGTGCATACGGATTCATGGAAGAGGGGCCACTGAAGTAGCCGGGTGTTCAACTCCCGTTCAGTGGATGGCGAGAGCGTGAGCGCCGCAACGAGGCCCCCACCTCCACGGCACGCCCACCGTCACAGGAGAGACCATGTCGCTCACCCGCAGGGACTTCGCCACAAAATCCGCGATCACCGGTGCCGGGGTGGCACTGGCGGGCAGCGTCGGCGCCCTCGCCAGCGCTCCGAACGCCCTCGCCGCCACGGACGGCATCGAGAGCGTGGACGGCGAGTCGGCGCACGGGCACCACCACGGGGTCGGCTACGGCCCGCTGGTCCCCGACCCGGACGGCATCCTCGCGCTGCCCGAGGGCTTCGCGTACCGGGTCGTCACCTACAGCGGAAAGACCAAGCTGGAGTCGGGCGAGTCGACCCCGTCCAACCACGACGGCACCGCCACCTTCGACGGCCCCCGCGGCGCCACCCTCCTCGTGAACAACCACGAGCTCAAGGGCCCCCGGGCCAACTGGCAGTACCCCGTGCCGCTGACCGAGGGCCTCGTCTACGACCCCGCCGCCTCCGGCGGCTGCACGGTGGTCGAGGTCCGCCGCGACCACGTGGCCGAGTGGGTCGGCATCGCGGGCACCTCGCAGAACTGCGCGGGCGGCAGGACCCCCTGGGACACCTGGCTCACCTGCGAGGAGACCGAGGACAAGGCCGGCAAGAACGGCATGACCAAGGACCACGGCTACGTCTTCGAGGTCGACCCCTCCGACCGCCGGGCCAACCGCGACCCCAAGCCGATCAAGGCGCTCGGCCGCTACGCCCACGAGGCCGTCGTCGTCGACACCAAGCGTGGCCACCTCTACCTCACCGAGGACGCGGACACCCCGAACGGCCTGCTGTACCGCTGGACCCCGCCGGAGGGCCTCCGCCACGGCCGCGGCAAGCTGCGCACCCTCGCCGACGACGCGGGCGTGCTCCAGGCCTTCAAGTGCTTCGACTCCGGCGGCAGGTACGTGGACGACCTGTCCCGCGCCACCAGGACCGGGACCGTCTACGGCGTCGACTGGGTCGACGTCCCCGACCGTGACGCCAGGACCGTGTCGGTGCGCAAGCAGTTCACCGACGGACAGGTCACCCGCGCCCGCAAGCTGGAGGGCATGTGGTGGGGCGACGCCGGCGTCTACATCGTCTCCTCCTTCGCCCGCGCGGAGAGCCCCGTCCAGCACGACGGCCAGGTCTGGTTCTACGACCCCAAGCGCCGCACGCTGACGCTGAAGGTGCTGCTCGGCGTGAACCCGGACCCCTCCCAGGACGGCGCCTTCGACGGCCCCGACAACATCACCGTCTCCCCCTACGGCGGCCTCGTCATCGCCGAGGACGGCGAGGGCGTCCAGCACCTGTTCGGCGCCACCGAGAGCGGCCGCACCTACCCGATCGCCCGCAACGAGCTGAACATCGGCACCGCGCAGGAGCCGGAATACAGCGAATTCACCGGCGTCACCTTCTCGCCCGACGGCCGGACCCTCTACGCCAACATCCAGACCCCGGGCATCATGCTCGCCATCACAGGCCCCTGGAAGCGCCAGAAGTGCAACTGACCGTCGTGCGGTGATTAATTCGCTCGCCCCTCCCGCGGCCCCCTCCTAAAGTGATCCTCGTCCAGGTGCGACAGGCAGGACCTACTTCCGCTCATAACGGGGAGGCCGCGGGTTCGAGTCCCGCCACCGGCACGACGCGCCGGTGTAGCTCAGGGGTCAGAGCACCATCACGTCGGTTCCGCCGGCCTCGATCTCTGGACACCGAAAACTTCATGCACCTCCCGGTGCGCATGCCACGGCTACTTCTTTTGCAAAGAGAATCCCCGCCGTGGCCGACCTGATCTCGGGAGGCGCAGCACATGGTGGGTGTCCGGTGCGCAGGCAGCGGATACTTCGGGCACAGCCGGTCGCGGGTTCGACTCCCGTCAGCACCTTCGGGGTGCTGTAGCTCAGTGGTAGAGCAGTTGTTTATCTCCGCCGCCGACCCCTGACCTCGGGCACCCTCCATTTGCTGCGCCTCCCTCCGAAACACACGATGAATTCGGGGGAATTCACCATGGCGCGATTCAACACGCGTACCGCCAAGGCGCAGCTGAAGTCGGCGGTGACCACCACCGGCCGGATCCTGCGGACCCACGAGGGCGGCCGGGGCCAGGAGCGCGATCCGCGCTCGGAGCTGTTCCTGCTCGCCGTCTCCCACTTCGTCTCGCAGAACACCTTCTACGAGAACGCCGGGGACCGCGACGACCGGTTCACCCGCCTCGTGCGCGATCTCGCCGTCAGCGACCCGGACTGGACGGCCGGTCTGCTCGGCTGGCTGCGCGGTGAGGGCAACATGCGGACGGCCTCGATCGTGGGCGCCGCCGAGTACGTGCACGCCCGGCTGGCGGCGGGTGCCACCGACGGCCCGTCCAACCGGCAGGTCGTGGACCGTGTGCTCCAGCGCCCGGACGAGCCCGGCGAGCTGCTCGCCTACTGGACGGCGACGTACGGCCGCGCCCTTCCCAAGCCCGTCAAGCGCGGCGTCGCCGACGCCGTACGACGGCTCTACCACGCCAAGTCGCTGCTGAAGTACGACACCGCGTCCAAGGGCTACCGCTTCGGCGACATCCTCAACCTGGTGCACGCGGCGCCTGATGCGGACAAGCCGTGGCAGGGCGAGCTGTTCCGCTACGCACTCGACCGGCGCCACAACCCGGACACCGCCGTGCCCCCCGCCGCGCTCCCGCTGCTCACCGCGCACCGCGAGCTGATGGCGCTGCCCGTCGAGCAGCGGCGCGCGGTCGTCACCGCGCCCGACGGCGTCGAGCGGCTGGCGGCGGCCGGGATCACCTGGGAGGCGCTGGCCGGCTGGCTCCAGGGCCCGATGGACAAGGCGGCCTGGGAGGCCGTGATCCCGTCCATGGGTGCGATGGCACTGGTCCGCAACCTGCGGAACTTCGACGAGGCGGGGGTCTCGGACGAGGTCGCCGCCCAGGTCGCGGCGAGGATCAGCGACCCGGAGCAGGTGGCGCGTTCGCGGCAGTTCCCCTTCCGCTACCTGTCCGCGTACCGGCACGCGCCCTCGCTGCGCTGGGCGTACCCGCTGGAGCAGGCGCTCGGTCACTCGCTGGCCAACGTGCCGGCGCTGCCGGGCCGCACGCTGGTGCTGGTCGACCGCTCGGGCTCGATGTTCTGGTCGCAGGTGTCCGACCGCGCCCAGCTCTCCCGGGCCGACGCGGCGGCGGTCTTCGGTACCGCGCTCGCGCTGCGGGCCGCCGATGCCGACCTGGTCGAGTTCGGCTCGACCAGCGCGAAGGTGGAGTTCCGCAAGGGCGAGTCGGTGCTGAAGATCCTGGAGCGCTTCGGCGACCTGGGAGGCACGGACACCACCGAGGCGGTCCGCCGGCACTACAGGAAGCACGACCGGGTGCTGATCATCACCGACGAGCAGTACACGGCGCACCGGCACGGCGACCCGACCGCCCAGATCCCGGAGCACATCCCGGTCTACACCTGGAACCTGGAGGGCTACCGGGCGGGCCACGGCCCCTCGGGCACGGGCAACCGCCACACCTTCGGGGGTCTGTCGGACTCGGCCTTCCGGATGGTGTCCCTGCTCGAAGCCGCCCGTGACGCCCGCTGGCCATGGACGGCCTGACCGCGGCCGGCCCGATCGTGGCCCGCACTTCTACGGGGGGTGCGGGCCACACCCTTGTGCACCGTGCACAGAACCAGCCCTGACCGCCGGACCGTACCTGCGCACCGCCTCTTGCGCCCCGCATCGTTCACCCTCGCCGGCTCGCGCGCTCACCCTCCACCTGCGCGCCCCGATGATCCGGATCAAGGACCTCACCAGGACGACCCGTTGATCACGACTCGCTACGCGCGCTGATTCCGGACGGGCCCGCCCCACGCGACGAGCCGGCGCGGCGCACCGGGCAACGTGCCGACACGGCGCCCGATCCCAGATGGCGAGATACTACGAAGCGTAGGTCTAGTCTCACACTGAGTAATCAATACGGAAACAGGATTTCACGCTCAGGTGAGAAAGGGTCACACCATGCGCAGGTTCCGACGCGCCGCACTCACGGCCGCAGTCGTCGCGGGGCTGTCCGCCCTCGGCGCCGGCGTCGGCCACGCCGACGACTCCGATGATCCGCAGCAGGTGTCCGCGGTGGCCACCGCGCAGGCCGACGCCGTGGTCACGTGGGGCGCCCCGGACGGCGAGCGGCACTCCTACTCGCACGCGACCCGGCATCCGGCGAAGAAGCACGGCCACAAGCGTCAGGCGGCGAAGAAGCACGAGGACAAGCGCCCGACGGCGAAGAAACATGAGGGCAAGCGTCCCGCGGTGAAGAAGCACGAGCAGAAAGGCCCGGCGGCGATGCGGCGCGACGACGAGCGTCCGGCGGCGAAGAGGCACGAGCACGAGCACGCGGCCTCCAGCCATGTTCACCAGCGCTGGGTGTCCCGGCACAGCCACAGCCGCATGCACGGGGCCGGAGTCGAGCGTTTCTCCAGCACTTCGGTGACCGTGCACACGTCGGTCGAGTGAGCCACCCACCGGAGTCGAGGGGCGGCGGCCGTCGGCGGGCGGGGACATGATGGCGGTGTGCCCCGCCCCCCGACGTCCGGCCCGGCCGAGCTCCTCGGCCGCATCGAGTCGGCCCCCACACCCCGGACCGCCGTGGCATGGCTTCCCCCGGCCGGACTGTGGCCCGCCATCCAGCGGATCCGCGCCGAGCACGACCCGCAGATCCGCCGCTGGCCGCCCCATGTGAACCTGCTCTTCGGCTTCGTCCCGGAGGACGACTTCCCGGCGGCGCTCCCGTTGCTGGCCTCCGCGGCCGCGCAGTGCGAGGCCTTCGACATCCGGCTCAGCGGGGTCCGCGCCTTCCGCCACCGGTCCTGCTCCACCGTGTGGCTCGATCCCGCGGCGGCCGGTGCCGCCCCCTGGACGCAGCTCCGGCGCACACTGGGTGAGCCGTTCCCCTCCTGCACGGGGCGTTGTGCGCGCTTCACCCCGCATCTCTCGCTCGGGCGCACCCGTGAACCCCGCGTCCTCGCGGCCGAGTACGCCGCCCGGCTCGGCGTCCTGCACGCGCGCGTGGCCGAGATCGCCGTGCTCTCCCGCCGCGGTGACGGCCCCATGCGGGCGCGCGCCACCGTCCTGCTGGGCACCGGCGCGGTTCACCGCGACCCCGGACCGGACCCGGCCACCGGTGACCATGAGCCGCCCGAGCGGCGGTGACGGGGCGGCCGCGATCGTCTCGTCCAGGACCTCGCCCCCTGCCGGACCTGCGGGCGAGCGCGTCGTCCAGGACCTCGCCCCTTGCCCGACCTGCGGGTTGAGGGGAAGGTGGAGTGCTCGGAGGGTTCCCGGTTCGCAAGGAGTATCTGGATGCCGCAGGTGAGGCCCATGCGTGCGGACGCCCGGCGCAACTACGAGCGTCTGCTGAAGGTGGCGGCGGAGGCCTTCGCCGAGCATGGGGAGAACGCGTCGCTCGACGACATCGCCAAGCGGGCGGGTGTCGGCTCGGGCACGCTCTACCGGCACTTCCCGACGCGGCAGGCGCTGCTGGAGGCGGCGTACGTGGACCGGATCGAGGCCCTGGGGACGCGCGCCGACGAACTGGCCGGGGAGCTGGCGCCGGGCGAGGCGCTGACGGAGTGGCTGAACGAGCTGTGTGTCGCCACGATCCAGACGCGCGGTCTGAAGTCCCTGCTGGGCTCGGCGGTCACGGACGGCGGCTCGGTCGCGATGACGGCGTGCGGTACGTCCGTGAAGGGCGCGGCGACGCGGCTGGTGGCGGCGGCGCAGGCCGCCGGGGTCCTGCGGGCCGACCTGGAGCCGATCGAGGTGCTGCGGCTGGCCCACGGGGTGGCCACGGCGTCGGAGCTGGCGGACGGACAGGGGCGTGAGATCCGCCGCTATCTGACGCTGCTGACGGAGGGACTGCGGCCGGCGGGGTGAGGACCGGCCGGGCCGGAGCGGGGAGGCACACCGGCGGTCTCCTCCGCTCCGGCCCGCAGGGTGTCACAGGGCCCGGGCCCCCGGCTCGACCATGTTCCGTACCGTCCGCGCCTTCACGAACTCGCCCATCGCCGTCATGTCCCACTCGCCGGAGAACTGGCGGACCAGCTTGGCCATCATCACGCCCGTCTGCGGCTCGGCGTGGGTGAGGTCGAAGCGGACCAGTTCCTCGCCGGTGGCCGCGTCGATGAGTCGGCAGTAGGCCTTGGCGACCTCGGTGAACTTCTGTCCGGAGAAGGAGTTGACGGTGAAGACCAGACCGGTGACCTCCTGCGGGAGACGGCCGAGGTCGACCGTGATCACCTCGTCGTCGCCCCCGCCCTCACCCGTGAGGTTGTCGCCGGAGTGTCTGATCGCGCCGTTCAGGATCGTCAGCTTGCCGAAGTAGCAGCTGTCGACGGCGTTGCGCTGCGGGCCGTAGGCGATGACCGAGGCGTCCAGGTCGATGTCCCGGCCGTGGAACGCGGGCTCCCAGCCCAGGCCCATCTGCACCAGGGAGAGCAGCGGGCGTCCGCCCTTGACCAGCGACACGGTCTGGTTCTTCTGGAGGCTCACCCGGCCCTTGTCCAGGTTGATCTTCCCGGCGCCGGGCACGGGGGCGGGCGGGGCCGCGGGGGCCGGCGGTGCGGCGGGGGCCTGCGCGGCGGGCACCGGCGGGGCGGGCGGAGCAGGAGGAGCGGGCGGGGCAGCCGGGGCGGGCGGCTGCTGCGCCGGAGCAGCGGGCGAGGCGGCGGGCTCCTCCACCGTCACACCGAAGTCCGTGGCGATGCCCGCGAGCCCGTTCGCATACCCCTGTCCCACGGCGCGGGCCTTCCATGCGCCGCCCCGGCGGTAGATCTCCACGATCACCAGCGCCGTCTCCGTGCCGAGCCGGGGCGGCGTGAACGTGGCCAGGGCCGACCCGCCGTCCGCATCCCGGATCGTGGCCGTCGGCTCGATGCCCTGGAACGTCTGGCCGGCCGCGTCCGGGCTGGCCGTGACCACGATCTTCTCGATGTCCGGCGGCACGGCGCCGGTGTCGACCGTGATCGCGTCGGGGGCCGCACCGCCGCCGGACGTGTACGTCACGCCCGGCCCGGCGGGCTGGTTGTAGAAGATGAAGTCGTCGTCGGAGCGCACCTTGCCGTCGGCGGTGAGCAGCAGGCCCGACACGTCGAGCCGCACCGGTGCGGCGACGTCCACCGTCACCCGGGCGACGGCCAGAGGGATGTTCGAGCCAGGGGTCATAGCTGTCATGCCGGGTGAACGAACGACACCGCTTTACCGTTCCCTTACCGACCGTCCCGACAGCCGATCGCACCCGATTGCACTCGTTCGCCCCGCGCTGTTCGCCCTGCGCCGATTGCCCCGCGCTGTTCGCCCTGCGCCGATTGCCCCGCGCCGATCGGCTCAGGGCACCACCACGATCTTGCGCCCCACCCCGGCGGCGAACTGCTCCAGCGCCTCGGGGTACCGCTCCAGCGGGATCCGGTCGCTGATGAACACATCGGGGTCCAGCACGCCGTTCGCGAACAGCTCCGCCGCCCGCTCGAAGCTGTGCAGCACCGCCATGGACCCGGTGATGGTGATCTCCTGGTTGTAGATGCGGTACGGGTCGATCGTCACCCGCGTCGCGTAGTCCGCCACCCCGAACTGCAGGAACGTGCCCGCCTTCGCCACCCGGTCCAGACCGTCCTGGATCGCCGCCGCGTTGCCGGTCGCGTCCACGACCACGTCCCAGCCCTGCGGACGGTCCAGTTCGTCCGGACCGGCCGCGGCACCCGAGACGCCGAGCCGGCGGGCCGTCTCCAGGCGGGCGGGGTTGACGTCCACCACGTCCACGCTCGCCGCACCGGTGCGCTTGGCCAGCTCCAGCATCATCAGGCCCATCGTCCCCGAGCCGTAGACGAGCACGTGGGCGCCGAGGCGGGAGCGCAGGACGTCGTAGCCGCGTACCGCGCAGGACAGCGGCTCCACCAGGGCCGCGTCCTGGGTGCGCACATGCTCGGGCAGCTTCACGCAGTTCGCCACCGGGGCGAGCGCGTACCGTGCCGCTCCGCCCGCCGTCGTCACGCCGATCGCGGCCCACCGCTCGCACAGGTTGTTGTGGCCGGCACGGCACTGACGGCACTCGTAGCAGTACAGGGAGGGGTCCACGGCCACCCGGTCGCCGACCGCGAGCTCGGTGACCCGGCTGCCCACCCCGACCACCTCGCCCGCGAACTCGTGGCCGGGGACGATGGGCAGCTTGGGTGCGAACTCGCCCTGGAGAATGTGCAGATCGGTCCCGCACAGGCCGCAGGCGGCGACCTCCACGACGACCTCGCGGGCCCCTGGCGTCGGGTCCGGGACCTCGGTGACGACGGCGCGGCCCACGGACTCGATGACGGCGGCCTTCATTTCACGGCTCCCAACGACAGGCCCTGGACCAGCTTGTCCTGGGCGGCGAACCCCGCGGCGAGCACCGGCAGGGAGATGACGAGCGACGCGGCGCACACCTTGGCCAGGAACAGGCCCTGGCTGGTGATGAAGCCGGTCAGGAAGACGGGGGCGGTCTCGGCGACCACGCCCGTCAGGACTCGGGCGAAAAGCAGTTCGTTCCAGCTGAAGATGAAGCAGATCAGGGCGGTGGCGGCGATGCCGGGCAGGGCGATCGGGGCCACCACGCGCGCGAGGATCATCGGCAGCCGGGCTCCGTCCACCCGCGCCGCCTCGATGACGGCGACCGGCACCTCGGCGAGGAAGGACTGCATCATCCACACCGCGATCGGCAGGTTCATGGAGGTGTAGAGGACGACCAGCAGCCAGATGTTGTCGAGCATGCCGGTGTTCTTGGCGAACAGGTAGATCGGCAGCAGGCCCGCCACGACCGGCAGCATCTTCGTGGACAGGAAGAAGAACAGGACGTCGGTCCACTTCTTCACCGGCCGGATGGACAGCGCGTACGCGGCCGGGAGGGCGAGGAGCAGGACGCACACCGTGGAGACCACGGACGCCACCGTGGAGTTGATCAGCGCGGGCCACGGGCTCGCGCCGCCGCCCGTGCCGAAGAACTCGCGGTAGCCGTCCAGGGTGAGGGAGGCGGCGAAGGAGGGCGGGTTGGTCGCCGCGTCCGCCTCGGAGTGGAAGGAGGTCAGGGCCATCCAGGCGATGGGCAGGAAGAAGACGATCCCGGCCAGCCAGGCCACCAGGCCGAGACCGAGTCCGCGGCGGCTCTTGCGCGGCCGGGCGGCTGCGCTGCTGCGCGGTGCGGCGGTTGCGCTCATGCGCCGTACACCTCCTCGCGGAACAGGGACGACACCACGCGCAGGGCGAAGGTCGCGATGATGATCGAGCCGATGACCACCAGGACGCCGGCGGCCGAGGCGAGGCCGTTCTCGTGGGCCTGGTAGAAGCTCTGGTAGACGGTGTAGGGCAGGTTGGCGGTGCCGAGGCCGCCGGAGGTGATCGTGAACACCGCGTCGAAGTTCTGCACGATGTAGATCGAGCCCAGCAGGGCGCCCAGTTCGAGGTAGCGGCGCAGGTGGGGCAGGGTGAGGTGGCGGAAGATCTGCCAGTCGCTCGCGCCGTCGACCCGTGCGGCCTCGATCTGCTGCTGGTCCCGGCTCTGCAGTCCGGCCAGCAGGATCAGCATCATGAACGGCGTCCACTGCCACACCAGGGAGGCCTCGACCGCGAGCAGCGGGGTGTGCGAGATCCAGTCCGGCTGTGGGCCGCCCACATAGTGCAACAACCCATTCAGCAGGCCGTATTCGGGGTTGTAGAGCACATGCTTCCAGAGCAGCGCCGCGGCGACGGGCACCACCAGGAACGGGGCGATGAGCAGGGTGCGTACGGCACCCCGGCCGCGGAACCTCCGGTCCAGCAGCAGCGCCAGCGCCAGGCCGAGGACCAGGCTGGCCAGCACCACCGCCGCCGTGAGCAGCACGGTCGTCCACACCGAGTGGCGCAGGTCCGCGTCGGTCAGCACCTGGCGGTAGTTGTCGAGGCCGGTGAAGTGCCGGGCCTTGGGGTAGAGGGCGTTCCAGTCGAAGAAGGAGATCACCAGCGTGGCCACGAACGGCAGCTGGGTCACCGCGATCATGAAGACGAGGGCCGGCAGGAGCGGGCCGCGGGTGGCCCAGGCGCGCAGCCGGGCCGAGGGCTGGTTCATGGTTCTTACGGGGGTTGCCGTGACGGGAACCGTCGTCGTCGCTGTCATCGTCCCTCGTACTCCTTGGAGATCTTCTCGGCGAGCTGCTGGGACTTCTCGAGGGCCGATTCGGTGGACTGGCGTCCGGCGATGGCCGCGCTGATCTCCTGGGAGACCTTGGTGCCGAGGTCGGTGAACTCGGGGATGCCGACGAACTGGATGCCGGGCGCGGGGCGCGGCTGCACGCCGGGGTCGTCCGGGCGGGCGCTCTCGATGGCCTCCTTCGTCATCTCCTGGAAGGCGGCGGCCGACTTGCGGTACTCGGCGTTCGTGTACGTCGACGCCCGCTTGCCCGCCGGGACGTCGGACCAGCCGCTGGTGCCTCCGACCAGTTGCTCGTAGCCCTTGCCCGACGCCCAGGAGATGAACTTCCAGGCCCTGTCGGGGTTGTGGGACGCCTTCTGGATGCCCCAGGCCCAGGTGTAGAGCCAGCCGGAGGAGTCCGTCCGCTCGACGGGGGCGGGCGCGTAGCCGAGCTTGCCCTTGACCGGCGAGCCGGCCGCCTCCAGCAGACCGGCCGCGGAGGTGGCGTCGTACCACATGGCGACCTTGCCCTGGGTCATGTCGTTGAGACACTCGGCGAAGCCGGACTGGGCCGCGCCCGACTCGCCGTGACTGCGGACGAGATCGACATAGAACTTTGTCGCCTTCTCGAACTCGGGGGAGTCCAGGCGGGCTTTCCAGCCCTTGTCGAACCAGGTGCCGCCGAAGGTGTTCACGACGGTGGTGAGCGGTGCCATCAGCTCGCCCCAGCCGGGCAGTCCCCGCAGGCAGATGCCCTTCATGCCGGGCCGTGCACCGTCCGCCTTCGCGGCGAGGCCGGCGACCTGCTGCCAGGTCGGGTGGGCCGGCATGGTCAGGCCCTTCGCCGCGAACACGTCCTTGCGGTACATCAGGAAGGACGACTCGCCGTAGAAGGGCTGCCCGTAGAGCCTGCCGTCGTCGCCGGTCAGCGACTGGCGCATCGGCTTCAGCACGTCCTGCTCGTCGTAGGGCCGGTCCTTGGAGACGTACGCGTCCATGTCGTGCAGCCACCCGTTGCGGGCGTAGATCGGTATCTCGTAGTTGGAGAGCGTGGCGACGTCGTACTGGCCGGCCTGGTTGGCGAAGTCCTGGCTGATCTTGTCGCGGACGTCGTTCTCGGGCAGGACGGTGAAGTTGACCTTGATGCCGGTCTCCTTCGTGAAGTGCGCGGCGGTCAGCTTCTGGAGTTCGGTCATCTGGGGGTTGTTGACCATCAGCACGTTGATGGAGTCGCCGCCGGAACCGGTCCCGCCCGCTCCGGCCCAGCAGCCGGAGAGCAGCGGGGCGAGCAGCGTCCCTGCGGCGGCCATGGCGAGCGTGGCTCGCGGACTCCGTCGGCTCGGGGTGCGCATGGGTCGCTCCTGAATGGATGGGGATACCTGCGTATATCTGGGCATAAGGGGCACCGCAAGGCGTGGAGGGGCTGCAGGAGTAGTGAGTGCGGAATTCAGACCCGGATGACCTGCGGGCCCAGCAGGGAGTAGCGCTGGGCCTCGGCCGCCGGGAGCTGCGTGCTCGTGACGATCGCCTCCAGCGTGCCGACCTCGGCGAACCGGCAGAAGCTGACCATTCCGAACTTGGTGTGCACGCCCGCGAAGACGGTGCGCCGGGCGGCACGGATGGCCTGGGCCTTCACCTCGCTCACCGCGGGGTCGGGGGTGGTGAGGCCCTGTTCGCGGGAGATGCCGTTGGCCCCGATGTAGGCGAGGTCGATGACGAATCCGGCCAGCATCTTCGTCGTCCAGTGGTCGACGGTGGCCAGCGTGCCGGCCCGCACCCGCCCGCCGAGAAGCAGGACCGACATGTTCTCGGCCTCGGCGAGGGCGCCCGCGACCGGCAGGGACGCGGTGACGACGGTCAGCGGCCGGTCCGTGGGCAGGGCCTCGGCGATGAGCTGCGGGGTGAAGCCCTCGTCGACGAAGACCGTCTCCGCGTCCCCGAGCAGCTCGGCCGCGGCAACCGCGATCCTGCGCTTCTCCGGGACGTGGCTGGTGGCGCGGAAGGCGAGCGTCGTCTCGAAGCCGGCGCTCTCGACCGGATAGGCGCCGCCGTGCGTACGGCGGACCAGGCCGTGGTCCTCCAGGGCGCGCAGATCGCGCCGGATGGTTTCCTTGGCCACGCCCAGCTCCACGGCGAGCGCGGTGACGTCGACCGAGCCGGTGTTCCGTGCGGCCCGCACGATCTCGCGCTGGCGCTCTTCCGCCGTCCTGGTGGTCATCTCGTCACCCGCTTCCCTGTGGAGCTGCCCGTTCGGGCCCATGGGGGAAGTTCTACAGGGGCTGTCCGGCGCTGACCAGCCCTGTTTCAGGCCCGGTACTGCCTGTGTGTGCCCGTTTGTGAAGTCGGGTGCCCGCCTCGGACCTGCACGGCTGCCCGGCGCGGGGGTGGGGGCGGGCGCCCGGGATGCCCGAATGCGACGGCGGGCGGGCCCGTTCGGGGCCCGCCCGCCGTCGTGGGCGATCGTTTTCCGCCTCCTCGTACTGCTCGGTATGGCCGGATCGGTTCGACATGGCCGGATCGGATCGGACTGATCCGGTCGGGCCGGCCCTGCGTGGTCGGGCCGGCCTCGTGCTGTCGGCCCGGCAGGATCAGCCTGGTCGGACCGGTTCAGTACGGCCAGATCGGCGGGTCGTTCACGAAGTGCCCGCCCAGGTGGCTGTGGGCCGGGTTCTGCGGGTCGAGCTCGCCCTGTTCGGCGATCAGCTTTCCGGCGTACGGCTCGGAGTCGTCCTGCGGCTCGTAGCCGAGGGCACGTGCCGACGTGAGGTCCCACCACAGGCGGGTGTTGGCCGAGGAGCCGTAGACGACCGTGTGGCCGACGTCCTCGGCGGTCAGGGCCGCGTGGAAGAGGCGGGCGCCGTCGGCCGGGCTCATCCACACCGAGAGCATGCGCACGCTGTTCGGCTCCGGGAAGCAGGAGCCGATGCGCACCGAGACGGTCTCCAGGCCGTGCTTGTCCCAGTACAGCTGCGCGAGGTCCTCGCCGAAGGACTTCGACAGGCCGTAGAAGGTGTCCGGGCGGTGCGGGGTGTCGACGGGGATGAGCGGGTCGCCCTGGCGCGGTGCCGGGGTGAAGCCGACGGCGTGGTTGGAGGAGGCGAAGACGATCCGGGGGACGCCCTCCAGGCGCGCTGCCTCGTAGAGGTTGTAGGTGCCCTCGATGTTCGACCTCAGGATCTTCTCGAAGGGCGCCTCCAGGGAGATGCCCGCGAGGTGGAGGACCGCGTCCACGCCCCGCACGGCCTCGCGCAGCGCCTCCTTGTCGGTGAGGTCCGCGGTGACGGCTCCGGGTGCGTCGTCGAGGGGGCGCACGTCGAACAGCCGCAGCGTGTAGCCGTACTCCGGCAGCAGGGTCCGCATCAGGGTGCCGAGCCCGCCGGCGGCGCCGGTGAGCAGAACGGTGCGGGGAGCGGGCATCCTCGGTCTCCTTGACGATGGTCACATTCATGGACCGGATTCACATCCATGGGCACGCTAGGGAGCCGCGACGGGCCCAGTCAAGTGTGCCGCGGGGCGGGGAAATCCATTGCCGTGTTGCGGGTTTGCCCGCTTGACCCGCCCCGAGGCGGGACCGTAGCGTGAAGTCGTTCAGAAATATAGACGCTGATCAGAAACATGCACCGACAGGGAGCGCCCGTGACGCCAGCCCCTCTCGCCGCCCGGCTCCGCGACCCGAAGGGGCCGCTCTTCTTCCCCGTCACGGCCTTCGGCCCCGACGGCTCCCTCGACCTCGACGTCTACCGCACCCATGTGCGCCAGGGCGTCGCGGACGGCGCGGCCGCCGTGTTCGCCTGCTGCGGCACCGGGGAGTTCCACGCACTGCTGCCGGAGGAGTTCGAGGCCTGCGTGCGGGCGGCCGTCGAGGCGGCCGAGGGGCGTGTCCCGGTGGTCGCGGGCGCCGGCTACGGCACCGCGCTCGCCGTCCGCCACGCGCGACTGGCCGAGGAGGCGGGCGCCGACGGGCTCCTCGCCATGCCGCCGTACCTCGTCCTGGCCGGCCAGGAGGGCCTGCTGCGGCACTACCGGGACATCGCCGCGGCCACCGCCCTGCCCGTGATCGTCTACCAGCGCGACAACGCCGTCTTCACCCCGCGGACGGTGATCGGGCTCGCCCGCACCGACGGCATCATCGGCCTCAAGGACGGCCTCGGCGACCTCGACCTCGTGCAGCGCATCATCAGCGCCGTGCGCACCGAGGTCCCCGGCGACTTCCTGTACTTCAACGGTCTGCCCACCGCCGAGCAGACCCAGCTCGCCTACCGCGCCCTCGGCGTCACCCTCTACTCCTCGGCCGTCTTCTGCTTCGCCCCCGAGATCGCCCTCGCCTTCCACCGGGCCCTTCGGACCGGCGACCAGGACACCGTGCGCCGCCTCCTGGACGGCTTCTACGGCCCGTTCGTGGAACTGCGCGCCCAGGGCCACGGCTACGCCGTCTCGCTCGTCAAGGCGGGCGTACGGCTGCGCGGTCTGGACGTGGGCGAGGTGCGGCCCCCGCTGCACGAGCCGGGCGAGGACCACGTCAAGCAGCTCGCCCGGCTGATCGAGCGGGGACACGCGCTGCTGGAGGAGGAGGCGTGAAGGCGTCGGCGTTCGTCTACCCCTGGGACGTCGTCGGGGACCCCGCGGCACCCGCCCGGATCGCCGCGCTCGGCGTGCGGCAGGCGACCCTCGCGTCCGCCTACCACTCCACCCGCGCGCTGACCCCCCGGCACCCCCGCCACCGCATCGTCACCGCCGAGTACGCGGCCGTCCTCTACCCCCCGGGCGACCGCTGGGCGGGCCGCGGTCTGCGGCCCTACCCGGCCGGGCGCTGGGCCCCGGGGAACGCCTACGGCGAGGCCGCCGAGGCACTCGCGGCGGCCGGTGTCGAGGTGCACACCTGGGTCGTCCTCGCGCACAACTCCCGCCTGGGCGCCGAACATCCGGACACCTCGGTCGTCAACGCCTACGGCGACCGCTACCCGTGGGCGCCCTGCATCGCCCAGCCCGCCACGCGCGCGTACCTGGTCGACCTGGCCGCCGAGGCCGCGGTGCGCCCCGGCGCGCACGGCACCGAGCTGGAGTCCCTCGGCTGGTACGGGCTCCAGCACCTGCACGCCCACGACAAGACGTCCGGGGTCGGCCTCGGGGACGCCGGGCAGTACCTGATGGCGCTCTGCTTCTGCCCGGCCTGCCGCACCGGCTACGGCGCACAAGGCCTGGAGGCGGACGAGCTGGCGGCCGCCGTACGCACGGCGCTGGAGCCCCTGTGGCGGGGAGCCGCCGAGGACGGGGGCTGGCCGACGGTCGAGAAGCTCCTCGGCGAGGACACCGCGGCCGCCACGCGCGCGTGGCGCGACAGCGCGGCCCGCGCCCTCCAGGAGGAGGCCGTCACCGCCGTGCGCGCCGCCGCACCCGACGGCTTCCGGATCCTGCTGCACGCCGACCCGGTGGCGTACCACTGCGGCGCCAACGTCGGCGTCGACCCCGCACACATCCTCTCGGTCGCGGACGGCGTGGTGGTGCCCTGTGCGGGCGGTACGGGCCTGCTGGCTCCCTTCGCCGAGCACGCGCGCGTGCAGACGGTGCTGGCCGCCAACTTCACGGTGGTCTCCGGGATGGGTGGCAGCCCCGGCACGCTGGCGGCGGACGCGGCACGCGCGCGTGCCCTGGGCGCCACCGAACTGCGGCTGTATCACGCCGGGTTGGCGTCGGACGGCGACCTCGCCGCGGTACGCGAGGCGCTCGCCGCCCGCTGACCCGTGAGCGCGCCGGAGGCGGTCGGCGAGCGGGCTGGAGGCGGCCGGTGCATGTGCTGGAGGCGGTCGAGGGGTGTGCCGGAGGAGGTCGGCGAGCACGCTGAGCGGTTGGCGGGCGTGCCGAGCCGTCGGTGAGCTTGCCGGAGGCGGTGGTGCGTGGGCCGGAAGCGGGCGGTGAGCGTGCTGGAACCGCCTGGGACGTGGTGCACCACCTCAAGGGCCACCGATCGTCCCGTTCGCCCACGACGCGTCCTTCGGCTGCGCGCTGTGCGACCCGGTGATCGCGGCGTGGTGCCTCGAAGGCGGCCGGTCGCCCTGGCGGCGGCTGCGCGCCCGCGCGGCACCGATGAGTTTCCGGGAGCCGGCCGGTCACCATGACGTACAGGGTTCGCCGTCTCCCAGGAGCCAGTCATGACCGACATGATCCTCGACCTCGGCCCGCAGACCCGGATCGTGGCACGCCTCGCCGAGGCCGTGACCGACGACCAGCTGTCGGCCCCGACGCCCTGCCCGGACCTTGCGGCCCGCCACCTGCTGGGCCATGTGCAGGGGCTGTCCGTCGCCTTCCGCGACGCGGCCCGCAAGGATCTCGGTGCGACCACCGACACCAACCCGAACTCCGCCGTCCCGGACATCGGCCCCGGCTGGCGCGAGGAACTGGCCAAGGCACTGGACGAGCTGGCCGACGCCTGGCGCGACCCGGCCGCCTGGACCGGCATGACCCGCGCGGGCGGAGTGGACCTGCCCGGCGCGATCGCGGGCGCGGTCGTCGCCGACGAGTTGGTGATCCACGGCTGGGACCTGGCCCGCGCGACCGGCCAGTCCTACGCCCCCGACCCCGCCGCCCTCGACTCGGCCCTCGTCTTCCTCCGCGCCGCGGCCGACGACCCGGACCGCGGCGGCGGCCTCTTCGGCCCGCTCGTGCCGGTCCCGGAGAGCGCTCCGCTGCTGGACCGGGCACTGGGGCTGAGCGGGCGGGACCCGGGGTGGCGGCCATAGACACGTCGACAAGTGGACACCCGGACGCGGACGCGGACGGGGCGCGGACAGGGCCCGGACGGCGCCGGGGCCCGGACTGGGGCGGGGACAGGGCCCGGACGGCGACGGGGGCGGGGACAGGGAACGGGAGTGCCATGGCAGGGCCCGCCGCCCGCACGTGCTGATCGACTTCGGCGGCATGCTGTTCGAGAGTCCCTCGAAGTTCCCCGGCACCCCGGCGGAGGTGTCCCGCGGCACGGCGGACGGCGAGCGCACCGTCCGGCACGCCGGTGGTGCCGCCTTCCTCGCCGCCCGGCCGAACCACCCGGGCTCCGGTCGGTCAAGTGGGCCGGGGCGGGTCCGGGGCGTCGTAATCTCCCTCCATGCCACTCACGCTCACCGTCCTCGGCACCGCCTCCCCGCACCCGGGGCCGGACCGCCCCTGCTCCGGCTACCTGGTGTCCGGGGGAGGCGCCGAGGTGTGGGTGGACGCGGGGCCCGGTACGTTCGCCGCGTTGCAGCGGCACACGGATCCCGCCCGGCTCACCGCGATCTGGATCTCGCATCTGCACGCCGACCACAGCGCCGACCTGCTCGCCGCCGCCTACGCCTTCGCCTTCGGCGGGATGGCCCCGCACGCGCCGATCCCGGTGTACGCGCCGCAGGACTGCGCGCGCCGGCTGGCCGGCTTCTTCGGCCGCCCGGACATCGAGTTCCTCAAGGGAGTCTTCGACTTCCGGGACCTGTACGACGGCCACGACGTCCGGCACTGGAACCTGCGTCTGACCGCCCGTGCCGTCGCGCACGACACGGAGGCGTACGGGCTGCGCGCCGAGAGCCAGGGCAGCGTGCTGGCGTACTCGGGGGACAGCGGGCCCTGCCCCGCACTCACCGAACTCGCCACCCGCGCCGATCTGTTCCTGTGCGAGGCGGACATCACCGGACATCGCGCCGGCGAACACGTCCAGCAGGTCCACCTGACGCCCGAGGACGCAGGCCGTATCGCCCGGGACGCACACGTGCGCGAGCTGCTCGTCACCCACGTCGGCCCCACGCTCACCCGCGAGGCGGCCGCCGCGCGTGCGGCCGAGGCCTTCGGCAGGCCCACGTTCCCCGCCGTCGAGGGCGACATCCGCACCGTCTGAGCCGCGCGCCCCCGGCGGCCGGCCTTCTTCTGCCGGAACCACGACCGTCCGCGGTGACCGCCCCGGCGGTCCGCCCTCTTTTGTCAGAAGCGTTGACGAAACCCGGGCCCACTCCTACCTTCGACGCGTCGTACGTCGTACGTCATATATGAGACGCGATATGTGAGATACGAGAGGGCCGCATGACCTCTGTGCCCACACCGATCCCGTCCCGCACGCACTATGTCCTGGACGCGATCAGACACCGCATCCTCACCGGGCAGTTGCCCCCTGGCCGGGCCCTGGTCGAGACGGAGCTGGCCGCGCAGTTCGGGGTGTCCAAGACCCCGGTGCGGGAGGCGCTGAAGACGCTCGCCGGGACCGGCCTGGTCGTGATGAACGAGTACAGGGGCGTCACGGTGCGCAGGGTGGACGCGGACATGGCGCGCGAGGTCCACGACGTGCGGCTGCTCCTCGAACCCGAGGCGCTCAGGCGCTCCGTGGTGCGCGGCGCCTGCCTCGACCCCGCCCGCGAGGCCCTCACCCGGGCCGACGCCGCCGCCGACACCGCCGAACGCTCCCTGGCCAACCGGGAGTTCCACCGCGCCCTCTATCTGCCGTGCGGCAACCCGCTGCTCGGCCGGATGCTGGACGAGGTCCGCGACCAGGCCGCCCTCGTCTCGGCCGTGGCCTGGGCGAACGAACCCTCCTGGGACCGGGAGGCCGCCGAGCACCGGGAGATCCTGCGGCTCGCGCTGGAGGGCGACGCGGACGGCGCGGCGAGCGCCCTGCACGCCCACATCGCGTCCTTCGTGCGACGCGCCTTCCCCGGGACCGGGCCGACGGAGGGGCAGCGATGAGCAGCGCGAGGTTCGAGACCCAGCGGGCGGCCCTGGCCGACGTGGTGGCCATCCCGGTGACCCCGTTCGCCGAGGACGGCTCCGTGGCCGAGGACACCCACCGGGCCCTGCTGCGCCGACTGCTCGACGGCGGGATCCGCACCCTGACCCCCAACGGCAACACCGGCGAGTTCTACGCCCTCGCGCCCGAAGAGCGCCGCCTGGTCACCGAGGCGGCCGTGGCGGAGGCCGGTGACCGCGCCGAGGTGCTGGCCGGCGTCGGCCACGACCTGCCCACCGCGATCGCCGCCGCCCGCCACGCCCGTGACCTGGGTGCCCGCATGGTGATGGTCCACCAGCCGGTGCACCCGTACGTCTCGGCCGCCGGCTGGGTGGACTACCACCGTGCCCTCGCCGACTCCGTGCCCGAACTGGGCGTGGTCCCCTACCTCCGCAACGACCGCCTGCCCGGCGCCCGCCTCGCCGAACTCGCCGACCACTGCCCGAACGTCATCGGCGTGAAGTACGCCGTCCCGGACGCCGCGCGGTTCGCCGCCTTCGCGCGGGACGCGGGCCTGGACCGCTTCGTGTGGGTCGCGGGCCTCGCCGAGCCGTACGCACCGTCCTACTTCTCCGCGGGCGCCACCGGCTTCACCTCGGGACTCGTGAACGTCGCCCCGGCCCTCCCGCTGACCATGAGGGAAGCGCTCCGATCCGGCGACCATCCGGCCGCCATGAAGGTCTGGGAACGGATCCGCCGCTTCGAGGAACTGCGCGCCGCCCACGGTTCCGCCGACAACGTCGCCGTGGTCAAGGAGGCCCTCGCCGCGATCGGCCTGTGCCGCAGGGACGTCCGCCCGCCGAGCAGGCAGCTGCCCGAGGAGACGCGCGCCGAGGTCGCCGCCCTCGTCGCCGGGTGGCCCGTATGAGCACGGCCCGCAAGTGCCCGGAAGAGCTGCGGAGCCACCAGTGGTACGGCACCGGCGGCGTGCGCTCCTTCAGCCACCGCGCCCGCACCCGCCAACTCGGCTACCTGCCCGAGGAGCACCTGGGCAAGCCGGTCGTCGCGATCCTCAACACCTGGTCCGACATCAACCCCTGCCATGTGCACCTGAGGGACCGGGCGCAGGCCGTGAAGCGCGGGGTGTGGCAGGCGGGCGGATTCCCCCTGGAGTTCCCGGTCTCCACCCTCAGCGAGACCTTCCAGAAGCCGACCCCGATGCTCTACCGCAACCTGCTCGCGATGGAGACCGAGGAACTGCTGCGGTCCTATCCCGTGGACGGCGCCGTCCTGATGGGGGGCTGCGACAAGTCCACCCCGGCGCTGCTGATGGGCGCGGCGTCCGCGGGCCTGCCCGCCGTGTTCGTACCGGCCGGGCCCATGCTCCCGGGCCACTGGCGGGGCGAGGTCCTCGGCTCCGGCACCGACATGTGGAAGTACTGGGACGACAAGCGGGCCGGCCTCATCGGCGACTGCGAGATGACCGAGCTGGAGAGCGGCCTCGCCCGCTCGCCGGGCCACTGCATGACCATGGGCACGGCGTCCACGCTGACCGCCGCGGCCGAGGCGCTCGGTGTGACCGTGCCGGGCGCGTCCAGCATCCCGGCGGTCGACTCGGGCCACGACCGGATGGCCGCCAAGGCCGGTCTGACCGTCGTCGAGCTGGTCCACCGGGACCGCAGGCTCCCCGACATCCTCACCCGGGAGGCCTTCGAGGACGCCGTCACCACCGTGCTCGGTCTCGGCGGCTCCACCAACGCGGTCATCCACCTGATCGCCATGGCCGGCCGCGCCGGGGTGCGGCTCACCCTCGACGACTTCGACCGCATCGCCCGGACCGTGCCCGTCCTCGCCAACGTCCGTCCCGGCGGCCGGGGTTACCTGATGGAGGATTTCCACTTCGCGGGCGGGCTGCCCGGCTTCCTGTCCCGGATCCCCGATCTGCTCCACCTGGACCGGCCGACGGTGTCGTACGACACCCTGCGCGAGCAGCTCGCCGGTGCCCGGGTGCACCACGACGACGTCATCCGGCCCCGTGACAACCCGGTCGCGAGCGAGGGCGGGGTCGCGGTCCTGCGCGGCAACCTCTGCCCGGACGGCGCGGTCATCAAGCACATCGCCGCCGAGCCCCGCCTGCTCAGGCACACCGGGCCCGCCGTGGTCTTCGACGACTACCGGACCATGCAGCGCACCGTCGACGACCCCGCGCTCGGCATCACCGCCGACAGCGTGCTGGTGCTGAGGGGCGCCGGCCCCAAGGGCGGCCCGGGCATGCCCGAGTACGGCATGCTCCCCATCCCGGACCACCTGCTCCGACAGGGGGTGCGCGACATGGTGCGGATCTCCGACGCACGGATGAGCGGCACGAGTTACGGCACCTGTGTGCTGCACGTGGCCCCGGAGTCGCACATCGGCGGACCGCTCGCGCTGGTACGCACCGGGGACCTCATCACGCTGGACGTCGCGGCGCGCAGCCTGCATCTCCACGTGGACGACGGGGAGCTGGCGCGGCGCAGGGCCGCCTGGACGCCCCCGCCCGCCCGGTACGAGCGTGGCTACGGTGTCCTCCACAACGGGCAGATCACCCAGGCCGACACCGGCTGCGACTTCGAGTTCCTCGCCCGCCCCGGCAAGGTCCCGGACCCCTACACCGGCTGAACACCCCGCAGCCGCCGCCGCTCAGCCCGCGTCTTCCCATACGGCTTGCAGGTCCGCGCAGCGGACGGTGATCGACGCGTCCGTGAGTGCGATCTCGTGGGTGCAGCCGCCGTCCTCGTCCGGGAGGATCTCGTCGAGGAGCACGGTGCCGACGAGCATCCGGTCGATGGAGTGTTCGTGGTCGACGGAGAAGTGCGTCACGCCCGAGTAGCTGATACGCAGGCCGGAGTCGTGCTTCCACCTGTTGGGCGCGAACTCCAGGACCAGGCCTGCGCTCTTGTCGGTGGCGAGGTGGATCCCGGCCGGCTCCAGGTCCTTCACACACCGTGTGGCACCACTGATGTCGTAGTGCCCCGGGTCGGAGGCGAAGGACCAGGCGCCCGGGGGCAGGCCGGCGCGCAGGCCCGGCAGCTCGGCCAGGTAGGCGCCCGCATCGAGACGGAACCCGTGCAGCTCGGGATCCCAGTCCGCCTTGATGAATTTCATGGACAGCCTTCCTGCGAGAGGGGCGGGCGACGCCGTGTGTCGCCGCAGATGTCTTCGGTTCCCCAGGGGGCCGGTCCCCTCCACGACCAGCCCTCCGGCGTCGTACCGGTGGAACCCTGCCGCCTCCCGTCGGCGAACCCTCGTCGGCCCATGCGGATTTCGGCCCCGGGGGCAGGGGACAGGGGACAGGGGAAGCCTGTGGGGCCGTCGTGCGAACGCAAGGCGCCGGGGCGAGAAGTTGCATATCGATCGGATAACAGCCCTCGCAGGGACTGGTGTTATGCGCGTAGACAATCTCTGACCTGGTACGTCAACCCTCATCACCAGATCCGGAGAATCCATGCGGAAGTCCCACAGAGTCGTTGCCGCCGGTGCTGCCTGTGCGCTCGCCGGCGTCGCGCTGTACGGCGCGGGCGCGGCCACCGCCGGCCAGAGCACGGCGAACTCCACCCACGAGCCCTACAACATCGGGCAGTTGGTGAAGGACATCGACACCTACTACGGCACCACCGCCGACAGCAACGGCGTCTACCAGGCGTCCCCGGACAGCCCGTACGCCAAGGACCTGCGGCACATCGACGCCGACGCCAGGCGCTACATCGACCGGGCCGCCCGCAAGGCGCACCGTCACGGCGAGAAGCCGGCCGTCGTCTTCGACATCGACGACACGCTGCTGCTCAGCCTCGACTACGAGAAGCGCTACAACTACACGTACAACCCCACCACGTGGAACGACTACGTGAACAAGGCCGACCGTCCGGCCGTGTTCGGCAGCCCCGAGCTGGTCCGGTACGCCGAGTCCCAGGGTGTCGAGGTCTTCTACAACTCCGGTCTCAGCGAGGCGCAGCGCACCGCCGCCGTCGAGAACCTGAAGAAGATCGGCGCCGACGTGAACCTCGACGCCGGCCACATGTTCCTCAAGGACAAGGCCAACCCGCCGGCCTACCTGGGCGACTGCGCCACCCCGGGCACCTGGACCTGCACGACGGTGCAGTACAAGTCCGGCACCCGCAAGCACATCGAGGACGACCTCGGGTACGAGATCATCGCCAACTTCGGCGACCAGTACTCGGACCTCGACGGCGGCTACGCCAACCGCACGTACAAGCTGCCCAACCCGACCTACTTCGTCTCCTGACGACCGAGGCGGTCAAGCGCAGTCCCTGAGCATTCGCTCGCACTCGGCCCCCGCCACCGGCAGCACCCTGCCGTGGCGGGGGCCGATCGGCTTGTGCGGCCCCTGGCCGGCGTCCACCTGCCCGGCGGAGCGCCCGGGTGCCGGGCCGGCCCGGGCCCCGGAGCGCCTCTACGGAGTCCGCGCGCCGTCTGCGCCGCGGCCGAGCGTGGTGAGCCACTGGGCGACGACGGTGTCGATGAACTCGTCGGTCACGTGGCCGTGGCCGGTGAGCGGCCGAACCCTCTCTGAGCCCCGCCCCCGCCCCCGCCCCCGCCCCGCGCGCCGCTGTCGCCGCCGACCTGCCCGGTGAAGCCTCCGGTCGCCTAGTTCAGGCTGACCGACCAGGAGGGGCAGTAGCTGCAGCAGACCGTGCGCCGGGGCAGCACCAACTCGGTGCGCTACCGGCGCGCGATGATGCTGCTGGCCTCGGCCGGCAGGAATCGGGTGCCTGTGATCGCCCAGCTGGTCCAGGCCGACGAGGACACCGTCCGGGACGTGATCCACCGGTTCAACGAGATCGGCCTGGCCTGCCTGGCCCCTCGCTGGGCGGGAGGCCGCGGCCCACCGCAGGCTCCTGCTGGGCGAAGCAGGGCAAGCCAAACCGGCTGCCGGCGACCTACCGCCGCACCCACGGCGTCACCTACTTCCACGGCTGCTGGTCCGTGGGCGACGACCGCCGGTGGGCCGTCAACCGCCGCTGCAAGGGCACCGCCAACACCCTGGCCGCGCTCAAGTCGATCCGCGCCGCCCGACCCGACGGCGCCCCGATCTACATCATCCTGGACAGCCTCTCCGCCCACACCGGCGCGGGCATCCGCCGCTGGGCGAAGAAGAACAAGGCCGAGCTGTGCTTCACCCCGACCTACGCTTCCTGGGCCAACCCGATCGAGGCCCACTTCGGCCCGCTGCGGCAGTTCACCCTGGCCAACTCCCACCACCGCAGCCACCCTGCGCAAACCCAGGCACTGCACCGCTACCTGCGCTGGCGCAACACCAACGCCCGCCACCCCGACGTACTCGCCGCCCAACGCAAGGAACGCGCCCGCACCCGCAGCGAAAAGGGCATTCGCTGGGGCGGACGCCACCTCAACACCGCGGCCTGACCAACCGCGAGCAGCAGCCCCCGAACGCCGACGGGGCAAGTTCAGGAGAAGGACAGCGACAGAAGTTCCGGGCCTCAGGAGGCGAACGGCTCGATCTCCCCCGCGAAGACGATGACCTGGTCGATGAGGCTCCGTCGCAGATGGACGACATCCGTTCCCGCCAGGCGGGGGCCTCCATCAGGCGTGGTGAAGACCCACTGGTACCGGGCCCATTCGTCAGGCATGTCCACCGCTGAGCAGCGCACCATCGTGCCGGTCCCCGCCGGGTGGCGTCGGATGTCCAGCACGAACCGCTCGACCGCCGCGATTCCTTCGCTGCGACCCAACGGCCCCCAGAAGACCACGTCTGAGGTCAGGGCCTGGGAGAGCAGGGCAGTCACATAGCTGTCGTCCGAGGCGTTGAACGCGGAGATGAACGTGTCGATCGCGGAGCGTGCGGTCTCTTCCTGCATGCCCCAGTAATACCAGCCGTTTCGCGTGCGCTCGTCCCACGAGCCGCCTTCCGATCACGGTGAACCTGCCCGGTCGCAGCACCAGACGAATGAATCCGATGTCTGACGAGGCCGCGAACTCGGGTAGCCGGACAGGCGCCTGAGTCGAGTGGAGTTGACTTACGGTAATTGTGCGCAGCGGGGGCGGAGAGCCCGGCCGGGCGCCCCGGAATGCGAGAGCATGGCCAGAACTACGAAGCCCGGGCCTGGAGCGCCTGATGCCACACATCACTGTCGACTACTCCGAGTCCCTGTCCGACGCCTTCGATCGCCGCGGCTTCGCGCTCGAACTGCATCCGCTCACAGCCGAGGTCATCAAGGACACCGTCGACAACTGCAAAACACGCTTCCGGCGAGTCGAAGAGACGTTCGTGGCCGACGGAGCACCTGAGCACGCTGTGATACACGTCGAGTTCGTGATCCTGCAGGGCCGTACTGAGACGGTCAAGGCGGAGCTGAGTCACGCCGTACTCGAGTTGATACGGAAGCACGTGGCATCCACGCCCGGCGTGATGGTGCACACGTCCGTGGACGTGAGCGAGCTTGGAAAGGCGTACCGCAAGCACGTTATGGTCTAGATAAGTGCGCCTAGGCGAATGAGCCCGATGGGCTTTTCAGTGATCGTATGCGATCAGCGATCGGGTGACCGGTGCGCCGATTCGGTTGTTGTGCCAGATGCCGGCGGCCAGTGCGAGGACGTTCTGGGCGACCCGGATCGCGACGCCCTCGAAGGTCCGCCCGCCGTGTTGTTCCAGGTCGAGCTGCCCTTTGAGGGTGTAGTTGACCGACTCGATCAGCTGGCGGACCTTCTTGAGTATCGGCACGCCGTAGCGCTTCCTCTCGCGCTTGAGCGAGGGTCGCAGCAGCTCGATGCCGAGTTCGGCGAGCTCCTTTTCGAACGTCCTCGAGGCGAAGCCCTTGTCCGAGATGAGCAGGATGCCCTCGCGCTGGGCGACCAAGTCCGCGTCGACTTCGGGCATTGCGGCCAGGACCTCGCGCTCGCCGATCCTCGGGTTGGCCAGCGCCCACAGGATCGGCATGCCTGTCGGCGTGCACACCAAGTACAGGCGTAGGCCCCAGAAGAACCGGGAGTGGGAGGCGCAGTAGCCGAAGCCGGCCCAGCCCGCCAGGTTCGAGCGCTGCACGGTGGGACGCGACATGCCGCACGGCACCGGGGTGGAGTCGGTGATCCACACTGTGTCCGTCCAGAAGTCGCTGCCCGTTGCCAGCTCTCGGATCATGCGCTTCCGGAGAGCCGGACGCCGTATGCCGGACCCGAACCCGATTCCGTAACACGGGGAAAACCTGAAGACGGTTCGGCGAGGGAACAATCCAGCCAGCATCCCTGCACGTTCACCGGGCGACGAGGAGACGACCATGTCCGACACGCAGAAGGCGGCCCGGCGGCCGGGTGCCGCCCCACCTGCCGGGAACGGCGTCGACCGGTACTTCCGCATCTCCGAACGGGGCTCCACCCTCGGCCGGGAGATACGGGGCGGCTTCGCCACGTTCTTCACGATGGCCTACATCCTCGTCCTGAATCCGATCATCCTGGGCAGCGCCAAGGACAAGTTCGGCCACACCCTCGACACCGGCCAACTCGTCACCGCCACCGCGCTGGTGGCGTGTGTGATGACGATCGTCATGGGCGTCGGCGGCAACCTCCCCCTGGCGATCGCCGCCGGTCTCGGCCTCAACGCCGTCGTCGCCTTCCAGCTGGCACCGCTGATGAGCTGGCCCGACGCGATGGGCCTGGTCGTCCTCGAAGGCCTGGTCATCTGCCTCCTGGTCCTCACCGGCCTCCGGGAAGCGATCATGAACGCGATCCCGCAGCAGCTGAAGCAGGCCATCGGCGTCGGCATCGGCCTGTTCATCGCCTTCATCGGCTTCGTCGACGCCGGGTTCGTCAGCCGCATCCCCGACGCCGCGCACACCACCGTGCCCGTGCAACTCGGCGCCGTCGGACGGCTGACCGGCTGGCCCGTCCTCGTCTTCTGCCTCGGCGTGCTGCTGACCGTCGCGCTGCTCGCCCGCAGGGTGAAGGGCGCGATCCTCATCAGCATCGTCGCGATGACCGCCGTCGCGATCGTCGTCGACGCCGTCGCCGACATCAAGAGCTGGGGCCTGACGACCCCCAAGGTCCCGGACAAGATCGTCGCCGCCCCGGACTTCGGACTCGTCGGTCACTTCAGCCTGTTCGGCGGCTTCGCCGAGGCGGGCGTCCTCACCGCCGTCCTGCTGGTGTTCACCCTGATCCTGTCGGACTTCTTCGACGCCATGGGAACCATCGTCGGCATCAGCGCCGAGGCCGGACTGCTCGACGAGAAGGGACAGGTGCCCAGCATCGGCCGCGTCCTGTTCATCGACGGCGCTGCCGCCGTGGCCGGCGGGGTCGGCTCCGCATCCTCCAACACCGCCTACATCGAGTCCGCGGCCGGCGTCGGCGAGGGCGCCCGCACCGGCTTCGCCAACCTGGTCACCGGCGGCCTCTTCGGGCTCGCGCTCTTCCTCCCCCCACTGCTCACCATCGTCCCGCTGCAGGCGGCGGCGCCCGCGCTGATCGCGGTGGGCTTCCTGATGATGACCCACGTCAAGCACATCGACTGGGACGACTACGAGATCGCCGTCCCGGCGTTCCTCACCATCGCCGCGATGCCGTTCACGTACTCGATAACCGATGGCATCGGCGCGGGATTCCTGGCGTACGTGCTCATCAAGACGGTGGTGGGCAGGGCGAAGGACGTCAGCTGGCTGTTGTGGATGGTGTCGGTGCTGTTCCTGGTGTACTTCGCGATCGATCCTGTGGAGCAGGCTCTCGGGGTGAAGTGAGAGACGCCGCGCGACCGGTACGGGACGTCCGTGACCGGTCGCGCCGCGCGGCGGGGCCGTACGCCGATACGGCCCCGTGCCTCTCGGGGCGCTCTACTTCAGCGCCGCCTGCATCATCGCCCTGGCGACCGGCGCCGCCAGACCGTTGCCGCTGACCTCGGACCGTGCCGCGTCCGACTGCTCCACCATCACCGCGACCGCGACTTCCTTGCCGCTGCTGTCCGACTTGCCGTACGAGGTGAACCAGGCGTACGGCGTCTTGCTGTTGTTCTCGCCGTGCTGGGCCGTACCGGTCTTGCCGCCCACTCTCGCCCCGTCGATCAGCGCGTTCGTACCGGTGCCCTCCTTCACCACCGTCTCCATCGCGGACTGCAACTGCTCGGCCGTGCCGGAGCTGACGACCTCCTTGGTGTCCGCGCTGTCGTCGTAGTTCGTCACCGTGTCACCGCTGCTGTCGGTGGTCTGCGACACCAGGTGCGGTGAGACCAGCTTGCCGCCGTTGGCGATTGCCGCCGACACCATGGCCATCTGGAGCGGGGTCGCGGTGACGTCGAACTGGCCGATGCCGGAGAGTGCGGTCTGCGCCTTGTCCATGTCCGAGGGGTACACGCTGGCGTAGGCCCGCACGGGCACGTCCTGCGCGTCGTCGTTGAAGCCGAACTTCTCGGCCATCGCCTTCACCTTGTCCTGGCCGAGGTCGACGGCCATCTTGCCGAAGACGTTGTTGCAGGAGTAGCGAAGGGCGTCCCGGATCGGGGCGTTCCTGCACGGAGCCGACTTGTTCTCGTTCTCCAGCGGGCGCGTGGTGCCCGGCATGATGTACGGGTCGGGGCTGCGGGTGGGGTCGTCCACGTTCTTGTACAGCCCGCTCTCCAGCGCGGCAGCGGCCACGACCAGCTTGAACGTCGAGCCCGGCGGCAGCGGCTGGCGCAGCGCCCGGTTGGTGAGCGGCTTGTCCTTGTCCGCGTTGAGCCTCTTCCAGGCCACGCCGGCCGTGTTCGCGTCGGTGAGCTGCGAGGGGTCGTACGACGGTGTCGACACCACGGCGAGGATCCGGCCGGTCTTCGGGTCGATCGCGACGGCCGCGCCCTTGTTGCCGCCCAGGGCCCGGTACGCCGCCTTCTGGACCGCCGGGTCGATGGTGGTGAGCACGTTGCCCGGGTCGGCGCGCCGGTCGGTGAGCGTGTCCATCACGGTCTTCAGCCGGCTGTCCGTGCCGTTGAGCAGGTCCTTGTAGATGCCCTCCAGCTGCGTCGGGGCGTAGGCCTGCGAGGCGTACCCGGTCACCGCCGCGTAGAGCTCGCCGTTCTTGTACGTCCGCTTGTACGCGAGGTCGCTGCCCTTCGTCCGCGCCGAGCCGGTGATCGAGTTCCCGGCCACGATGATGTTCCCGAGCGGGCGCGAGTAGGTCTCGATCGCGTTCCGCCGGTTGTCGTTGTCGTCCGCGAGGGCCTTGCCGTCGTAGTACTGCACCCAGGTCGCCCTGACCAGCAGGGCGAGCACGAGGAGCAGTGTGAAGACGGACGCTCGCCTGATCGTCTTGTTCATCCCGTTCGTGAAGACGATCGAGACGGGGGCAATCGTTCCCGTACGCCCGTTTTTCTCATCGTGCCTTCAGGAAACCGGCCTCGTACGCGGCGATCGCCGCCTGCGTCCGGTCCCGGGTGCCCGTCTTCGCCAGCACCGCCGCGACGTGCGACTTCACGGTGGCGGGGCCGACGTCCATGCGCCGGGCGATCTCCGCGTTGGTCAGCCCGGCGGCCATGTGCCGCAGCACCTCGCTCTCCCGTCCCGTGAGCCTGCTCACCCACGCCGGAGACGCGGCTGCCGCCCCGTGCGCGTACTCGGCCGCCAGGGCCCGTACGGCCGACGGGAACAGCAGGCTCTCGGTGCGGGCGACCAGCCGTACCGCCTGGACGAGCGCGTCCGCGTCCGCCCGCTTGAGGAGGAACCCGGCGGCCCCGGCGCGCAGCGCGTCGTAGACGTACGAGTCGTTCTCGAAGGTGGTGACGACCACGACCCGGGGCGGCTCGTCGAGGGTGGCGAGGATCTGCTCGGTGGCCCGGATGCCGTCGACCTCCGGCATGCGGACGTCCATCAGCACCACGTCGGGCCGCAGTTGCCGTACGACGGACACGGCCTCGGCCCCCGTCGCCGCCTCCCCGACCACCTCCAGGCCGGGCTCGGCGGAGAGGATGGCCCGCAGGGCGGTGCGGACCATGCGCTCGTCGTCGGCGAGAACGACCCGGATCGCACCCCGCGCCGCGCTGCCGGTCCCTTCGCCTCTCATACGGACCCCTTCGCCGCTCACGGTCCCCTCGTCGGTCACATGGACCCCTCCCTCGGTCACGGTCCCCTCGTCGGTCGCACGACTCTCTCCGCCGGTCATGCGGACCCTTCGCCGGTCATACGGATCCCTTCAGCGGTCACTCGGACCCCCTCAGCGGTCACTCGGACCCCTTCTTCGTTCACGCGGATCCCTTCAGCGGCAGCCGGACGCGCAGGCACCACGTGCCGTCGGACGCGCCCGCGTGCGAGGTGCCGCCCAGCAGCCGGACCCGGTCGGCGATGCCGCGCAGGCCGTGGCCGCCGCCGGGGCGCGGAGCGGGGCGGGCGCCGAGGGGGTTCTCGACGGTGATCTCCAGATGGCCGTCCGCGGTCGAGATACGGAGGCCGACCGGCTCGCCGGAGTGTTTGAGGGCGTTGCTCAGGCCCTCCTGCACGATGCGGTACGCCTCCCGGGAGACCAGCGGCGGCAGGGCGGCGGGATCGGTGCCGACGGAGGCGGTCACGCGCTGCCCGCCCGCCCGGGTCCGGCGCAGCAGCCCGTCCAGGTCGGCCGCCAAGGTCGGCGCGGGCGCGGTGCCCGGCCCGTCGCCGTCGCGCAACACGCCCAGCACCGCGTCGAGTTCACCGACCGTGCGCCGGGTGGTGTCCTCGATCGCGGCGAGCGCCTCGCGGACGAACTCCGGATCGGTGTCGAGGACCCGCCGGGCGGCGCTCGCCTGGAGGGTGACGGCGCTGAGCGCGTGGCCGACGGAGTCGTGCAGTTCGCGGGCGAGCCGGTTGCGTACGGCGAGGTCGGCGGCGCGGGTCTCGGCCGCGGCGAGCCGGTCCTCGGGCGTGGGCCCGAGCAGGGCGGGCGCCCAGCGGGCGAGCAGGGTTCCGCAGCCGGCGGCACAGGCGGCGAGGGCCGGCAGCATCGCGAGGCCCGCGACCGCTGACAGGGCCTGCGCCCAGGGGTGATCGAGGAACTCGGGCACCCCGTGCGGAGTGCCGCGCAGCCAGGAGAGCAGGGGCAGCACGATGAGCGCGACCGCGAACGGCGGAAGGGCCAGTGACATCCCGGAGACGATTCCGCCGAGCCCCAGATGCAGCGTGAACCAGCCCGCCGTGCGCCTCCGTTCGGCCCGGGTCCGGGCCGGGCCGTGGGCGAGGAGATCCGCCTCGACGCCGCACAGCGCGCGGGCGGCGCCGACCTCCAAGGGCCGGGTCAGCGGGAAGAGCGAGGTGACGGCGGCGATCGGCAACCCGAGGGCGAACGAGCCCAATTGGAGGGGCAGGGACCCGAAGACGTTGTCCACGCCGGTGAACGGCCCCACGATCACGGAGCCGACGAGCGTGTACGGCACGGCGAGCGCGCCGCCGAGGATCAGATGGATCCAGCGACGGCGGGCCCGCCCGCCGAACAGGAACCGCAACGCCTCGGTCACCGGGGAGCCTTGGCGGACCCGTCCGCGAAGTGGTGGGCGGCGACGCTGGCCACGAGAAAGCCGACGATCATCTGAACAGCGTAGGTGAGACGCGTCGCCGGTGCGGGGCGGTCGGCGAGGTCGTGGGACGTCCCCGGGGCGGCGAGCGGCACGGCGATGGTGACGGCCCGCGGCAGAGGGCGTCGCCGCGAGTCGGTGACAGGTGCGGCCGCAGGGGCAGCGGTCGAGGAGGTCATGCTCCAACGCTGCCCTGGCGCCGGGCGGGTCACTTCCTGCGTGACGACGATCCGTCTCCGCCGTTCGGGGGAGACACCGGGCCCGGCGACTTCAGCCTCGCCCCCGTCGTGGCGGAATCAAGTGTCGTCGGCTCCTTCGATCCGCCGCGACGGTGAGTGACCACAGCGACGGTGGGCGGAGGTGCCGTCACAGCCCGGCCGGGCCGCCCCCCGAACCGCTGCGGGTCACAGCCTCCGGGTCGCCAGGGTCAGCCGGTCCCGTGCGTCGAACAGGGCGTCCTTGATCATCTGCTCGTGGGCCGGGGTCAGGCGTGCCACCGGGACCGAGCAGCTGATGGCGTCGCGCGCGGGGGTGCGGTACGGGATCGCGACGCCGAAGCAGCGCAGGCCCAGCGTGTTCTCCTCGCGGTCGACGGCGAAGCCCTGCTCGCGGACCTGGTGCAGTTCCTCGATGAGCTTCTCGCGGTCGGTGATCGTGTGCTCGGTCAGCGCGGGGAGGGTCTCCGGCAGGAGCTTGCGGACCTGCTCGTCGGTGTGGGTCGCCAGCAGCGCCTTGCCGAGGGAGGTGGAGTGGGCGGGCAGGCGCCGGCCGACGCGGGTGAAGGGGCGCAGGTAGTGCTGCGACTGACGGGTGGCCAGATAGACGACGTTCGTGCCGTCGAGCCGGGCCAGGTGGATCGTCTCGGTCGTGTCGTCCGAGAGGCGGTCGAGGGTCGGGCGGGCGGCCGCCACCACCTCGTCGCCGTCGATGTAGGACGTGCCGACCAGCAGCGCCCGCACCCCGATGCCGTAGCGCGTGCCCGTGGCGTCCGTCTCCACCCAGCCCAGCTCCACGAGCGTGCGCAGCAGCATGTACAGGCTGGACTTCGGGTAGCCCACGGCCTCCTGCACGTCCGCGAGGGAGTGCATCCCGGGCCGGCCCGCGAAGTACTCCAGCAATTCCACGGTCCGTACCGCGGATTTGACCTGCGCTCCGCCGCCTGTCTCGCCTGCCGACATCGCCCTTGACCCCTTCGTTCGACGACGACCTGGATATATAGTCTCCGAGCAGCGTATTCATCATCAGAGACAGCGTTCAGTATATCGAACGCGGCTGATGGTTGACCTCGAATGTGCGGCCTTACTTGGAGGGATCCGCGGTGGCAGCAGCACCAGTCTGGAGTGTCGACCCGCGTACCGGGAAGCAGCGTGAACAGGTTGCGGTGGAGGCCACAGCCCAGGAGGTGGACACGGCCGTCAGGGCCGCACACGCCGCCCGGGCCGCGCTCGCCGACCGCCCGGTCCGCGTCGCCTTCCTGCGCTCGGCAGCCGCAGGCCTCGACGCGGCCCGCGCCGGCCTGGTGGAGGCCGCCGACGCCGAGACCGCCCTCGGCCCGGTCCGGCTGACCGGCGAACTCGCCCGTACGACCTACCAGCTGCGGGCCTTCGCCGACATGGTCGACGAGGGCGCCTTCCTGGACGTCATCATCGACCACCCGGACGACACCGCCACCCCGCCCATCCCGGACCTGCGCCGTTACAAGGTTCCGCTGGGCGTCGTGGCCGTCTACTCCGCCTCCAATTTCCCCTTCGCCTTCTCCGTCGCCGGCGGCGACACCGCGAGCGCGCTGGCCGCGGGCTGCCCGGTGGTCGTCAAGGCCCACCCCGACCACCCGGCCCTGTCCGAGCTGGTTGCGAAGGTGCTGCGCCGGGCCGCGGCCGAACACGGCATCCCCGAGGGTGTCGTCGGCCTCGTGCACGGCTTCGCCGCGGGCACCGAACTGATCCGGCACCCGTACGTCGCCGCCGCGGGATTCACCGGTTCCGTGCGCGGCGGCCGGGCCCTGTTCGACGCGGCCGCCGCGCGCGAGGTGCCGATCCCGTTCCACGGTGAGCTGGGTTCGCTGAACCCGGTCGTGGTGACCGAGGAGGCCGCGGCCGAGCGGGCGGAGGCCATCGGCGCCGGGCTCGCCGGATCCATGACCCTGGGCGTCGGACAGTTCTGCGTCAAGCCCGGCCTGGTGCTGGTGCCGTCCGGTGCGGCGGGCGACGGCCTCGTCAAGGCGCTCACGGACGCCGTGAGCGACACCGAGGCGGGCGTCCTTCTCGACCACCGCATGCGGGACAACTTCGTCGCCGGTGTCTTCGAGCGCATGCAGCTGGCGGAGGTCGACTCCCCGGTGACGCCGGGTGCCGGGAGCGAGCACACGGTGAGCCCGGGCTTCCTCACGGTTCCGGCCGCGCGGCTGGCCGCGCAGGGGTCGTACGACCTGCTGCTGGAGGAGTGCTTCGGACCGGTGACCGTGGTGGTCCGGTACGAGGACGAGGGCGAGGCGAAGGCGGTGCTGTCGCGACTGCCGGGCAACCTGACGGCGACGGTCCACCTGTCCGCCGCGGAGGCCGCCGGGGAGGGACGGGGTGCCGACATCCTCGCGGAGCTGACGCCGCTGGCCGGGCGTGTGCTGGTGAACGGGTGGCCGACGGGGGTTGCCGTGGCCCCTGCCCAGCATCACGGGGGGCCGTACCCCGCGACCACCTCCACGTCCACCTCGGTGGGCGGTACGGCCGTCGAGCGGTGGCTGCGGCCCGTCGTCTATCAGGGGGTTCCGGAGGCCCTGCTGCCCAAGGAGCTTCGTGACGACAATCCGCTGGGGCTTCCCCGGCGGTTCGACGGGGTGCTGGAGCGGTAGCGCCGCAGGGGGTGCGGAGCGTCGCGGGCCGGGGATCCGTCACGGGCTGCGCGTTCGTCGCGGCCTGCCGCGCCCACGCGGCGCAGCCGCAGGCCGACGCGGCCCCGCGCCCCTGGGCCGGCTGTCGCCGGGCGGGTTCGAGTTCTGCGGCTGCGGCTGCGGCTGCGGCTGCGGGTGCGGGTTCTGCGGGTTCTCCTGGTTCGGAGGGTTGTGCGGGTTCCCGGGCCGGCTTTGCCGGGTGGGCCGAAGCTCCGCGGGCTCCCGGCGTCCCCTGCCAGAATCGGGCGATGGACATAGAGCTTCCCGAACTGCCCTTCCCGCTGCGCACCTACGGTCCGGACGGCAACTGGTCGTACGAGGGGGGTGTGCTCACCGGGTGGGCCGGGCCCCGGCAGGACCGGTTCGTCACGCCCACCGGGGAGGCTCTGGACCCCGTCTCCGACGCGCCCCGGCTGCTCGGGGCGCCCGAGGGCGACTTCCAGCTGATCGCGCGGGTCAGTGTCGGTTTCGGCGCCTCCTTCGACGCCGGAGTGCTCTACGTCCACGTGGGCGACCGGGCCTGGGCCAAGCTCTGCCTGGAGTACTCCCCGGACGTGCCCACCGTCTGCTCGGTGGTCACCCGGGGACACTCCGACGACGCGAACTCCTTCACCGTGGAGGGGAGTTCGGTGTGGCTGCGGATCAGCCGCACCGGACGCGTCCTCGCCTTCCACGCCTCCCGGGACGGCGGGCGCTGGACCTTCGTCCGGCTCTTCACGCTGGGCGAGGAGAAGGAGACCGGCGCCGCCCTGGTCGGCTTCATGACGCAGTCGCCGATGGGGGAGGGGTGCGCGGTCACCTACGACCACATCGAGTTCAGGCCCGCCTGGCCGGACGACCTGCGAGACGGCAGCTGAGCGCGAAGACCACGGCGAACAGGGCCGCGCCCGGTCCGGCCGCCATGGAACCGGGCCCGGTGCCGTCACGTCCTCCGTTGCATGATCAGTGAACGTCTGACCGGCGCCCTGGTGATCCGCACCGCCCTGGCCGCCGAGACCGAAACCATCGCCGATCTGCACGTCCGGGCCCGTTCGGCGTACTGCCCGGACGGCCTCCCGCAGGCCGACTTCGACCGCGCCGAGGACTGGCGCGCCTGCATCGAGCGGCCCGACGGGCACGTGCTCTGCGCCGTCGCACAGGGCCGGATCGCCGGCATCGCCTCCTTCCGCACGCCGGACGGCGCACCCGCGGACACGGTCAGGCTCTTCCAGTTCCATGTCGACCCGGCCCACTGGCGCTCCGGCATCGGTACGGCTCTGCACCAGGCCTGCGTGGAGGAGTGGCAGGCCGACGGCAAGCGCTCGGCCGTCCTGGACGTGCCTGCGGACGACGCCCGCGCCCAGGCCTTCTGCGCCCGCCAGGGCTGGATCGCCGACCCGCAGAACCCGCCCGCCGAGGGCGGCCACCACCTCTTCCTGCGCTTCGCCGTGCCCGGGAAGTGAGCCGGGCCCGGGGAATGAACGTCGCTGTTTGAACGTTCACGTACTGCACGGAGAGAGCCTCCGCGCCCGTACGACCTGGAGAGAACCGAACACATGCGCGTCGAGATCTGGAGCGACATCGCCTGCCCCTGGTGCTACGTGGGCAAGGCCCGCTTCGAGAAGGCGCTCGCCGCCTTCCCGCACCGCGACGAGGTCGAGGTGGTGCACCGCTCCTTCGAGCTGGACCCGGGCCGTGCCAAGGGCGACGCGCAGCCGGTGATCACCATGCTCACGAAGAAGTACGGCATGAGCGAGGCGCAGGCCCAGTCCGGCGAGGACAACCTGGGCGCCCAGGCCGCCGCCGAGGGCCTGGACTACCGGACCCGGGGCCGCGACCACGGCAACACCTTCGACATGCACCGCCTGCTGCACCTCGCCAAGGACCGGGGCAGGCAGGACGAGCTGATCCAGATCCTGTACCGGGCCAACTTCGCCGAGGAGCGGTCCGTCTTCACCGAGGGCGACGAGCGCCTGGTGGAGCTGGCCGTCCAGGCCGGTCTGGACGCCGAGGCCGCCCGCGCGGTGCTCGCCGATCCCGCCGCCTACGCCGACGAGGTCCGCGCCGACGAGCGCGAGGCCGCCGAGCTCGGCGCGAACGGTGTGCCCTTCTTCGTCCTGGACCGCACCTACGGAGTCTCCGGCGCCCAGCCCGCCGAGGTCTTCACGCAGGCGCTGACCCAGGCCTGGGGTGAGCGTTCCCCGCTGAAGCCGGTCGACCAGGGGGATGGCCAGGCGTGCGGACCGGACGGGTGCGCGGTGCCGCAGCACTGAGAAACCGCAGGTCGGAGCGGACGTATAAGCACTGCTGAGACGATCCACGCAAAAATCCGCAATGGACTGGGACTTCATGGGGCCGCAGAGTGGACCCCATGGAGACCACGGAGACGTTCGACAGCCTCGTCCGCGCCGAGTTCGCCCCGCAGAACACCTACCTGAACACCGCGAGCGGCGGCTTGCTGCCCGCTCGTACCGTCGCCGCGCTGCACGAGGCGGTGGCCCTCCGGGCGCAGGGCAGGCCCCTCGATCCGCTGTTCGAAGACGTCGAGCTGGCCCGGGCCGCGTTCGCCCGGCTCGCCGGAGTGCCGGTGACCCGGGTGGCGGCGGGACCCTCGGTGTCCACCCAGACCGCTCTGGTCGCCACCTCCCTGCCCGCCGGCGCCGAAGTCCTGACCGCCGAGGACGACTTCACCTCGGTCGTGAACCCCTTCTACACCAGGGGCGACCTCAAGGTGCGGGCCGTCCCGCTGGAGCGGCTCGCCGAGTCCGTGCGGCCCGGCACCGCACTCGTCGCGGTCAGTGCCGCCCAGTCCGCCGACGGCCGGATCGCCGACCTGCCCGCCCTGCGCGAGGCCGCCCGGACCCACGGGGCTCGCACCTATGTCGACTTCTCGCAGGCCGCCGGCTGGCTGCCCATGCAGGCCGACGCCCACGACTTCACCGTCTCCACGACTTTCAAGTGGCTGCTGGGCCCGCACGGGGCGGCCTTCCTCGTCGTCCCCGAGGACCTCGGCGGGCTGTCCCCGCTGCTGGCGGGCTGGGTCGCGGCCGAGGAGCCGTGGAACAGCTGCTACGGCCCGGTGGCCGAACTCGCCCACTCCGCACGGCGGTTCGATGTCAGCCCCGCACTGTTCACCTACACCGGAGTGCGCCACTCCCTGACCCTGATCGAGGAACTCGGCGTGGCTGCCGTACAGTCCCACGACCTGGCCCTCGCCGACCGGTTCCGGGACGGACTCGCGGCCCTCGGCCACGAACCCCTGCCCGCCCCCGGCTCGGCGATCGTCTCGGTCCCCGGACTCGGCCACCGCCAGTCGGAGTTGAGCCGCGCCGGCATCGAGGTCTCCAACCGCGCGGGCAACCTGCGCGCGTCCTTCCACCTCTACAACACGCCCGCGGACGCGGACCGCCTGCTGGCCGTCCTGTCGGGCTGACCCCGTCAACCCCGTCGGGCCGCCTGCGCGGCCCGCCCGCACGCACCGGCCCCGACGCACGCACCGGCCCCGACGCACGCACCGGCCCCGACGCACGCACCGGCCCCGACGCACGCACCGGCCCCGACGCATGCGCCGGGGCCCCTGGTGTGACAGGTGCCGGGGCCCCGTGGTGTGACATGCGCCAGGGGCCTCCGGCTGTCGCGCGAAGGCCCCTGGAACGGAGTGGATCACCTCACCGTACGGGCGTGAAGTCCGTCGATCCGATGAACTCCGGGCGGCGCACGGGGGCGGCGAACGGCTCCACCGCCGTGTTTTCCACGCTGTTGAACACGATGAACACATTGCTGCGCGGGAACGGCGTGATGTTGTCGCCGGACCCGTGCATGCAGTTGCAGTCGAACCAGGTCGCCGAGCCCGCCGCGCCGGTGAACAGCCTGATGCCGTACTCGCTCGCCAGCGCGGTCAGCGCCTCGTCGGACGGCGTGCCCGCGTCCTGCATCTGCAGCGACTTCTTGTAGTTGTCCTCGGGCGTGGCCCCGGCGCAGCCGAGGAACGTCCGGTGCGAGCCCGGCATGATCATGAGCCCGCCGTTGGTGTCGTGGTTCTCGGTCAGCGCGATCGAGACGGACACCGTGCGCATGTTCGGCAGGCCGTCCTCGGCGTGCCAGGTCTCGAAGTCCGAGTGCCAGTAGAAGCCGCTCGCGCCGAAGCCCGGCTTGACGTTGATCCGGGACTGGTGGACGTACACGTCGGAGCCGAGGATCTGCCGGGCCCGGCCGACCACCCGCGGATCGCGCACCAGGTTCGCGAACACCTCGCTGATCCTGTGCACTTCGAAGACCGAGCGGATCTCCTTGGACTTCGGCTCGACGACGGAGCGCTCGTCGGCGCGGATCGCCGGGTCGGTGACCAGCCGGTCCAGCTCACGCCGGTACACCTCGACCTCGTCCGGGGTGATCAGCTGGTCGATGGCGAGGAAGCCGTCGCGCTCGTACGACTGGAGGTCGGCCGCCGGGATCGGGCCGGGCGTGTCCGGGGAGCCCCACAGGACCGGGTCCTTGCGGGGCACGGTCACCTCGTGGGCGCCGCGGCTGGGGTACAGGTCAGTGACGCTGGTCATGGGTGTCACACCTCCTCGGGCTCGGTGAGCAGCGGGTACACGCCGTTCTCGTCGTGGTCCTCCCGTCCGGTGACCGGCGGGTTGAACACGCAGATGCAGCGGAAGTCCTCCTTGACGCGCAGCGTGTGCCGCTCGTGCCCGTCCAGGAGGTACATGGTGCCGGGAGTGATCGTGTACGTCTTCCCGGTCTCCTGGTCGGTCAGCTCGGCCTCGCCCTCGGTGCAGACGACGGCCTCGATGTGGTTCGCGTACCACATCGACGTCTCGGTCCCGGCGTACAGGACGGTCTCGTGCAGGGAGAAGCCGACCCGCTCCTTGGCGAGGACGATCCGCTTGCTCTCCCAGGTGCCGGACCTGGCCTTCACGTGCCGGTCGGTGCCTTCGATCTCCTTGAACGATCGGACGATCACGGTGCTGTACTTCCTCCTCGGTGGATGGCACAGGCGGTCTCGGTGGCCTGTGCCACGGTCTCGGTGTTCCGTGCCGGGCGGCCCGGGCCGCCAAAGCGGTCCGCGCGGCGCGGGCGGCCCGGACGGTCCAGGTGGTCCGGGCCGCCCGGGCGGCGCGTGCTAGGCCGTCTCGCGGACGGAGCGGGCGAGGATGCTGAGACCCTCGTCCAGCTCGTCGGGGGTGATGGTGAGCGCGGGCAGCAGCTTGACGACCTCGCCCTCGGGGCCGGACGTCTCGATGAGCAGACCGAGTTCGAAGGCCCGCCGGGCGACCCGGGCGGCCCGTCCCTTCTCGTGGAACTCCAGGCCCCACACGAGCCCGCGCCCGCGGTACTCCTTCACGTCGGCGAGGTTCTCCTCGGTGATGGAGATCAGCCCTTGCTCGACCTGTTCGCCGCGGGAGCGGGTCTGCTTCTCCATGGCGGAGCCGTCGGTCCAGTACGTCTCCAGGGCCGCGGTGGCGGTGACGAACGCGGGGTTGTTGCCGCGGAAGGTGCCGTTGTGCTCGCCCGGCTCCCAGATGTCGAGCTCGGGCTTGAACAGGCACAGCGACATCGGCAGGCCGTACCCGCCGATCGACTTGGAGACCGTGACGATGTCCGGCGTGATGCCCGCCTCCTCGAAGGAGAAGAAGGCGCCGGTGCGGCCGCAGCCCATCTGGATGTCGTCGACGATCAGCAGCATGTCCTGCCGCTCGCACAGTCCGGCGAGCGCCTGGAGCCACTCCGGCCGCGCCACGTTGACGCCGCCCTCGCCCTGCACGGTCTCCACGATCACCGCGGCCGGCTTGTTGAGACCGGAGCCCTGGTCCTCCAGGAGCCGCTCGAACCACAGGAAGTCCGGCACCGTGCCCTCGAAGTAGTTGTCGAAGGGCATCGGTGTGCCGTGCACCAGCGGAATGCCGGCGCCGGCCCGCTTGAAGGCGTTGCCGGTGACGGCGAGGGAGCCCAGCGACATCCCGTGGAAGGCGTTGGTGAAGGACACGATCGCCTCGCGGCCCTTCACCTTCCGGGCCAGCTTCAGCGCCGACTCGACGGCGTTGGTGCCGGTCGGGCCCGGGAACATGACCTTGTAGGGCAGGTCGCGGGGGCGCAGTACCAGGTCCTGGAAGGTCTGCAGGAAGGAGCGCTTGGCCGTGGTCGACATGTCCAGGCCGTGGGTCACCCCGTCCCGCGACAGATAGTCGATCAGCGCCCGTTTCAGGACCGGGTTGTTGTGGCCGTAGTTGAGTGAGCCGGCACCGGCGAAGAAGTCGAGGTAGGCGTGTCCGTCCTCGTCGAACATCCGGCTGCCCTGCGCACGGTCGAACACGGTGGGCCAGCCGCGGCAGTAGCTGCGCACCTCGGACTCGACGGTCTCGAAGACACTGAGGTCGGGCTGGGTGATGGTCACGGTGAATCGCTCCTCAGAGGGCGGTGGAGGGTGTCAGCGGGCCGATGCGGTAGAGGACTTCGGGATCGTGCGGGCCGTCCGGAAACAGGTCGGCCGGGAACAGCACCTCGCGGTCGAGGTCAGCGCCGTGCCGGGCGGCGAACGAGGTGAACAGACGCTCGGAGGCCGTGTTGCCGGGGGTGATGGTGGTCTCGACGCCGGTGATCCCGTACTCGCCGGCGAGCCGGGCGGTGAGCCCGTCCAGCAGCGCGGCGGCGAGGCCGCGGCCCCTGTGGGCGGCGTCGACGGCGATCTGCCAGACGAGCAGGGTGCGGGGGCGGTCGGGCCGCACGTACCCGGTGACGAAACCGACGGGCTCGCCGTCCCTCCCGCGCGCCACCGCCGAGGTGGCGGCGAAGTCCCGGCACCACAGCAGATAGCTGTACGAGGAGTTCAGGTCGAGGGTTTTCGAGTCCTTGGCCATGCGCCACAGCGCGGCTCCGTCGGCCACCGTCGGTCGGTCTATGAACAGGTCTGCTTGTGCGGCAGTCATGCGGCACGAATTTAGCGAGGCAAATTCAGAAATGCACGGCCGAGGGGAGCGGGGTGGGAGCCGTGATCGGTGATATGTCCGAGATTTCCCACGTCGAATCAGGACAAAACATCCCTGTTGTGGAATGCGTCACAGCCCGATAAATCCATACGAATCCTTGTTGTTTAGCCTCGCAAAAAGCGGGCAGAAGGATACGGGGAGCTATCCTCCAAGGAATTCATGGGAATTGTGAATACGAATTGAATTCGAGTCGCTTATTGCCAGGCGCTGTCCGCCGCGCGGCGCGCCCCCTCCGGGTCCACCGTCAGCCCCCGCTCGGCGAGAGCCGTTCCCAGGGCCGACAGCGAGCGGTGCACGGCATCCGGGGTGGCGTCGTGACCGTAGTGGTTGACCCGGATCATCTCCTTGGCCAGGGCGCCCCCGCCGGCGGCGAGCGGCAGCGCGGGGTCGCTCCGAAGCGCCTGGGCCACCAGCTCCGAGGCCACGAGCCCGGCCGGGACGCGCAGGGTCGTCGCGACCGGCGCGGCCTCCCTCTGCTCGTACACGTACGGCTCCAGGCCGCCGCCCAGGGCCGCCACGCCGGCGCGCACGGCCAGCGCGGCGCAGCGGTGCCGGGACATCACCGTCGTGAGACCCGCCGCCTCGATACGCTCCAGGCACGCCTCCAGGGCCAGCATCTCCAGCTGGGCCGGGGCGTGCAGCAGGGCCTTGCGGCCGCCGTCGATCCAGCGCTCCTTCCAGTCGAGGAGGGAGAGGTAGGAGCGGCGCGGGGCGTGCGGGTTGGCCGCCATGCGGGACCACGCCCGCTCGCTCACCGAGATCGCCGACACGCCCGCCGGGCCGCCCATCGCCTTCTGCGCCCCGATCACGCACAGGTCCACCCCCCAGGCGTCCGGCAGCACCGGCTCCGCCCCGACGGAGGCGACCGCGTCCAGGTAGAACAGCGCGCCGTGCTCCCGCACCACCTCGCCGATCTCCGCGACCGGGTTGGTGTTGCCGGTCGCCGCCTCCGCGTGGACGAGCGAGACGAAGTCGGTCTCCGGGTGCTCGGCGAGGGCCGCCCGGACCTGCTCGGCGCTCACCGCCGTGTGGAACGGGACGGACAGGTCGTGCACCGTCGCACCGCAGTCCCGCAGCCAGTCGCCGAAGGTCTGCCCGTACGGGCCCGTGATCACGTTCAGCGCCGTCGTGCCGGGGCCGGCCGCGGCACGGATCGCGCCCTCCAGCGGCAGCAGCGCCTCGCCCTGTGTGATCACCACGTCCTGCCGGGTGTCCAGCAGCCGGGCCACCCGGTCCGCGATGGCGGCGAAGCGCTCGGCGGTCAGCGGGGGCAGGTCGAGGAACGGGTGGGTCACGGCGGTTGCTCTCTTCGCTCACGAGGGTCCACGGGGGCCGGCCGGGGGCCGACGGTGACGAGCGTAACTCTCGCCCTCAACCGCCCTGAGGACCGGCGAGTTCTTAGGCCGGGCAGCCTCGAAGCCATGGGTTTGGTTTGAGTAACCCAAACATCTCCTTATAATCGGAACCCACAGTTGCCCCCACAGGGAGATCCCCTCCATGAAAACGCTCCTCGGGCGCCGGACCCGCGTTCTGGCAGCCATCACCGTGACGGCCGGGCTCGCGCTCGTGGCCGGCTGCTCCTCGGACAACGGGGGGAGCGGCAAGACCACCGTCAAGGGGGTCCACCTCGCCAAGGGCGGTCAGCTGACCACCTGCACCCACCTGCCGTACCCGCCGTTCCAGTCGGAGATCGACGGCAAGGTGCAGGGCTTCGACGTGTCCCTGATCGATCTCGTCGCCAAGGACCTGGGCGTCAAGCAGCAGATCCTCGACACGCCGTTCGAGAACTTCAAGACCGGCGCGTTCCTCAACTCCGGCCTGTGCGACCTGGCCGCCGCCGGCATGACCATCACCGCCGAGCGCAAGAAGAACGTCGACTTCTCCGACCCGTACTTCGAGGCCACCCAGGCCGTCCTCGTCGACAAGGCCGGCGGGATCGACTCCCTCGCCGACGTCAAGGCCAAGGGCAAGAAGCTCGGCGCCCAGGCGCAGACCACCGGCGAGGACTACGCCAAGAGCAAGGGCTACGACCCGATCTCCTTCGAGTCCTCCGACGCGGTCCTCAACGGCCTGCGCACCGGCCAGGTCCAGGCGGTCGTCATCGACTTCCCGGTCGTCCAGGGCTGGCTGAAGGACAAGGCCAACGCGGACAAGTTCAAGGTCGTCGACAACCTCAAGACCGGCGAGCAGTACGGCTTCACCGTGAAGAAGGGCAACACCGCCCTGCGTGACGCCATCAACAAGGCCCTCAGGAAGGCCAAGGCGGACGGCACCTACAAGAAGATCTACGAGCAGTGGATCGGCCCGTACGACGCCTCCGTGGCCTCTCCCGCCGCCTCATGACCGACCTCGACGTACGACTCCAGCCGAAGAAGAAGGGCCTGACCCGGCGTCAGAAGCGTCGGTTGTCGCGGGGAATCCAGTACGTCGTCTTCGTCGCCGCCGTGATCGCCGTGGCGGTCACGGCCGACTGGGGCCGGCTGCAGAACCAGTTCGCCCAGGGCGGCATCGCCCGGCAGATGTGGCCGGACGTCATCACCCTGGCGCTGAAGAACACCGTGCTGTACACGGTCTCCGGCTTCGCCGTCGGACTGGTGCTCGGCCTGGTCGTCGCGCTGATGCGGCTGTCCTCCGTGGGGCCGTACCGCTGGGTGGCCGGCATCTACATCGAGATCTTCCGCGGCCTGCCCGCCCTGCTGATCTTCGTCTTCATCGCGGTCGCGGTGCCGCTGGCCTTCCCGGGCACCGAGATCCCCGGCGGCACCTACGGCAAGGCCGCCCTCGGTCTCGGACTCATCGGCGCCGCCTACATGGCGGAGACGTTCCGCGCCGGCATCCAGGCGGTGCCCAAGGGCCAGATGGAGGCGGCGCGCTCGCTGGGCTTCTCGCCCGCCCGCGCGATGATCTCCATCATCATCCCGCAGGCGTTCCGGATCATCCTCCCGCCGCTCACCAATGAGCTGATCATGCTCTTCAAGGACTCCTCGCTGGTGCTGCTGCTCGGTGTGACCCTGGAGGAGCGCGAACTGTCCAAGTTCGGCCGGGACCTGGCCAGTACGACCGCCAACTCCACGCCGATCCTGGTCGCGGGCCTGTGCTACCTGCTGGTCACCATCCCGCTCGGCTTCGCCGCCCGCCGTCTGGAGGCCCGGGCCCAGAAGGAGATCAAGTGACCCCCGAGATCCGTGTCCGGGACCTGCACAAGTCCTTCGGCGACAACCACGTCCTGCGCGGCATCGACCTGGAGATCGGCCAGGGCGAGGTCGTCTGCGTCATCGGCCCCTCCGGCTCCGGCAAGTCCACGCTGCTGCGCTGCGTGAACCTGCTGGAGGAGCCCACCGGGGGCCAGGTCTTCGTCGGCGGCACCGAGATCACCGACCCGGACGTCGACATCGACGCCGCACGCCGCCGCATCGGCATGGTCTTCCAGCAGTTCAACCTGTTCCCCCACCTGAGCGTCACCGAGAACCTCATGCTGCCGCAGCGCCGGGTCCTTCGGCGGGACAAGGCGAAAGCGGCGCAGATCGCCGCCGAGAACCTGGCCCGCGTCGGCCTCTCGGAGAAGGCGCAGGCCTACCCGTCCTCCCTGTCCGGCGGCCAGCAGCAGCGGGTGGCCATCGCGCGGGCGCTCGCCATGGGCCCCGAGGTGATGCTCTTCGACGAGCCGACCTCCGCGCTCGACCCCGAGCTGGTCGGGGACGTCCTCGCGGTGATGCGCAGGCTCGCCGAGGAGGGCATGACGATGATGGTCGTCACCCACGAGATGACCTTCGCCCGCGAGGTCGCCGACCGGGTCGTCTTCATGGACGGCGGCGTGATCGTCGAGGACGGAACCCCCGACCGGGTCATCGGCAGCCCCCGGCACGAGCGCACCCGCCACTTCCTGTCCCGGCTGCTCGACCCGGCCATGGCCGAGGTCGAGGAGGAGACCTCGGACCAGGTCGGCGGGACCGAGTCCTAGCTCACTGACGCAACCGGGCACCGGCTCACTAAGGTGCCGGTATGAGCGATCACGCGGTGCTGCACGTGAAGGGCCGGGTCCTGGCGGGCCCCGAGGACGTCCGCGACGAGCTGTGGGTGGTCGGGGGCCGCATCTCCTACGACCGCCCCGCCGGCGTCCGGGACATCCGGACCGTCGAGGGCTGGGCCCTGCCCGGCCTGGTCGACGCCCACTGCCATGTGGGCCTGGGCGCGGACGGCCCGGTCGACGCGGCCACCGCCGAGAAGCAGGCGCTGACCGACCGGGAGACCGGCACCCTGCTGCTCCGCGACGCGGGCTCGCCCTCCGACACCCGCTGGACCGACGACCGCGACGACCTCCCGAAGATCATCCGGGCCGGCCGGCACATCGCCCGCACCCGCCGCTACATCCGCAACTACGCCCACGAGATCGAACCGGAGGACCTCGTCGCCCACGTCGCCCAGGAGGCCCGCCGCGGCGACGGCTGGGTCAAGCTGGTCGGCGACTGGATCGACCGCGACCTCGGCGACCTCTCCGCCTGCTGGCCGCGCGACGCGGTCGAGACGGCCATCGCCGAGGCCCACCGTCTCGGCGCCCGCGTCACCGCGCACTGCTTCGCCGAGAGTTCCCTGCGCGACCTGGTCGAGGCGGGCATCGACTGCATCGAGCACGCCACCGGCCTCACGGAGGACCTGATCCCGCTGTTCGCCGAGCGCGGCGTCGCGATCGTCCCGACCCTCGTCAACATCGCCACCTTCCCGCAGCTGGCGGCCGGCGGCGAGAGCAGGTACCCGCGCTGGTCGGCACACATGCGCCGGCTCCACGAGCGGCGCTACGACACCGTGCGCGGCGCGTACGACGCCGGCATCCCGGTCTACGTCGGCACGGACGCGGGCGGCTCTCTGGCCCACGGGCTGGTGGCGCAGGAGGTCGCCGAACTCGTCACCGCGGGCATCCCGCCCGTCGAGGCCCTGTCGGCGACCAGCTGGGGCGCCCGGGCCTGGCTGGGCCGCCCGGGCCTGGAGGAGGGCGCACCGGCCGATCTGGTGGTGTACGAGTCCGACCCGCGGGCGGACGTACGCGTGCTGGCGGCGCCGCGCCGGGTGGTGCTGAACGGGCAAGTCGTGGAGTAGCAAGGGCCGGTGGAGCAACAGGGGCCGGCGGCAGAGCAACAGGAGCCGGCTGCGGAGCGACAGGAGCCGCCGACGGAGCGGCAGGGGCGGTGGAGCCGTAGGGGCGGGGGCGCACCCGAGGGGTCTGCTGAACGTGTGTGCCCGACGTTCCGAAAGCCTGTGCGGGATTTCCACGATGGGGTGAAGTAACGCAGGATTGCTGACCGTTCACCCACAGTGCGTACAGAGTTGACGGGTCCCAAGCAAGTTTCCTCTGGGGGTCCCCCGCCTTGAACAGCAACAACTTCCGCATGCCCGCACGCCGTCTCGCCGCGGTCGCGACGGTCACCGCCCTGGCCGCAGGTCCCGCGGTCCTGGGCGCTGGCGCCGCGCACGCCACCGGTGACCACGGTCGCGCCTCCGCCGTCGTGCTCCGCACCGGACTCGACGTGTCCCTGCTCAACAAGACCGTGAACGTCCCGCTCGCGGTCACCCTCAACGAGGTCCAGGCGCCCCGGAGCGCCGAGAAGACCGCGCTGACGGCCCGGCTCGACGGCGTGGCCGGCGGCAGGCCGTTCGCGGTCCTCGGTGCGGAGGCCGCGCAGTCCAGAGCGACGGTCACCAGCAGGCTCGCCGAGGGCTCGGTCCGCGTCGCCCACGCCAGGCTGCACGTCCCGGGCCTGCCCCTGCTCTCCCTCGTGGAGGTCGGCACGGTCACCGCGAAGGCGACCTGCGAGGCCGGGAAGCGGCCCGTCGCCGCGGCGAACGTCCTCGGCGCCGTCACGGTCCTCGGCAAGCGCGTCACGCTCACCGCCGGCGGCCCGACCGAGGTGAAGGTACCCGGCGTCGGAGAGGTCCGCCTCGACCTCTCCCGGCACAGCACCACATCCCGCACGGCAGCCGCCACGGCCCTGGAACTCAAGGTCTCCGTCAACCCGTTGAGGCTCAACGTGGCCGAGGTTGAAGGAACGATTACCCTGGCCAGGGCGACCTGTGAGTCACCGACGGCCCCGCCCTCCGGGCACCCGGTCCCGAGCCACGACCCGGCCGCGGGCACCAAGCCTCAGGGCTCCCGCGGCGACCTCGCGGAGACGGGCGGCAACCCGGCGACGCCGTACATCGCGGGCGGCGCGCTGGTGCTGGTCCTGGTGGGCGGCGGAGCGGTGGCGGTGGCACGCCGTCGCAGGAGCTGACGAGCACCCCACCGAAGGGCGCCGCCCGGACCGACCGACGACCATGGACGGCGCCTCACCGGCCGGGTGCCGGCCGTGTCGGACTCGGACGACGCCTCACCGACCGGAGACCGGCCGAACCGGCTTGAACGGTGCGTAGTCAACCCGGGCCGGCCGAACCGGCTTGGACGATGCGTCTACAACCGGGCCGGCCGTGTCGGCTCGGGCGGTGCGTCGTCGGCCGGGGGCGGCGATGTCCGCTTGGGCGGTGCGTCTTCGGCCGAGGTCGGACGAGGTCGGCCGGATCCGGTGGGACGGGGCCTTTTCCGTCGGCCGAGACGGGTGGGTGGGTGGGAGAGGATTACGGCAGGGCAGCCGACAGTGCCGTCAAGAACCCGCCCACCGTGGCCCGGTCCCGCACGGCCACCCGTACCCACTCCTCCCCGAGCCCGGGAAACGTGTCCCCACGCCGTACCGCGTACCCCAGGTCCCGAAGACGCCGTCGTACCCCAGCGGCATCCGGCATGCGGACCAGCACGAACGGCCCCTCCGCAGGCTCGGCCACCCGCACACCGCGGGACGCGAACGCGGTGAGTCCGGCCACCAGATGGGCCCGGTCCGCGGCAATCCGGTGCGCCGCATGCGCCGCCTCCGCCAACGCCCGCGGCGCCACGCACGCCCGGGCCGCGGCCAGCGCCGGCGTCGACACCGGCCACAACGGCTGGGCCCGCTCCAACTCGGCGACGATCTCCGAAGGAGCCAGCACGTACCCGATCCGCAGCCCCGCCAGCCCCCACGTCTTGGTCAGGCTCCGCAGCACGACGAGACCGGGCACGTCGGTGCGTCCGGCGAGCGCCTCCCGCTCACCCGGCACCGCGTCCATGAACGCCTCGTCGACGACCAGGATCCGCCCCGGACGGGCGAGAGCGGCGATCGCGGCGGCCGGATGCAGCACCGACGTCGGGTTCGTCGGATTCCCGACCACCACCAGATCGGCGTCCTCCGGGACGTCCGCCGGATCCAGCCGGAAGCCGTCCGCCTCCCGCAGCAACACCCGGTCCACGGTGTGCCCCGCGTCCCGCAGCGCCGCCTCCGGCTCGGTGAACTGCGGATGCACGACCACCGGCCGCCGCACCTTCAGCGCCCGCGCCAGCAGCACGAACGCCTCCGCCGCACCCGCCGTCAGCAGCACCCGCTCCACCGGCAGCCCGTGCCGGGCCGCCACCGCCGCCCGCGCGGCCCGCCCGTCCGGGTAGGCCGCGAGCGACGACAGGGACCGGGTGATCTCCTCCCGCAGCCAGGCCGGCGGTGTGTCCGCGCGGACGTTGACCGCGAGGTCGGCCAGCCCGGCCCCGTCGTCACGGACCTCGGAGTCCCCGTGGTGGCGCAGATCGTCCCCGGTGCTCTCCGGGGTCCCCGGGCTGCCCATGTTCCCCGGGCGGCCCGTGTTCCCCGCGCTTCCCGTGCTCGCCGGGCTGCCCGTGCTCCCCGTGTTCCCGGTGTCCTCAGTGCGCATGGCTGTGCGAGTGCCCCCCGTGGTGATGGTGCCCGTGGTGGTGGCCGTCGTCGTCCGGGTGGAAGTGCGGCTGCTGCGGCAGCCCCACCTTGTCCTCGAAGCCCGGCAGCGCGATCCGGTACACGCAGGAGTCGCAGTTCATGCGCAGGTCGCCCTTGACGGCCTCCTCGTACCGCTCCATCACCAGGTCCAGCAGCTCCGGCTCGGGCCCGATGACGTCCGCCGGGCGCACCTCGACCTCCGGGTGCGCGGCGGCCCAGCCCTCGGTCTGCTGCCGCACCCGGTCCGGCAGGATCCCGGTGAACAGGAAGTAGGGGAGGACGACGATCCTGCGCGCCCCCAGCCTCGCGCACCGGTCGAGCCCGCTCGGCACGTCCGGCGCCGCCAGCGACACGAACGCCGTCTCCACACCGGCGTACCCGCGTCCCTCCCACAGCAGCCGCGCCGCCTTGCACACCTCGGCGTTGGCGTCCGGGTCGGTGGAGCCCCGCCCCACCAGCAGCACGGTGACATCGGCCCGGTCCTCGGGCGTACGGGCACCGCCCCCGAGGGCCTCGTCCAGGCGCCGCTCCAGGACGTTCAGCAGCGTCGGGTGCGGGCCGAGCGGACGCCCGTAGGTGTACGAGATCCCGGGGTGCCGCTCCTTCTCGCGTGCCAGCGCCGCCGGGATGTCCCCCTTGGCGTGCCCGGCGGACACCAGCATCAGCGGCACGGCCGCGAACCGCCGTACGCCCCGTTCGACCAGGTCGGTGACGGCCTCGCCCAGCGGCGGCGGGGACAGCTCGATGAAGCCGCCCGCGACGGGCAGGTCCGGGTGGCGGCGGCCCAGCTCCCGTACGAAGTCGCGGAACGCCTCGGCTCCGGCCTCGTCCCGGGTGCCGTGACCGGCGATGAGCAGGGCGGGCGGCGGGGTGGTCACGATTGCTCCTCGGAATGCGAAAGGGGGTGGTACAGCAGGGCGTTGAGCGCGGCGGCGGCGACCGCCGACCCGCCCTTCTCGGACACGTTGCTCACGGCGGGCAGCCCGCTCGCGCGCAGCGCCTCCTTGGACTCGGCCGCGCCGACGAAACCGACCGGCAGGCCGATCACGAGCGCCGGGGAGGCGTCCAGCGTCAACAGCTCCTCCAGGGCGGTCGGCGCACAGCCGATCACCCACAGCGCGCCCGGCCCGACCTGCTCGTACGCGAGCCGGACGGCGTGCGCCGAACGCGTCAGCCCGGGGCCGGACACCGCGTCCTTCAGCCGGCACACGGTCTCCTGCCGGGTGATGCCGGCCGCGACCATCTCCACGTCCACGACGACGGGCGCCCCGGCGTGCAGCGCGGCATGCGCCGTGACCAGGTCGCCCTCGTCCATGACGAGATCGGTCGCGTACTCCAGGTCGGCGGCGGAGTGGATGACCCGCTCCACCACCGCCCGGGTCAGCGGCGGGAGGTGCGAGGTGTCCAGCCGGGCGCGCAGCCGCCGGAAGGACTCCTGCTCGATGGGATGGACCACACGGGCCGCGGGGTTCACCGGGCGCCCTCCTGCCCTGCGGCGGAGCCGCTCGTCGACGGGGCCTCCTGCCAGCGGTAGCCGCGCGGGGTCACCATGCGCCCCGCGACGTTCCGGGTCGCCGTGTTGCCCACGGTCACGACCGTCATCATGTCGACCGTCGCCGCATCGAGCGCGGCCAGGGTCGTGAGCCGGCTCGACTCGTCCGGCCGCGAGGCGTTGCGGACGACACCGACGGGCGTCGTCGGCTCCCGGTGCCCGGCGAGGATCGCCAGCGCCTTGGGCAGCTGCCAGTCGCGGCCCCGGGAGCGCGGGTTGTAGAAGGTGACCACGATGTCCGCCTCGGCCGCCGCCCGCACCCGCCGCTCGATGACCTCCCACGGCGTGTGCAGGTCGGACAGGCTGATCGACACATGGTCGTGGCCCAGCGGCGCGCCCAGGATCGCCCCGGCCGCCAGCGCGGCCGTCACGCCCGGCACGCCGACCACCTCGATGTCGTCGGACGCCTCGGCGAGCGCGGGGGAGGCCATGGCGTACACGCCCGCGTCCCCGCTGCCGATCAGCGCCACCGCATGCCCCTTGCGGGCCTCGGCGACGGCCGTACGGGCCCGCTCCTCCTCCGCGCCGAGCCCGGACTCCAGCACCCGGGTGCCGGGCCGCAGCAGGTCGCGGATCTGGTCGACGTACTGGTCGAGCCCCACCAGGACGGAGGCCCGGCGCAGCTCGGCCTCGGCCCGCGGGGTGAGCAGGTCCCGGGCGCCCGGGCCGAGCCCGACCACCGCGAGCCGGCCGCGCCCCGGGCGTCGTACGACGGCACAGGTCGCCATCGCGGGCCGCCCGTCCGCCCGCACGGACTTCCGCTTGGGCACGAGGAGTTCACCGCCGCGCACCAGCGCGGCGGCCTCCGCCACGGACGGGGTGCCGACGGCCGCGAGCGGCGCGTCGGACGGGTGGGGCACCGCCACGGCCGCCAGCTCCTCGGCCGGGTACGTCACCAGGGGCACCCCCAGCCCCTCGGCGGCGGCGACGATGCCGGGCTCCTCGGACTTGGCGTCCACGGTGGCGAGTTCGGCCACCGACGCGACCGAGAGCCCCGCCTCCCGGAGCGCCTCCTCGACCAGCCCGAGCACCTCGTCGGCCGGCGCGTCCTTGGAGGCACCGACCCCGACCACCAGGGACGGCGGCCTGAGCAGCACCTCCCGTTCGCCCGCGGTGACGGCCCGGTCCGTGAGCCGGATCGTGTACGACCCCTCGGGCGCGGTCGGCAGCGGCGGCAGCGGCCACGGCACCTCGGCCTCCAGGACGACCGCCTCGCCGTCCAGCAGGGCCCGCGACACCGTCGCCACCGACCCCTCGTACGGGAGCCCGAGGGTGTCCAGGCCCGGCAGCCCCACCGCGTCCGTCGCGGTCGTCACCACCGGCTCGGCCCCCAGCAACGCGCCCACCTCACGGGCGAGTCCGTTGGCTTTGCCGCCGTGCCCGCCGACCAGCGACACCGCGAACCGGCCGCCCTCGTCGACGCACACCACACCCGGGTCCGCCGCCTTGTCGCCGAGCAGCGGCGCGAGCAGCCGTACCGTCGCGCCGGTCGCCAGGAAGCACACCAGCTGCTCGCAGTCGGCGAACGCGGCCCGGACGGCCTCCCCGACCGGGCCGTCGTACACCCGCGTACGGTCCGGCCAGGCCGCGGCCAGCCGGTCGCGCGCCGCCGCCCCCGCCGCGGTGGCGGAAATGAGGCCGATCACTGGACTACTCCTTCACTGGAGGACGGGGCTCTGACGCCCCACAGCAGGAAAACGGGGTTGGTCGCCGCCAGCCGGGTCACGTCCCCCGGCAGCGGCGCCAGCCGGGACGACTGCAGCAGCACCCCGTCACAGGTGAACCCGGCACCCGTCAGCGCCTCGCGCGCCGCCGGTACCCGGTCGAGTGCGGCCATCGCGACGACGACGGTCCGCCGCGCCCGGCGCGCCGCGGCGCCGACGACGGCGGGCAGCTCGCGTCCCCCGCCGCCGACGAACACGGCGTCGGGATCGTCGAGCCCCTCCAGCGCGGCCGGAGCCGCACCGTGCACGACGTCCACGTCGACACCGTGGGCGCGTGCGTTGGCGCGGATCCGCTCCACCCCGTCCGGTGCCTTCTCGACGGCGACCACGGCCGCGCCGAGCCGCGCGCACTCCACGGCCACCGAACCCGAGCCCGCGCCGACGTCCCACACCAGATCGCCCGGGCGCGGCCCGAGCCGGGCGAGCGCCAGGGCCCGCACCTCGAACTTGGTGATCATCGAGTCCCGGTGCACGAACGCGCTCTCGTCCAGGGCCCAGCCGGCCGGCCGCGCCGGCACCGCGGCGAGCGTGCGCACGGCACCGAGCGCCCGCGTCTCGTCCAGGCACAGCACCACGCTCACCGCCGTACCCCAGGTGCGGGCCGCCGCCTCGGCGGGCGTCACCCGCTCCACCCGCTCGCGCTCCGGATCGCCGAGCGCGCTCGCCACGACGAGGACACGGCCCTCGCCCAGGGCGGCCCCCAGCTCGGCGGGCCCGGCGCCCGGCCCGGTCAGCACCGCCACCTTCGGGTGCGCCCGGCACACGTTGACGGCCGTGCGCGGATCGCGCCCGTGCGCGCTGACCACGACCGCGTCGTCCCAGGGCAGCCCGACCCGCGCGAACGCGGTGGCCACCGACGACACCCCGGGTCGCACGTCCAGCCGCCCGGGCCCGAACCGCTCGGCCAGCGCCCGCACGATCCCGAAGAACCCGGGATCCCCGGAGGCCAGCACGAGGACCGGCAGCTCCTTGCCGGCGAACTCCCCGATCGCGTCCAGGGCGGGCGCCAGCGGGCCGAGCACGATCCGTTCCGCGCCCGCGGGCAGCCGCACGGAGTCCAGATGGCGCCGCCCGCCGACGACCAGGGCGGCTCCGGCCAGGACGTCCTCGGGGACCGGCGCGCCCGTTCCCGTACCGACGACCGTGATCAACTGCTCGCACCCCGTTCGCGCAGCGCACGGCGCGCCTCGGGGTCGGCCTTGCGGTACCCGTGGAAGTGGCCGGGGTGGTAGAGGTGCGAACGCGTCCCGTGCGCGTCCAGCGCCGGGCCGACCAGGAAGAGCGTGTGCTTCCAGAGCCTGTGCTCCTTGACCGTCTCCTCCAGCGTGCCGATCGTGCACTTCACGACCAGCTCCTCCGGCCAGGTCGCCTGGTGGGCGACGACCACGGGGGTGTCCGTCGGGTAGCCGCCCTCCAGCAGCTCCCGCACCAGCTGGCCGCTGCGCGCCGCCGACAGGAAGACCGCCATGGTGGTGCCGTGCCGGGCGAACTCGCGCACCTCCTCGCCGGGCGGCATCGGCGTCTTGCCGCCGCCCAGCCGGGTCAGGATCACGGACTGGGCGACCTCCGGGACGGTCAGCTCGCGCTGGGCGAGCGCGGCGACGGCGGAGAAGGACGAGACACCGGGCACGACCTCCGTCGCGATCCCGATCCCGGCGCACCGGTCCAGCTGCTCCTGGGTGCCGCCCCACAGCGCCGGGTCGCCGGAGTGGATACGGGCCACCTTCAGCCCCTCGGCGCGGGCCCGCTCGTACACGGCGACGACGTCCTCCAGGGACATGGCCGCCGAGTCCAGGATCTCCGCGTCCTCGCGCGCGTGCTCCAGGACCTCGGCCTGGACCAGGCTCGCGGCCCAGATCACCACGTCGGCCTCCGCGATCGCGCGTGCGGCGCGGAACGTCAGCAGGTCGGCGGCGCCGGGGCCGGCACCGACGAACGTCACCTTGCCGGTGGGGGCATCGGCCATGGGAAGGGGTCCTCTCGTACGGAAACGCAAGGCGTATGCGGGTGGAATGTCAGGGTCTGGGGGAGTGTGGAAGGCGCCGGATGTGCGCGAAGGTGCTTCCATCGGATAGCAAGGGCCTATGGCGGTCTTTGTCGCGCTCGGCGCGTTCCTGATGACGCTGGCCGGCGGCTGGACGGCACAGCGCGTGACCGACCGTCGCCATCTCGTCCTGGGACTGGCCGGCGGTCTGATGCTCGGCGTGGTCGGCCTCGATCTGCTGCCGGAGGCGCTGCACGCGGCCGACCGCGAGATCTTCGGCGTCCCCGCGGCACTGCTGCTGTTCGTGGCAGGCTTCCTCGTGGCCCATCTGGTGGAACGCACGCTCGCCGCGCGCCAGGCGGCCCACGGCGGCGCCGAGCACAACCACCGTGCGCCCGAGGTGGGCCTGACGGCGGCCGCCGCGATGGTCGGCCACAGCGCCATGGACGGGGTGGCGATCGGCGCGGCCTTCCAGGTGGGCGGGGGCATGGGCACCTCCGTCGCGCTCGCCGTGATCGCGCACGACTTCGCCGACGGCTTCAACACCTTCACCATCACGAGCCTGTACGGCAACGCGCGCCGCCGAGCGATAGGCATGCTCGTCGCCGACGCCTGCGCACCGCTCGCCGGCGCCCTGTCGACCGTCTTCTTCCACATCCCCGAACCGGTGCTCGGCGGCTATCTCGGCCTCTTCGGCGGCGTACTGCTCTACCTCGCCGCCGCCGAGATCCTCCCCGAGGCCCACCACGAGCACCCGGCCCGCTCCACCCTGCTGTGCACGGTGGCGGGCGCCGCCTTCATCTGGCTGGTGGTCGGCATCTCCGGCGGCTGACCGCACGGGCCCACTCACAGCTTCCCGCCCCGCCCGCCGTCGCGCCGCGGCGGCGCGATCAGCGTCGAGAGATACGGCAGCGGCTCCCCGTCCAGCTCGGCGGCCGGCCGCACCGACTCCTCCGGCAGCCCGAGCGCGGACCCCCACACGGCGTCCCCGATCCGCCCGGTCTCCCGCAGCGCCTCGGCCACCTCGGCGGCCTGCCGCCCGAACTTGTACGCCACGACGGTCCCCGGCCCGGCCAGCGCCTCCTTGAGCACGGCCGCCCCTGCCGTCACCGGCACCAGCGTCAGCGGCTCGGTGCCCTCGGTGAGCACGGCACCCGACCGCGCGGCCAGCTCCTGCATGGCGGTGATCCCGGGCACCGTCTCCACCACGGCACCCGGCACCAGCTCACCGACGGTCTGCGCGAGATAGGTGAACGTCGAGTACACGTTCGGATCCCCGATGGTGGCGAAGGCGACGGACCCGTGCGCGCGCAGCAGCCCGGCGACCCGCTCGCCGGCCGCGTCCCAGGCCGCCTCCCGGCGCGCCCGGTCGGTCCGCTCGTTCAGCGCGAACACCACCCGGACGACCTTCTCGGCGGGCACGTAGTGCAGCACGGTCGCCTCGGCCCGGCCGCGCTCGCCCGTGTCCATGACGGGGACGACGACGACCTCGGCCGCGCGCAGCGCGTTGACCCCCTTGACGGTCACCAGTTCCGGGTCACCGGGACCGACCCCGACACCGATCAGCCTGCTGCTCATGACGTCCGGCACCTCTCCACGAACCGACGGGCCACACCGGGCTCGGACGCCCAGTGCGTGTGCAGATAACTCGCGTGCACGCCCTGCTGTACAAAACCTTCGACCCGCCGCACCGGGGTGCGCAGACCCCAGGCGGGGGCCGCACCGGCGCCGGGCTCGACGACCGTGCGGTGGAACTCGTGCCCGCGCATCCGCGTCCCCGCGACGGCCAGCACACTGTCCCCGACGGCCACCGCGTCCCGGTAGCCCAGGGTGAGCCGTTCCGTCATCCGCGCGGTGGCGTCCAGCACCGCGCACATGGGCCGGCCGTCCAGCTCCCGGCAGAGATAGAGGAGTCCGGCACACTCGGCGGCCACGGGAGCACCGCCGAGGGCGAGAGCGGCGATCGCCCTGCGCAGCGGCTCGTTGGCCGACAGCTCACCGGCGTAGACCTCGGGGAAACCGCCCCCGATGACCAGCCCGGCGGTCCCCTCGGGCAGGTGCTCGTCCCGCAGCGGATCGAAGGTGATCACTTCGGCCCCGGCGGCGGTGAGCAGCTCGGTGTGCTCGGCATAGGAAAAGCTGAAGGCGGCCCCACCGGCCACCGCAACAACGGGCCTCCGCCCCCCACCGGCCCGATCCCCACCAGCCCGATCCCCACCGGCCGGCGTCTCGGCTCCGGCGGCATCCCGGGCCCCGCCGGTCCGCATCTCGGTCTCGGGCGCCGTGACGGCCCCGGCCGGCCCCGCCGCTCCCGCGGCCACCCGAGCCGCGCCGCCGTCGTCGGCCTGCTGGTCGGCGGACTTCTCGGCCGACCGGGTCGGGTGGAGGGTGGGCGACGCGGGGGTCCAGGGGGCGGAGCCCCCTGGTACGGGACCGGCAGCACGGGCCAGTGCCTCCAGCGCCGCCAGGTCGCACCCCCGCGACACCTGCTCAGCCATCGCAGCAACGGCCCCGACCGCAGCAGAGCGCCGCTCGGCAACCGGCACCAACCCCAGATGCCGTGACGGCGTATCCACCTGAGGCACCCGCCGCAACACCCCCAGCACCGGCACCCCGGAGGCATCCAGCGCCTCCCGCAACAGCGCCTCGTGCCGCTCCGAGGCCACCTTGTTCAGGATCACGCCGCCGATCCGCACCCCCGGATCCCAGGAGGCGAACCCGTGCACCAGCGCCGCCACCGACCGGGACTGCGACGACGCGTCCACGACCAGCACCACCGGCGCCCCGAGCAGCTTGGCGACATGGGCCGTGGACGCGAGTTCCCCCTCGCCCGCGGCCCCGTCGTACAGCCCCATCACACCCTCGACGACCGCGAGGTCACACCCCTGCGCCCCGTGCAGGAACAGCGGAGCGACCAGCTCCGGCCCGCACAGGTACGCGTCCAGGTTGCGGCCCACCCGCCCGGTCGCGAGCGTGTGATACCCGGGGTCGATGTAGTCCGGCCCGACCTTGTGCGGGGACACGGCGAGCCCCCGCGCGGCGAACGCGGCCATCAGCCCCGTGGCGACGGTGGTCTTGCCGCTGCCGGACGACGGCGCGGCGATGACCAGCCGGGGGACGGAACTCACCATTCGATGCCCTTCTGGCCCTTCTGCCCCGTGTCCATGGGGTGCTTGACCTTGGACATGTCGGTGACGAGGTCGGCGAGGTCCACCAGCTTCTCCGGCGCGTTACGACCGGTGATCACCACATGCTGGGTACCCGGCCGGTTCCGCAGGACGTCCACGACCTCGTCGGTGTCCACCCATCCCCAGTGCATCGGGTAGGCGAACTCGTCCAGCACGTACAGCCGGTACGTCTGCGCGGCCAGGTCCCGCTTGACCTGCTCCCAGCCCTCCCGGGCCTTCTCCTCGTTGTCCATCTGAGCGTCCCGCTGGACCCAGGACCAGCCCTCGCCCATCTTGTGCCAGTCGACGGTGCCGCCCTCGCCACAGGCGCCGAGCACCCGCAGCGCGTTCTCCTCGCCGACCTTCCACTTCGCCGACTTGACGAACTGGAACACCCCGATCGGCCAGCCCTGGTTCCAGGCGCGCAGCGCCAGACCGAACGCGGCCGTCGACTTGCCCTTGCCGATCCCGGTGTGCACGACGACCAGCGGCCGGTTGCGCCGCTGCCGGGTCGTCAGCCCGTCCTCCGGAACCACACTCGGCTGTCCCTGCGGCATTACGCGGCCCTCCTCGAAGTCCCCTGCACGTCCCTGACCAGACCGGCGATCGAGTCGGCCCGCAGCTCGTCCAGCGTGACGGCCGTGCCGCCCAGCTCGCCCGCGAGCCGCCCGGCGAGCCCGAGCCGCACCGGCCCCGACTCGCAGTCCACGACGACCGAGGCGACCGACCCGGCCGCGAACAGCCGGGCCGCCCGTCCCGCCAGCGCGACCGGCTCGGGGCCGCCCGTGGCCCGCCCGTCGGTCACCACCACGACCAGCGCCCGCCGCGCCGGGTCCCGCAGCCGCTCCACGCGAAGTACCTCGTGCGCCTTGAGCAGCCCGGCCGCGAGCGGCGTACGGCCGCCCGTCGGCAGCGACTCCAGCCGGACGGCCGCGGCGTCCACGGACGAGGTCGGCGGCAGCGCGACATCGGCCGAGGCGCCCCGGAAGGTCACCAGACCCACCTTGTCCCGCCGCTGGTAGGCGTCCAGGAGCAGGGACAGCACGGCACCCTTCACGGCGCTCATCCGCTGCCGCGCCGCCATCGACCCGGAGGCGTCGACCACGAACAGCACGAGGTTGCCCTCGCGCCCCTCTCGCGTCGCCTGCCGCAGATCGTCCCGGCGCAGCACCAGCCCCGGCCCGGACCGCCCGCGCGCCCGCTGGTGCGGGGCTGCGGCCTGCACGGTCGCCGCCAGGTGCAGCTTGGTCAGCGTGCCCCGGGGCCGCCGGGCCCCGGTGGTCCGCCCGTGCTCGGTCCGCGCCCGCGAGCGCCGCCCGGCGGCACCCTCACCGAGCCCCGGCACGCTCAGCACCTTCGTACGGAACGGTTCGGCCGCCCGTACGGGCTGCTGCTCCGCGGCGCCGGAGGCCTGCGGCGAGCCGCCCTCACCGGTCTCGGGCTGCGCGGCGCCGCCGCCGTCGTCCTGCGGGCCGCCGTCGGGCGCCGGCCGCCCACCGCCGCCACCGGGCCCGTCGGGGTCCGGATCGTCGTCGCCCTCGCCGGAGAACTGCTCCAGCGTCTCGTCCAGCTTGTCCTCGTCGAGGCCCGGTGCGTCGAAGGGGTTCCTGCGCCGCCGGTGCGGCAGCGCGAGCAGCGCGGCCTGCCGCACGTCCTCGGCGAGCACGTCCGTGCGCCCGGCCCACGCGGCGAGCGCGGTCGCGGTGCGCGCCATCACGATGTCGGCGCGCATGCCGTCCACCTCGAAGGCCGCACAGGTCGCCGCGATCTGCCTGAGCGCCCCGTCGCCCAGCCGCACCTGCGGCAACAGCTCCCGCGCCGCCACGATCCGCCCGCGTACGGCGGCCTCCTCGTCGGCCCACCGCGCGGCGAAGCCGGCCGGGTCGTCGTCGTAGGCCAGCCTGCGCCGTACCACCTCCACCCGCTGGTCGGGCTCGCGCGAGGCCGCAACCTCCACGGTCAGCCCGAACCGGTCGAGCAACTGCGGCCGCAGTTCGCCCTCTTCGGGGTTCATGGTGCCGACGAGCAGGAAGCGGGCCGCGTGCCGCACCGAGACGCCCTCGCGCTCGACGTAGGACGCGCCCATCGCCGCCGCGTCCAGCAGCAGGTCGACCAGATGGTCGTGGAGGAGGTTGACCTCGTCCACGTACAGGATCCCGCGGTGCGCGTCGGCCAGCAGGCCCGGCTCGAACGCCTTCACGCCCTCGGCGAGGGCCCGCTCGATGTCGAGCGCGCCCACCAGGCGGTCCTCGGACGCGCCGACCGGCAGCTCGACCATCCGCGCGGGCCGCGACGCACCGGCGCCGGCCTCGTGCGGACCGTCCGGGCAGGACGGGTCGGGTGCCGCCGGGGCACAGGAGAAACGGCACCCGGGGACCACGGACACCTGAGGCAGCAGCGCCGAGAGGGCCCGCACCGCCGTCGACTTGGCGGTGCCCTTCTCGCCGCGCACCAGCACACCGCCGACCGCCGGCGAGACGGCGTTCAGCAGCAGCGCGAGCCGCAGGTCGTCCTGGCCGACGACGGCCGTGAACGGAAACGGGGTACTCACTTCTCGTCGCCCTCCAGGTCGCCTTCCAGCTCCAGATAGGTGGCGCGCAGCCGCTCCAGCGTGTCCGCGTCCGGCTCGGCCCACAGCCCGCGGTCCGCCGCCTCAAGCAGCCGCTCGGTGACACCCCGCAGCGCCCACGGGTTGGACTTCTTCATGAAGTCCCGGTTCTCCGGGTCGAAGACGTACTCCGCGCTGAGCTTCTCGTACATCCAGTCGTCGACCACGCCCGCCGTGGCGTCGTAGCCGAACAGGTAGTCCACGGTCGCCGCCATCTCGAAGGCGCCCTTGTAGCCGTGCCGGCGCATGGCCGCCATCCAGCGCGGGTTGACCACGCGGGCCCGGAAGACGCGGTGCGTCTCCTCGCCCAGCGTGCGCGTCTTCACCTGGTCGGGTACGGCACTGTCGCCGACGTACGCCTCGGGGTTGGTACCGGTCAGGTGGCGGACCATGGCGACCATGCCGCCGTGGTACTGGAAGTAGTCGTCGGCGTCGACCAGGTCGTGCTCGCGGGTGTCGACGTTCTTCGCGGCGACCGCGATCCGCCTGAACGCGGTCTCCATGTCCCCGCGCGCCGCCCGCCCGTCGAGCCCGCGCCCGTACGCGTACCCGCCCCACACCGCGTACACCTCGGCGAGGTCGGCGTCCGAGCGCCAGTTGCGGGCGTCGATCAGCGGCAGCAGGCCGGCGCCGTACGCCCCCGGCTTCGAGCCGAAGACACGGGCCGTCGCGCGCCGCCGGTCGCCGTGCTCGGCGGTGTCCTCGTCGGCGTGCGCCTTCACGAAGTTCTGCCCGGCGGGCTCGTCCAGTTCGGCCACCGCCCGCACCGCGTCGTCGATCAGCCCGACCACATGCGGGAACGCGTCCCGGAAGAAGCCCGAGATACGGACCGTGACGTCGATGCGCGGCCGGCCCAGCTCGGCGAGGGGAATCACCTCGAAGCCCGTCACCCGGCGCGAGGCGTCGTCCCAGACCGGGCGGCAGCCCAGCAGCGCGAGGATCTCGGCGATGTCGTCGCCCTGGGTGCGCATCGCCGAGGTGCCCCACACCGTCAGGCCGACCGACTTCGGGTACTCACCGTTGTCCTGCAGATACCGCTGGACGAGCGAGTCGGCGAGCGACTGGCCGACCTCCCAGCTCAGCCGGGAGGGGATGGCCTTGGGGTCGACCGAGTAGAAGTTCCGGCCGGTCGGCAGCACGTTGACCAGACCGCGGGTCGGCGAGCCGGACGGGCCCGCCGGGACGTAACCGCCGTCCAGCGCCCTGAGGATGTGATCGATCTCGTCACTCGTGCGGGCCAGCCGCGGGACCACCTCGGTGCAGGCGAACTCCAGCACCGCCAGCGCGTCCGGGAGGTCGGTGCCCAGGACCTCGCGGACCAGCGGCCCGCTCTCGGCGACCGCCCAGCCACGGGCCTCCATGCCCTCCGCGATCCGCCGGCACAACTGCTCCAGCAGGTCGATCGCGTCGGCCGCCGTACGGGAGGGCCCGTCGGCCAGGTCCGTCAGTTCGGCCGGCACCTTCACCGGCGCGCCCGGCTCGGCGAGCAGCTCCTTCTCCACGAGGCCGAAGTGCCCGGCCAGCGATGCCCGCAGCCCCGGCAGCGCGTTCGCCTGCCCGCCCCACACCTGGGAGGCGCGCAGCACGGCGAGGACGAGGTTCACGCGCGGCTCGCCGACCGGCCCGCCGCCCAGGATGTGCAGACCGTCCCGGATCTGCACGTCCTTGATCTCGCACAGATAGCCGTCGATGTGCATGACGAACTCGTCGAAGTCGTCGTCGCCCGGCTGCTCGTCCACGTGCAGGTCCTGGTGCAGCTCGGCCGCCTTGACCAGGGTCCAGATCTGCGCCCGCACGGCCGGTGCCTTCGCCGGGTCCAGGTCGGAGACGAGCGCGTACTCGTCCAGCAGCTGCTCCAGCTTGGCCAGGTCGCCGTAGGTGTCGGCACGCGCCATCGGCGGCACGAGGTGGTCGACGACCGTGGCGTGCCCGCGCCGCTTGGCCTGGGTGCCCTCGCCGGGGTCGTTGACGATGAACGGGTAGATCAGCGGGAGGGCGCCGAGGACGGCGTCCGGCGCACAGCCCCGGGAGAGGCCGAGCCCCTTGCCCGGCAGCCACTCCATCGTGCCGTGCTTGCCCATGTGCACGATCGCGTCGGCCCCGAAGCCCCCCTCGGACGCCGAGGCCTCCAGCCAGCGGTAGGCGGCCATGTAGTGGTGCGACGGCGGCATGTCGGGGTCGTGGTAGATCGCGATCGGGTTCTCGCCGAAGCCGCGCGGCGGCTGGATCATCACGACGACGTTCCCGAACTGCAGGGAGGCCAGCACGACGTCGTCGCCGTCCACGTACAGGCTGCCCGGCGGCTCGCCCCACGCCTCCACCATGGCGTCCCGCAGCTCGGGGTCGAGCCGGTCGAACCAGGCGCGGTAGTCGGCCAGCGGCACGCGCGCGGGCGCCGCGGCCAGCTGCTCCTCGGTGAGCCACTCGACGTCGTGCCCGCCGGCCCCGATGAGCCGGTGGATCAGCTCGTCGCCGTTGTCCGGGTAGTCCGTGAGGCCGTACCCGGCCTCCTTGAGGGCGTCCAGGACGCGCACCGCGGACGCGGGCGTGTCCAGGCCGACCGCGTTGCCGACCCGCGAGTGCTTGGTCGGGTAGGCGGTGAAGACGAGCGCCAGCTTCTTGTCGGCGTTCGGCTTGTGCCCGAGCCGCGCGTGCCGTACGGCGATGGCGGCCACGCGCCCGGCCCGCTCGGGGTCGGCGACGTACACCGGGACCTCGTCCGGGCCCTGCTCCTTGAAGGAGAACGGCACCGTGATCAGGCGCCCGTCGAACTCCGGGATGGCGACCTGCATCGCCGCGTCCATGGGGGAGAGCGCGGCGTCCGACTCGTCCCAGGCGGCCCGCGAGGAGGTGAGGCAGAGCCCCTGCAGCACCGGGACGTCCAGGTCGGCGAGCGCCCCGATGTCCCAGGCCTCCTCGTCACCGCCGGCCGAGGCCTCGGAGGCGTGCGTGCCGCCGGCGGCGAGGACGGTGGCGACCAGGGCGTCGGTCCGGCCGAGGATCTCGTACAGCCCGGCGTCCGCGCCGCGCAGCGAACCGCAGTACACGGGCAGGGCGTTGGCGCCCTGCGCCTCGATCGCCTCGCACAGCGTGTCGACGAAGGCGGTGTTGCCGCTCAGCTCGTGGGCCCGGTAGAAGAGCACGCCGACGGTGGGGCGGCCCTCGGCGAACCCGCGCTCGCCGTGTACCCCGTACTCCGGCATCTTCCGCGGCTCCTCGAACCCCTCACCGGTCAGCAGCACGGTGTCGGACAGGAACCGGGTCAGCTCGGCCAGGTTCGCCGGGCCGCCCTCGACGAGGTACTTGAGCGCCTCCGCCACGACACCCGCCGGAACGGACGACTCGGCCATCAGCTCGGCGTCCGGCACGGCCTCGCCGCCCAGCAGCACGGTAGGGATCCCGGAGGCCCTGAGCGCGGCGAGCCCGTCCTCCCAGGCGCGCTTGCCGCCCAGCAGCCGTACGACGGCGAGGTCCGCGCCCTCGATCAGGCCGGGCAGCTCCGCCGCCACGTCCACCCGGGTCGGGTTGCCGATCCGGTACGCGGCGCCGGAGGCCCGGGCCGCCAGCAGATCGGTGTCGGCGGTCGACAACAACAACACTGTGCTCATGCGGGTGCTCCCGGTGGAATGAAGGGCAGTCCTTGCGGCGCGCCCGACTCGATGAGCCGCCAGAGCGCGTCCGTGTCCGCGTGCTGTTCGATGAGGTCGCCGAGCCGGTCGAGCTGCTCCTCGCGCAGCGCGGCGAACGAGGTGTCCGGGGCCGGCACGAAGCGGCGGCCCGCGGCGGCCGCCACCTCGCGCAGGAAGGCCCGCCTGAAGCCGTCCGACTCCAGCGAGCCGTGCCAGTGGGTGCCCCAGGTCCGGCCGACCCGGCAGCCGTCCAGAAAGGCTTCACCGCCGGTGACCTCGGCCACCCCGTGATGGATCTCGTACCCCTCGACCGGCTCGCCGAGGGCCTCGCCGACGGGCCGTTCCAGGGTCTTCTCGCGGGCGAACCGCACCCGCACGGGCAGGACACCGAGCCCGGGGACCGCGCCGGCCCGCGACTCGACCTCGTCCTCGATGTGCTCGCCGAGGATCTGGAAGCCGCCGCAGATGCCGAGGACCGGGCGGCCCTCGCGGGCCCGCCGGACGAGCGCGTCCGCAAGCCCGCGCTCGCGCAGCCACTCCAGCGCCCGTACGGTCCCGCGCGTGCCCGGGACCACCACGAGGTCGGCGTCCGCCAGCTCCTCCGGCCGGTCCACGAACCGGACCACGACGCCCGGTTCGGCGGCCAGCGCGTCCACGTCCGTGAAGTTCGACATGAGCGGGATCGCGCAGACGGCGACCCGCAGGACGTCCTCGCCGACCGGGGGAGTCACGGCGGACTCGCGGACCGTGCCCCGCAGGGACACCCTCAGCCCGTCCTCCTCGTCGATCCCGAGCCCGTGCCGGAAGGGCAGGACGCCGTACGTGCGCCGCCCGGTGAGCCCGTGCAGCATGTCCAGGCCCGGCTCCAGCAGGGAGACGTCCCCGCGGAACTTGTTCACCAGGAACCCGGCGACCAGTTCCTGGTCCTCGGGCGAGAGCAGGGCGAGCGTGCCGAAGAACGAGGCGAAGACACCGCCGCGGTCGATGTCGCCGACGACGAGCACGGGCAGCCGCGCGCCCCGCGCGATCCCCATGTTCACGATGTCGGTCCGCCGCAGATTGATCTCCGCGGGCGAACCCGCCCCCTCACAGATCACCGCGTCATACGTGCCCCGCAACTCGGCCAGACAGTCCAGGACCGTGCCCAGCAACTGCTGCTGGCGCCCTCCGTGGTAGCCGCGTGCGCTCATCTCGCCCACCGGCCTGCCCAGCAGCACCACCTGGCTGCTGCGTTCACCACCGGGCTTGAGCAGCACGGGGTTCATCAGCGCGGTCGGCTCGACGCGGCAGGCCTGGGCCTGCATGGCCTGCGCCCGCCCGATCTCAGCGCCCTGGCGCGTCACGAACGAGTTGAGGGACATGTTCTGCGCCTTGAAGGGCGCGACCTTGACGCCCTGGCGCACCAGCCACCGGCAGATCCCTGCCGTCACGACGCTCTTTCCGGCGTCGGAGGTGGTGCCGGCCACGAGGAGACCGCCGTTCACTTCCCACGTCCCTTCACGAGTCGGCGCGCGGCGACGGTGACGCCGAGCGCGAGCAGGCCGACGCGGCGGGAGAGCCGTACGGCCCGGTCGACGTCGGTGACTTGGACGGCCCGCCCGGTGTCCCCGTTGAGGACGGGCCGGTGCTCGACGCGCCCGCCGTAGGAGAGCGTCCCGCCCAGGCGCACGCCGAGCGCGCCCGCGAACGAGGCTTCGACGGGCCCGGCGTTGGGGCTCGGGTGCCTGTGGGCGTCGGCCCGCCAGGCGTGCAGGGCGCCACGGGGATCGGGTCCGGCCACCGCGGCGAGTACGGCGGTCAGCCGCGCCCCGGGCCAGCCGGCGAGGTCGTCGAGGCGGGCCGAGGCCCAGCCGTAGCGCCGGAAGCGGGGCGACCTGTGACCCACCATCGCATCCAGGGTGTTGACGGCCCGGAACCCGAGCAGCCCCGGCACCCCGCCCACCGCGCCCCACACCAGCGCACCCACGACGGCGTCGGAGGTGTTCTCGGCGACGGACTCCACGACGGCCCGGGCGATCCCGTCGGCGTCGAGGGCCTGCGGATCCCGGCCGCACAGATGCGGCAGTCGCGCCCGCGCCGCCTCGACGTCCCCGGCCTCCAGGGCCCGGCCGATGGTCCGGGCCTCCCGGGCCAGCGAAGTACCCCCGACGACCGCCCAGGTGGCGGCGGCGGCCAGTGCGGCGGAGGCGACGGGACGGCGGCGGACGGCCCGTTCGGCTGCGGCGCCCACGGCGACGGCGCCGCCGGCGCAGACGGCGGTGTGCAGCGCGCCCCAGCCGCGGTGGTCGTGCCACAGCACCCGCTCCACGGCTGCGGCCGCACGTCCGAACGCGGCGACCGGATGCCCGCGGCGCGGATCGCCGAGGATCAGATCGCCGAGAAGGCCGGCGGCGGCGCCGTACGCGTATGAGCGATCGGCACCCATCGGCTCAGCCGACCGTGGGCTCGGAGGAGGTTCTGGTACTGGTCCTGGATGGGCGGCCGAGCATGGCGATATGTGTCCTCACTCAGGGTGTCCGCGCCCTGGTTCGACGAGACCGGCGGTGAGAGTTCCTGGCTCCCGGGATGTTCTTCCCCGGTGACAGTGGCGGGACCGCGCCGGATTCGCACCGGCTTCCTCTTCTGCCGCCGTACATGGCCTGGGCAGTCCACCACGCACCCGGAAGAGCCGTCAACTTGCCTTTGACCAGCAATGGTGGACTGTGCTGAGGCCCACATCGCCGACACGCGGGGAGGCGGCGGACGACCGGGGGGAGGTGAATTCCCCATCCCCGGGCGGCATTCGGGGCGCCTCCTTGTGCTCACGGTCCGTGAGGATCTGCAATAGCGCGTACGTGTCATACGGGATGAACGGACGCAGGAGGAGACACGCGGTGGCGCACGTGGGCGAGATGCTGCTGGACGACGGTCAGGTCGTCCTGCTGGAGGTGGCGGGCAAGGGGCGGCCTGCCGGAGTGCAGCGGGTCCCGGAAGGCGAGCCGGCGGAGACCCTTCAGCAGGCGCTCGCCCGGGTACGGCCGGCGCTGGGCGCGCTGGTGCACGAGGCCCGCGGGCTGACGAGACCGCCGGAGAAGGTCACGGTCGAGTTCGGCATCACCGTGAGTGCCGAGGCGGGGGTGGTCGTGGCGCAGGGGTCCACGGAGGCCCACTTCACGGTGACCATGCACTGGTCGGGCCAGGACGGTTCCGACATCCCCGGGCAACGCGGCAGCGAGGGCCGCCCCTGACGAACGGGCAACCGCCCTGCCCGGCACCCGCGAGGGGCCCCGGCAGGGCGGTGTCGGACCTTGCGCGGGCCAGGACTTGGCCGCGGGCCGGGACCCGGCCGGGTCCCCTACCGGGTGCCGCGGGTCGGGCTTCGGCGGCGCGGGCCAGGACTTGGCCGTGCCCCGGACTCGGTCACGCCTCGGCCCTGGTCGCGATCAGGCCTTGGCCACGATCAGATAGAACCCGTACGCCACCGCGGCCGCACAGGCCGCGAAGCACACGTAGGCACCCGTCACGGCCAGCGCCGCGGATCCGCCCTGCGCGGCGGCCTTCTCGCGCCGCGACAGGCCGTTGACACCGAGGGTGAACAGGGCCACCAGGCCCACCGCGAACACGAGGCTGACACCGAAGACGGAGCCGAGAGCCGCCCAGTCGATCTTCATGGGAATGCTTCCTTCAGTTACCGGGTGCTCGGGTTCAGACGGTGGCGGCCGGCGGCGTTGCCGGGGCCGGGTCGGTGGTGGCCGGAGCCGGGATCGTGGCCGTCAGGTCCTCGGTGACGACGCCCGCGGGGGGCGGGGTCACCGCGGCGATGGCGGTGGTCACCACGCCGGCAGGCTCGACGTCGCCGCCGACGACGTTGGTGTGGTCGACGACCTCGCGGCGGGAGAGCTTCCAGATCGCGGCGCTGGAGCCGACGAGGAACACGGCGACGACCGCGGTGCCCCAGTCACCCAGGTCCGTGACGGACTCGGCGCCGGCGCCGACCAGCGCGGCGGCCGGGAGGGTGAGCACCCAGGCGATGGCCATGCGGGTCGCGGTGGACCAGCGGACCACGCCGCCCTTGCGGCCCAGGCCCGCACCCATCACCGAGCCGGAGACGACATGGGTGGTGGAGAGGGAGAAGCCGAGGTGGGAGGAGGCCAGGATGGCCGTGGCCGCACTGGTCTGGGAGGCGAAGCCCTGGCGCGGCTCCAGGTCGGTCAGCCCCGTGCCCATGGTGCGGATGATGCGCCAGCCGCCGATGTAGGTGCCGAGTGCGATGGCGAGGCCGGCCGAGAGGATCACCCAGGTGGGAGGGTTCGAGCCGGGGGCGATCGCACCGCCCGCGATCAGCGCCAGCGTGATGATGCCCATCGTCTTCTGCGCGTCGTTGGTGCCGTGGGCCAGGGAGACCAGACCGGCGGAGGCGATCTGCCCGGCGCGGTAGCCCTTGCGGGTGGCCTCGCCCTCGGCGCCGCGCCCGATGCCGTAGGAGAACCGGGTGGCGAGCAGCGCCGCGACACCGGCCACGACCGGGGCGGCGACCGCCGGCAGCAGAACCTTGGTGACCAGGACGTCGCCGTGGACGGCGCCGAAGCCCGCGGAGGCGACGGTGGCGCCGATCAGGCCGCCCATCAGGGCGTGCGAGGAACTGGAGGGCAGGCCCACGAGCCAGGTCACCAGGTTCCAGAGGATCGCGCCGACCAGGGCGGCGAAGATGACCTCGGGACGGATGCCGTTCTCATCGACGAGACCCTTGGAGATCGTGTTGGCGACCTCCACGGAGAGGAAAGCGCCCACAAGGTTGAGGGCGGCGGACATGGCCACCGCGACCTTGGGCTTGAGTGCACCGGTCGAGATGGTCGTGGCCATCGCGTTGGCGGTGTCGTGGAAACCGTTCGTGAAATCGAACGCAAGTGCGGTCACCACCACAATCGCGAGGATCAGCGAGAAGCTTTCCATTTACCCAGGCAATCATTCGAAGTCATTGGGTGTTGGACCGTAGGCAACCTGAGTGAACGGAAGGTGAACTCAAGCGGGCGTCAGGGTATCGGCAGGAGGAGTGCGTGATTCTGTCCGGATTCGAAGCCTCAGACGCCCCTTGGCCATCGGCCTCCCGCGAGGGCCCGCATCCGGTCCGGCGGCCCGTGAAAGAGATTCCGGTCACCCGTCCGGCCGACCCCCGCGGCGTGCTGCCACAAGGTCCAGGAGGGCCGCCCGCCCGGCAGCGGTCCCGCGTCCGGCGTGCATGACGGACGATCAACGCCGTGCCGGGCGGTCCGCCGCGGACGGTCCGGGGAGAACGCGCGGCTGTCGCCGGTGCGGGCCTTCCGCCGGCGGGCGGGGGCGCAGGCGGCTGGAGGCGGCTGGAGGGTCGCTGTCCGTCCGCTCGCCCTCGCCACTGCCGCGGTCTGTTTCATTCGATGTGTTTCTGTTCGTTCGGCTTTGCGCTGATGTCCGCCTGTTCGGCTGCGCGGCTTCCGGCCTGATCCCTGTGACCGGTCCGCCCGGGGACGCTTTCGCTGGCAGGATCCCCGCATGGCCGAACAGCTGCGGGACGCGAACGAGGAAGAGGCGCGGGTCTGGGAGGAGGTGGTCGCGACGGCCCGCCGGACCGTCGCGGACGGGCTGGTCGTCGGCACCTCCGGCAATGTGTCGGCGCGCGCCGGGGACGTCGTGCTGGTCACCCCCTCGGGCGTGCCCTACGACCGGCTGGCCCCGGAGGACATCACCGGCGTCGACCTCGACGGGCAGCGGGTGCTCGGCTCGCTCGTGCCGACCAGCGAACTGCCCATGCACCTCTCCGTCTACCGCACCACCGACGCCCGCGCCGTCGTCCACACCCACGCGGTGCACGCCACGGCCGTCTCCCTCCTCGTGACCGAGCTGCCCCCGGTCCACTACATGGCCGCGGCTCTGGGCGGCCCCCTGCGGGTCGCCCGCTATGCGGCGTACGGCACGGACGAACTGGCCGAGAACATGCTCCGCGCCCTCGACGGCCGCTCCGGCTGCCTCCTGCAGAACCACGGCATGATCACCTACGGCGCCACCCTCGACCAGGCCTACGACCGCACCGCCCAGCTGGAGTGGATGTGCCGGCTGTGGCTGACGGCGTCGGCGGTGCCGGGGCTGACACCGTCCCTGCTGACGGAGGCGCAGATGGCGGAGGCGGGAACCCGCTTGAAGGGCTACGGCCAACGAGGCTGACCCCGCGACGGCGGCTCCCCCCCGCGCGCCCGCCGACGAGGTGGCCTCGCCCTTCCGCCGGCCAGGCGGCCCGGTCCTTCCGCCGGCCGGTCCGCTCTTCCCTCCGCCGCCGGCCGCTGATCACTCTTTCGGCTGGCCGGTACCGGCCAGCCCCACGACACTGGATCCGTGCGCACCGTCAAAGCGACCGCCGCCGCACTGACCGCCGTCCTGGCCGCCGGCGCGGCATCCGTGGCCGCCGGCCGCCTCGCCAGCGACGCCGCGCTGAAGGCGCCCGCGGGCCGTCCCCTGCCCACCGAACCCCGGCTCACCGTGCACGGCACCGCCGCAGGGCGGATCGCGCTCACACGCGACCTGGCCTCCCTGCGCCCCGGCACCTACGGCCTGGCCGGCGACGGCTCCCACGCGGTCGTCGGCCCCGTCCTGGAGTCGGCCGAGCACACCGCCGACACCGTCGTACGCCGTCTCGTACGCGTCACGCACGGCACCCTCGCCCCCGGCGACGCCGTCTGGCTCACCCCCAACCTCTACGTCGGCAACCCGGACGCCGCCCTCGGCCTCGACCACTCCGACATCGACGTTCCCGGCGAACTCGGGGCCCTGCCCGCCTGGTTCGTGCCCGGCTACCGGGACACCTGGGTGATCGCGGTGCACGGCCTGGGCACCACCCGCGAGCACGCCATGAACGTCATGGACTTCCTGCACCGCCGCCGCCTGCCGATCCTCGCCCTCGCCTACCGCGGCGACCTCGGCGCCCCGCGCTCGCCGGACGGGCTGGGCCACCTCGGCGAGACCGAGTGGCGCGACGTGGACGCGGCGATCCGCTATGCCGTCCGCTACGGCGCCCGCCGGGTCGTCCTCCTCGGCTGGTCCACCGGCGCCACCATGGCCCTGCGCGCCGCGGAGCACTCCGCCGTGCGCGAGCGGGTCGCCGGGCTGGTCCTCGACTCGCCGGTGCTCAGCTGGCAAGCCACCCTGCGCGCCCTCGCCCAGGCCCGTCACACCCCCGAGCCGCTGCTGCCGCTCGCCGTGCGAGCCGCGCAGGGCCGGGCCGGGCTGCACCCCGACGGGGTCGCGGAGATCACCGACCCCGAGCGGCTCGCCGTGCCCACCCTGATCGTCCACGGCCCGGACGACAGGGTGGCCCCGTGGGAGTACTCCCGGCGCCTGGCCGCCCGCCACCCCGACCGCGTCGCCCTGCACACCGTGCCCGGAGCCCCGCACGCGGCGATGTGGAACGCGGACCCCAAGGAGTACGAGGAGCGCCTGCGCCGGTTCCTGACACCGCTGATGTGAGCGTGCCACCCGCCTCTCCGGCACAAGGCGGATGCCCCGGTTCCAGCCATTCCGTTTAAGCCCGTACGACTGGCCTGAACGTGTCTCTTCGCCCGGCACCGGACCCGGTGCGTTGGCCAGCCCCGTCGCCCCCCGTGACATTCCGTTTGGGTTTTCGGACCGTCAACCGGAAGACTGCACCCGTGACGTCCCGTATCCCGCGCGACTCCAGGCTTCGACTCGTCCGACCGCGACCCCTGGCCGCCGCCCCCACAGCTGTGAACCAGCGGCGCCCACGCCGCCCCGCCCCCCGGCCGCCGGAGGGCACTCCCGCCCCGGGTGAACTGGCCAGAATGGCGCGCACCGGCCTGGCCGGCGCGGTCCGCGTCGCGCGCTGGGCAGACGCGGCACTCGGGCCCGGCCGCAACGGCGCCACCACCGACGGCAAGGCCACGCTCTCCGACGCGACCACGCAGGGCGCCGCCGCCGCCCTCGGCCTGAGCAGCGCGCAGGTCCGCGCCGACTGGGACACCGCGCGCCTCGCGGGACTGATCGAGGTGCACGGGGACAGCGCGCGCCCCAGCTGGCGGCTGCGTGCCTGGGACCGTGACGACAGCGCCGTGCTGCGCGGCTGGGTCGCCCTCTTCGACGCCTGGTCGCTGGCCTCCCCGGAACCGGCCGACCAGGAGCCGGCGGCCGTCGCCGAGGTCGTCTCGGCGATGCCCCAGATCCTCTCCTTCCTCCAGCTGTCCGCCGGTCCCGTCCCGGTCGAGCAGCTGCTCGACCTGCTCCAGCAGCGGGTCATCGAACTGCGCACCGAGCGCTGCGAGGTCTCCTACGGGCCAGGGCCCGCCGGGTCCGCGGCGCCCGCCAAGACCCTCGGCCCGGCACACGGCGCAGCTGCCGGGGACACTCCGCTCGCCCCGCTCCTGCCCCTCCTCGACTGGGCCCTCAAGGCGCTCGCCTCCGTCGGCGCCCTGACCTACGGCGACGGCCACGGCACGCTCACCCCGCTCGGCAGCTGGGCGGTCTGGGTCAAGCTGGAGCAGATCTGCGTGGCCGCGCAGAGCCCCGCCGGCAACATCGAGCAGTCCGCCGAGGACATGCTCCGCGGCTGCGCCCAGCTGCGCCCCAACGCGGCCCGCGCCGAATACCGCGCCTGGCTCGCCGCCCGCCCCGTCGGCAGTGCCGTCACCGAACTGCTCGGCGCCGCCCGCGGCGAGGACGCCCTGCTGCGCGGCCTCGCCTTCGAGGCGCTGCGCGTCGTCGGCGCCCCCGCCGAGCCCGATGTGCACGCCGTGGTGGACGAGCCGGCCCTGCGCCCGTACGCCCTGCTGTGGCTCGCCGAGCACGACGGCATCGATCCGGAGGACGCCCACGAGGTCCTCACCCGCGAGGAGGCCACCTGGCTGTGGGTCGACACCGCCGCCGCCGTCTCCGACCACGGCGAGACGGAGATGCTGGTGCGGCACCTGGAGGCCGCCGTACAGCCCACCGTCCCGGCGCTGCTGGACGAGGTCCGTGCCGTCGGCCACCCGCGCACCGTGCAGGTCCTGGTCGCGCTCGCCGCGGCCCACCCCGACCCCGCCCTGGCCAAGGCCGTGCGCCGGGCCGCCTTCCAGGTGCACACCGGGGGCTAGCCCGAGCCCGGCGCGAGCGGGCCGCTCAGGCGCCGATCTCCGGGGCGTACGTCCCGAAGCTCCAGATGTTGCCCTCGGCGTCCCGGGCCATGTAGTCCCGCGAGCCGTAGTCCTGGTCCGTCGGGGGCATCAGGATCTCCACACCGTGCTCCACGGCCCGCTGGTGGTGGGCGTCGACGTCGTCCACCACGACGTACACCCCCGCGGGACCCGCGTCCTTCATCGCCGCGTCGAACCGTCCGCCGCGGCCCTTGGAACCGACCATCACCGCCCCGTTGCCCTGGACCAGCTCGGCGTGCATCACCGTGCCGTCCGCCGCTTCGTACACCGACAGCTCGGTGAAGCCGAGGGCCTCCGTGAGCTGCCGGATCGCGGCCTTCGCGTCCGTGTACAACAGCGACGGGTAGATGCTCGGCCGTCCGCCCATGCCTGCCATGCCGATCACTCCTTCGTGCGTCGGTTCTGCCGTGACTGCGAGTCTGGCAGGCAGCACTGACAACGCCTCAGCGGAATGTGTTGCAGCGGGCCGGGTCCCCGGTCCGGAAGCCCTGCTGGAACCCCTGCTGCCGCTGCAGGGCCGAGCCGTGCGTCCAGGTCTCCGGGCTGACCCGCCCCTGGAACCGCTCCTGGATCCGGTCGTCGCCCACGGCCGCCGCCGCGCCCAGACCGTCCCGGACGTCGGCGCTGTCCAGGCTGGTGATCAGCGGCCGCCCCGTCGACTCGTCCGGCGTCGTCGTCGCGTGCCGTGCCCAGACCCCGGCGTAGCAGTCCGCCTGCAGCTCGGTCCGTACGGAGTTGCTGTTCGCGCCGGCCGGACCCTGCTGCGAGCGGCCCAGAACGCCCAGCAGATCCTGCACGTGGTGCCCGTACTCGTGCGCGACGACGTAGGCCTGCGCGAAGCTTCCGCCGCTCGCCCCGAACGTCGTCCGCAGCTCGTCGAAGAAGCCGAGGTCCAGGTACACCTTCCGGTCCCCGGGGCAGTAGAAGGGCCCCACCTCCGAAGTGGCCGTCCCGCACGCCGTGGCGACCCGGCCGCCGAAGAGGACGGTCGGCGCGGCGGTGTAGGTCCGCCCGCGGCGGCGGAACTCCTGCGACCAGTAGTCCTGCACGCTGTTGACCACGGCCACGATCCGGCAGTCGTCCCGGGTGTTCGCGTCCCGTCCGGTGCGGCAGGTCTGCTGGACCTGCGCCGGCGAGGAGGACGCGGGCGCGGGCGAGGTGTCGCCCGACGGCAGGTACCCCGGCCGTGGAGCCGTGCCGGCCGCTCGGGGCGTGCTGTACGTCACGCCGCCTTCGCGCTCGTCGCCCGGAGCGCAGGTCCCGGACCGTGGACGCAGGAAAACGGCTTGCACGGCCCCGTTAGACTTGTCTGCATGGCCATTCTCCTCGCGCATTAGACGGCGGGAAAGTCCTCAGCCGCCCATCCCGCCAATCCGCCCCCACTGCCGGCTTCGCCCGAGCTGGGACCCCATCGCCCTGGAGTCTGTCCGTGATCTCCGCCTCCGGTATCGAGCTGCGCGCCGGTGCGCGCGTCCTCATCGAGAACGCCACTTTCCGTGTCGCCAAGGGCGACCGCATCGGCCTGGTCGGCCGTAACGGCGCCGGCAAGACCACCCTCACGAAATGCCTGGCCGGCGAGGGCATCCCGGCCGGGGGCCAGATCGCCCGCTCCGGCGAGGTCGGCTACCTCCCGCAGGACCCCCGCACCGGGGACCTGGACGTGCTCGCCCGCGACCGCGTCCTGTCCGCGCGCGGCCTGGACGTCCTGATCCGCAAGATGCGCGACAACGAACAGCGCATCGCCAACGGCACGGGCGCCACCCGCGAGAAGGCCCTCAGGCAGTACGAGCGCCAGGAGACCGAGTTCCTCACCAAGGGCGGGTACGCGGCCGAGGCCGAGGCCGCCACCATCGCCGCCGCGCTCAACCTCCCCGACCGTGTGCTCGGCCAGCCCCTGCACACGCTCTCCGGCGGTCAGCGCCGCCGCATCGAGCTGGCCCGCATCCTGTTCTCGGACGCCGACACCCTGCTGCTCGACGAGCCGACCAACCACCTCGACGCGGACTCGATCATCTGGCTGCGCGACTACCTGAAGACCTACCGCGGCGGCTTCATCGTGATCTCCCACGACGTCGACCTGGTCGAGACGGTCGTCAACAAGGTCTTCTACCTGGACGCGAACCGTGCGGCGATCGACATCTACAACATGGGCTGGAAGCTCTACCAGCAGCAGCGCGAGGCCGACGAGAAGCGCCGCAAGCGCGAGCGGCAGAACGCCGAGAAGAAGGCCGCCGCGCTGAACGCGCAGGCCGACAAGATGCGGGCCAAGGCCACCAAGACGGTCGCCGCGCAGAACATGGCCCGCCGGGCCGAGAAGCTGCTCTCCGGCCTCGAAGAGGTCCGGATGTCCGACAAGGTCGCCAAGCTCCGCTTCCCGGAGCCCGCGTCCTGCGGCAGGACCCCGCTGATGGCCGAGGGCCTGTCGAAGTCGTACGGCTCTCTGGAGATCTTCACCGACGTCGACCTGGCCATCGACAAGGGGTCCAGGGTCGTCATCCTGGGCCTCAACGGCGCCGGCAAGACGACCTTGCTGCGCCTGCTCGGCGGCGTCGAGAAGCCCGACACGGGCGAGGTCGTCCCCGGCCACGGTCTCAAGCTCGGCTACTACGCCCAGGAGCACGAGACCCTGGACGCCGACCGCACGGTCCTGGAGAACATGCGCTCGGCCGCCCCGGACATGGATCTCGTCGAGGTCCGCAAGGTGCTGGGCTCGTTCCTGTTCTCCGGCGACGACGTCGACAAGCCCGCCGGTGTCCTCTCCGGTGGTGAGAAGACCCGGCTGGCCCTCGCCACCCTGGTCGTCTCCTCGGCGAACGTGCTGCTCCTGGACGAGCCCACCAACAACCTCGACCCCGCCAGCCGCGAGGAGATCCTCGGCGCGCTGCGCACCTACAAGGGCGCGGTGGTCCTCGTCACCCACGACGAGGGTGCCGTGGAGGCGCTCCAGCCCGAGCGGATCATCCTGCTGCCGGACGGCGTCGAGGACCTGTGGGGCTCCGACTACGCGGATCTCGTCGCCCTCGCTTGATCGAAAGCCTGATCCACCGCGTATGGATCATTCGGCCTATCCGTGATCCATCATCTGTGTGAGATCTCCTCGTATCGAGGTGTGTCGTACATCGATTTTGCGGCCGATCCCCAGGTCTTCCGGGGGTCGGCCGTTTCGCGTCCCTGACCTGGCACTTCGTGGATCCGGCCGCTCGTCGCCGCCCGCACACCCTCATGGAATTGGCGATTCCGGATGTGGGGATGCGCTCCTGTCGTCACAACGATGTCCCACGGACCTTGCCGAATGGGTGGCCATCACGCCCCGGAGGGGTGATCATGAGGAGACCAGAGCGCACTTCCCATGAGGAGGCACGGGTGGCCGAGACTCTGAAGAAGGGCAGCCGGGTGACCGGCGCCGCGCGCGACAAGCTCGCGGCAGACCTGAAGAAGAAGTACGACTCCGGTGCGAGCATCCGGGCGCTGGCCGAAGAGACCGGCCGCTCGTATGGCTTCGTGCACCGGATGCTCAGCGAGTCGGGCGTCACGCTCCGTGGGCGTGGCGGAGCGACCCGGGGCAAGAAGGCCGCATCGTCCTGACTCCGGGCGGCCATCGCCTTCGATGGTGACCACCCGGTCGGCCGACTGATCGGCCGGGTGGTTACTGTGCAGTCACTTAGCATGCCACTACGGCAATGTGTGATGACCGCACTCATCGGAGGCGCCCCATGGCTTCGCCCGACCAGGACCTCGCTCCTGTACTCGACAAGGACGGCGTACGGCTCACCGTCGACGACGCGCTCGCCACGGTGACGCTGACCAATCCGGCCAAGCGCAATGCGCAGAGCCCCGCCCTGTGGCGGGCGCTCACCGAGGCCGGCCGGCTGCTGCCGGGCTCCGTCCGTGTCGTGGTGCTGCGCGGCGAGGGCATGTCCTTCTCCGCCGGGCTGGACCGACAGATGTTCACCCCGGAGGGGATCCCGGGCGAGCCGACCTTCACCGATCTGGCGCGCCGTGACGACGCCGGACTCGACGCGAGCATCGCCGAATTCCAGGAGGCGTTCACCTGGTGGCGGCGCAACGACATCGTGTCCATCGCCGCCGTGCAGGGTCATGCCATCGGAGCCGGGTTCCAGCTCGCGCTCGCCTGCGACCTGCGGGTCGTCGCCGACGACGTGCAGTTCGCCATGCGTGAGACCAGCCTCGGCATCGTCCCCGACCTGACCGGCACCCATCCGCTGGTCGGACTGGTCGGGTATGCGCGCGCGCTCGAAATCTGTGTCACCGGGCGCTTCGTGCAGGCCGCGGAGGCGGTCGCGTCCGGGCTGGCCAACCTCGCGGTGCCCGCCCCGGAACTCGACGGTGCCGTGCGGGACTTGGCCGCGGCGCTGCTGGCCGCGCCCCGGGACGCGGTGGTGGAGACGAAGGCGTTGCTGCGCGGTGCGCAGGGGCGCGACTACGAGGCCCAGCGTGCGGCGGAGCGGGCTGCTCAGGCCCGGCGGTTGCGGGACCTGGCCGGCGTCGGCGAATGAGCCGTCGGGTGGGCAGGCACCCGGCGCCGGTCGCTGTGCCCACCCTCCCCGAGTTCTCGGCTTCCCGCGGACCGGCGGACCCCCGACGCCCGGCGGAATGCCTGCCCACGGCGGAAACAGTCACGGCTGCCCGCAGCGGAGCACGGACGGCTGCCAAGTGAGTAAGGGAGCACGGACGGCTGCCCGTAGCGGAGCACGGACGGCTGACCGCCGCCGAGGAGGGGCAGCGCCGGCCGGAGCGGAACAGGGAACGCCGGCCCGAGCGGAGAGGGAACACCGCCCGGAGCGGAGCGGGAACGGCCGGCCGCAACAGTGAGCTAGCCCACCGCCGTGATCAGCACCGCCACCGTCGGGTGGTCGTCCAGGGCGTCCCGTACGGCCGCTCTGACCTGGCGGGCCACGTCCACCGCCCGGTGGTCCGCGTCCACCGCCACCTCCACCCGGACATGACGGCGCGGCAGCGCGGTCTCGTCCGGACGTTCCTCGATGTGGACCGCGCGCGCCAGACCGCCCAGCGAGCCGGTCAGGCGGGTCACCCCGGGGACGGAGAGCGCGGCGGCGGCCACGCCGGACTCCTGCGGATCCGTGATCTGCCGGGCCGCGGGCGGCTGCGGTCCCGGCGCCTGTGGAGCCGGCCCGTCCGGCTCCACCAGGTCCGTCACCCGCAGGTCGACCTCCGTGACCGCGAGGCCCAGTTGCTCCGCCGCGGCCGTCGCCAGCGTCCGCCGCAGCCGGGCCGCCGTCGTCGGCAGCGGCTCGGCCGCCGTCACGGTGACGTCCGCCGTCACCCGCAGCGGTCCCGGCACCAGCGCGCTCGGCGGCGACGGTACGACCGGCTCGTGGACCTCCTCCGGATCGGCGAGCGTGATCCGCAGCGCCCCCAGCCGGGCATCCGGCACGCCTGCCGCGGCCGCACGGCCCAGGACCGCCGCGGCGGCCTGCTCCGCGATCCACGCCCCGTCGCGCGGGCCGCCGAGCGGCAGCAGCCTGCCCATCCCGACCTGATGCCGTACTGCCTGTGCCCACCGGTCCGTCATTCCTCCAGCCTGCCGTACATCCGGCGCGCAACCGAGCAACCTTGCTTACGGTGGTCGAAGGACGACGACCGAAAGGGACGTACGGCGATGAGCGAGACAACGACGACCCCAGACGGTGACAGCGAACCCCAGGTGTCGACCCGCAAGGCCACCCGGCGCGGCGGTGGAGACCCGGCGGCCCGGGGCCGGACGACCATCGCCGACGGAGTGGTGGAGAAGATCGCCGGGCTCGCCGCCCGGGACGTCCTCGGCGTGCATGCCATGGGCAGCGGGCTCTCGCGCACCCTCGGAGCCGTGCGCGACCGGGTGCCGGGCGGCTCGAAGTCGGTGACCCGGGGGGTGAAGGCCGAGGTCGGCGAGGTCCAGACGGCGCTCGACCTGGAGATCGTCGTGGACTACGGCGTGTCCATCACGGAAGTCGCCCGCGCGGTGCGGGAGAACGTGATCGCCGCCGTGGAACGCATGACGGGGCTGGAGGTCGTCGAGGTCAACATCGCGGTGAGCGACGTCAAGCTGCCCGACGAAGAGGAAGAGGAGCCGGAGCCCCGCATCCAGTGAGGCGCCCCCGTGGCGCACAACGTCTGCCCGACGAGCTGAGGAGCGCTGCATGAGCATGGCCGTGGTCGGCATGATCGCCGGAATGGCGCTGGGATTCGCCGGGTACTTCGGCGGGTTCGGAGCCTTCCTGCTGGTGGCGGCGCTGGGAGTGGTCGGGTTCGTCGTCGGCCGGTTCGCGGAGGGCGACCTGGAACTCGGTGACTTCCTCCGCACCCGCGACGACCGGCGCGACCGGCGGCGGTGAGCCGCCGTGAGCGCGCAGACCGGCACGGCACGCCTGCCCCTGGACATGGTGCCACCGGGCGAGCGGGGCGCGACCCGGATCGCCGACCGGGTGGTCGCGAAGATCGCCGCACAGGCCGCACGCGAGGCCCTCGCCCCGCTGCCCGCGGACGCCGCGCCCCCGCGCGCCACCGTCGTCGTACACCACGAAACGGCCCGCGTCCGCGTCCATCTCGAACTCGGCTACCCCTGCGACATCGGCGGCCGCTGCGCCGCCGTGCGTCGCCATGTCGAGGAACGGGTAGGCGCGTTGGTGAGCATGGAGGTGCCGGAGGTCGCCGTCCAGGTCGAGCGGCTGCACCTGACACCGGCACCCGGCCCGCCACACGGGAGGACGCCATGAGCGAGCCCCGGCCGTCCGAGAGCACCACCCGGCGCCTGCCGGTCCTCGAGAAGACCCCCGACTCCCCGCCGCCCCTGTTCCCCGAGGGCAGCGGCCGTTTCTGGTCCGCGCGCCGCGTTCCGGCGGCCGTCGTCGCCCTGCTCCTGCTGGCCGCCGCGGGCGTCCTCCTGTACGACGTCGTCGCGGTCCGCGCCCACCGTCCCGCGATGCACTGGCGCCGTGCCCTGGCCCGGCAGCTCGCCGAACGGCCCCTGGACGACACCTGGGTGCTGGCCGCGGCGGGCCTCGTCGCGGCCCTCGGCCTGTGGCTGATCGTGCTCGCCGTCACGCCCGGTCTGCGCGGGCTGCTGCCCATGCGGCGCCCGCACCCCGACGTCCGCGCCGGCCTTCGGCGCGAGGCGGCGGCGCTGGTGCTGCGCGACCGGGCGATGGACGTCTCCGGCGTGCGGGCGGTAGGGGTGCGGATGCGCCGCCGGAAGGCCGACGTCCGCGCTCTGGCGCACTTCCGCGACCTGGACGACGTACACGCCGACCTGGACACGGTGCTCGACGAAGCGGTCCGGGGGCTCGGGCTGACCCGGCCGCCCGCGCTGTCGGTGCGCGTCCGGCGGCCCGGACGGAAGGGGTGAGGCGGATGCGCAGGGGTGCCGTCAACCGTGTCCTGCTCGCGCTCGTGGGCGTGCTGCTGCTCGTCCTCGGCGGCTCGGTGCTGGCCGTGGGCCTGGGCACGCCGCCGCCGCGGCACTGGATCCACTCCGGCCCGCACGACGTCCTGCTCAGCCGCGCGGAGCGCACCCGCTGGCGGGACACCGGCTGGTGGTGGCCGGTGGTCATCGCGGCCCTGGCCGTCCTCGTTCTGCTCGCGCTGTGGTGGCTCGCCGCCGTCCTGCGCCGGCGTCGCCTGGGCGAGGTCCTGGTCGACACCGGCGACGGCGCGGGTGCCCTGCTGCGGGGCAGGACCCTGGAGGCCGCCCTCGCCGCGGACGCCGGCCGGCAGGAGGGCGTGGCGCACTCCGAGATCCTGCTGACGGGACGCCGCCGCACGTCGCCCGAGGCCAGGGTCCGGCTCCGACTGGAGCCCCATGTGGACCCCGGCCCCTCGCTGAGCGACTTCACGGCCCGGGCACTGGCCCACGCACGGGAGTCGGCGGGCCTGGTGTCCCTTCCGGCGGAGGTGTGGCTGAGGGCCGTCAGGCACCGTGCGGAGAGGGTGAGCTGACAGCCGGGGCGAGGACGCCGGCTCAGAAGCGGGGGAGAGGGGGAGCGTCGCCGAGTCGGGGTGCGGGGGCGTCCCCGACTCAGGGTGCGGGGAGCGTGCGGCCGGCTCCACACCACGCCGCACCCGGCGGCCGGCTCCACACCACGCCGCACCCGGCGGCCGGCTCCACACCACGTCTCAGCCGGCGGCCGGCTCCACACCACGTCTCAGTCCCCGGTCGGCTCCCACCACGCCCCACCCGGTGGCCGGACGCTCAGAACCCGTGCCTCATCCCCCCGTCCACGGGCACCATGATCCCCGTCAGATAGGACGCGGCCTCGGACATCAGGAAAGCCGCGACCCGCCCGAACTCCTCGGGCGTCCCGTACCTGCGCAGCGGGATCCGCGACTCGTTGGCCGCGCGAGTGGCCTCGGGATCCGCGGACAGCGCGTCCAGTTCCCGCGCGCGGTCGGTGTCGATGCGCGACGGCAGCAGTCCCACGACCCGGATCCCGCGCGGCCCCAGCTCGTCGGCGATCGACTTGGCGAAGCCGGCGAGCCCGGGCCGCAGCCCGTTGGAGATGGTCAGCGCGGGAATCGGCTCGTGCACCGAGGCGGACAGCACGAACCCGATGACCCCGCCGGGCTGCAGCTCGGCCGCCGCCGCGCGGGCGAACCGCACCGCGCCGAGGAACACCGACTCGAACGCGGTCCGCCACTGCTCGTCCGTGTTGTCGGCGACGAACCCGGGCGGCGGACCGCCGACGCTGACGAGGACGCCGTGGAAGCCGCCGAAGTGCTCCCGGGCGACCTCGATGAGCCGCTCCGGCGCGTCCGCGTCGGCGTTGTCGACGGCCACGCCGACCGCGTTCGGGCCCAGTTCGGCGGCGGCGTCGGCCACGCGCTTCTCGTCCCGGCCGGTGATGACCACCTTCGCCCCGTCGGCCACCAGTTCCCGCGCGGCGGCGTTTCCCAGCCCGCGCGTGGCGCCGGTGACGATGTACACCCGGTCCTTCAGTCCAAGATCCATGGCCCCTATCCTGCCCCGTGCCCGGCCCCTGCGGTCCCCTCGCCCCCGAACAGCGTGAGGGCGGTGTTCACCAGCGCGATGTGGCTGAACGCCTGCGGGTAGTTGCCCACCTGGCGGCCCAGCCCGGGGTCGTACTCCTCCGCCAGCAGTCCCACGTCGTTGGTGAGGCTCACCAGCCGCCCGAACAGCTCCCTGGCCTCGTCCGTGCGGCCCGTCATGTGCAGGGCGTCCGCGAGCCAGAACGAGCAGGCGAGGAAGGCGCCCTCGCCGCCCGGCATGCCGTCGACACCGACGGCATCGGTGTCGTAGCGGCGCACGAAGCCGCCGTGGCCCAGGTCCGCGCGGATCGCGTCGACCGTGCCGATCACGCGCGGGTCGTCGGGCGGCAGGAAGCCGACCCGGGGGATCAGCAGCAGGGAGGCGTCCAGTTCGCGCGAGCCGTAGTACTGGGTGAAGGTCCTGCGCCCGGGGTCGTAGCCCTTCTCGCACACCTCCCGGTGCACCTCGTCGCGCATCGCCCGCCAGCCCGCGAGGTCGCCCTTCAGCTCGTGGCGCTGCTCCAGGGTCCGCACGGCGCGGTCGGCGGCCACCCACGCCATCACCTTGGAGTGCACGAACTGGCGCCGGCCGCCGCGCACCTCCCACAGACCCTCGTCGGGCTGGTGCCACGCCGACTGCAGGAACCTCATCAGCGCGCACTGCAACGCCCACATGTGCGGCTTGGTGGGCAGGCCGGCGCTGCGGGCCAGCGACAGCGAGTCCATGACCTCGCCGTACACGTCCAGCTGGAGCTGATCGACGGCGCCGTTGCCGACCCGTACGGGTGCGGACCCGGCGAAGCCGGGCAGCCAGGGCAGCTCCCACTCGGGCAGCCGTCGCTCGCCCGCGAGCCCGTACATGATCTGCAGGTCCGCCGGGTCGCCCGCGACCGCGCGCAGCAGCCAGTCGCGCCAGGCCTCGGCCTCCTTGTGGTAGCCGGCGGAGAGGAGGGCGCCGAGGGTGAGGGTGGAGTCGCGCAGCCAGCAGTAGCGGTAGTCCCAGTTGCGCACACCGCCCAGCTCCTCGGGCAGCGAGGTGGTGGCCGCGGCGACGATCCCGCCGGTCGGGGCGTAGGTGAGGGCCTTGAGTGTGACCAGGGAGCGCACGACGGTGTCCCGGTACGGCCCCTCGTAGCGGCAGCGGGACGTCCAGCGCCGCCAGTCGCGGACGCTGGTGCTCAGAGCCTGATAGGGGTCGACGAGCGCGGGGCGCGGCTCGTGCGAGGGGTGCCAGGTGAGGACGAAGGCGATCCGCTCGCCCTCGGCGACCGCGAACTCCGCGTGAGTGCCGAAGTCCTGGCCCCACATGTCCACATGGGGCTCGGTGCGCAGCCACGCCGAGTCGGGTCCGGCGACGGCCACCCGATGGCCGTCGGAACGGCGCATCCACGGGACGACGGATCCGTAGTCGAAGCGCAGGCGCAGGGTGCTGCGGACGGTGACGCGCCCGCTGACGCCCTCCACGATGCGTACGACGTCGGGGGCGCGGTCGCGCTGCGGCATCAGGTCGGTCACGCGCACCGTGCCCTCGGCGGTCTCCCACTCGGTGTCGAGGACGAGGGTGTCGGGCCGGTAGGCGCGGCGCGTGCAGGTGTCGGCCCCCTTCGGCGCGATCCTCCAGTAGCCGTGGTCCTCGTCGCCCAGGAGCCGGGCGAAGCAGGCGCCGGAGTCGAAGCGGGGCAGGCACAGCCAGTCGATCGAGCCGTCCTTGCCGACCAGAGCCGTGGTCTGCTCGTCGCCGATGAGGGCGTAGTCCTCGATGCGCGCGTTCACGGGATGCGCGTTCCCGGCCGGCCTCAGGGCCAATCAGGTGGTGCGCCGGGGGAGTGACGCCCGTACGGACGGGCGGGGGCCGGACGGGCCGGGGATCGGACGGTGTCCGGACGGACGGGGATCGTGCGCAGGCCGGGCGGGCCGGGGTCGGGCGGGCCCGGGCGGGGCAGGACCGCCCGGGGATCGAGAGTGGCCGAAAGGGCCGGGGACCGGACGGTGTCCGACGGGGCGGGAATCAGGCGGTGTCCGGGCGGCCCCGGGTCAGACGGCGGCGGGCGCCGTCTCCTGCCTGTCCTCCGGCTTCTGCGCGGCCTCGGCCTCCTCGCGGTCGCGGATCTCGCGCCGGACCAGGAACCACCAGCCCACCGGGACGCCCGCGGCGAACAGCCACCACTGGATCATGTACGCGTAGTTCAGCGGGGCGTCCTCGCTGCCCGGGTCGGAGATCTGCTCCGGGGAGCCGTTCCTGGGGCCGGGGGCCGTCTGCTCGACATAGCCGCCGAGCACCTTCGCGCCCAGCCGCCGCGCCTCCTCCGCGCTGTTGATCAGCATGATCTGCCGGTCCGGCAGTCCCTTGACGTTCTTGATGCCGCTCGCCGCGGTGGTCTCGTCGGCCTTCAGCCGCCCGGTGATCGTGGTCCGGCCGGCGGGCGGGGCGGGGATCTTGGGGAAGGCGGTCTGTACGCCGTTCGCCGGGATCCAGCCTCGGTTGACCAGCAGCACCCTGCCGTCGGTCAGGACGAGCGGGGTCAGGACGTGGAAGCCGACCTCGTCGTCGGAGTTGGTCCGGCGCCGGACCACGACTTCCCGGGAGGTGTCGAAGGTGCCGGTCGCGGTGACGGTGCGGTACTTCTCGGTGCGGGTCACGGAGTGGCCGGGGGAGGTGAGCCGCTCGACGGGGACCGGCTCGGCGTGCAGCGCCCGCGAGACCAGGTTGTTCCGGGCGGTGCGTTCCTCGTACCGGTGCTGCTGCCAGAAGCCGAGCCGGATCATCGTCGGGATCAGCGCGATCGAGACGAGGGTGAGGATCACCCACTGGGGGGTCAGCAGAAAGCGGTAGCGGCGCACCCCACGACGGTACAACTCGGTCGTGGGGTGCGAACGCGCGGGTACGGGGTCAGACGCGGTCGACGATCCCCACCTTTCCCTCGGCGCGGGCGCAGTGGGCGCCGCAGAACCAGCTGCCGTCGGCCTCGACGCCCTTGCCGATGATCGAGACCTTGCAGTGCTCGCAGACCGGGGCCATGCGGTGGATCGCACAGGAGAAGCAGTCGAACACGTGAACGGCACCCTGTGCGTGGACCTCGAAGGTCATTCCATAGTCATTCCCGCAAACTTCACAATTCGCCATGCGCCACAGGGTGAGCCGTCGCTCTCCCCGAAGGTGGACGGGGGCCGGGCGAGTCGCGGTGAATCACCCATCCGTACGGGTCCGCGTCCGCTCACTCGCCGGCGGGCTCGACGTCCCGCAGCAGCTGCCCGAAGGCCGCCTCGTCGACGACCGGTGTGCCGAACTGCCGTGCCTTGACCACCTTCGAAGTGCCCGAGTCGGGGTCGTTGGTCACCAGCAGGCTGGTCAGCCGGGACAGGCTTGTCGCCACGTGCAGCCCGGCCTCGGTCGCCCGGTCCTCCAGCAGCTCCCGCTCGGTGGAGGTGTCCCCGGAGAACGCCACCCGCATGCCCTGCTTGAGGCGTTTGCCGTCTTCGTACCGCCCCGGGTTGGGATAGGGGCAGGCGGGACGCTTGCGGGACGGACGCCAGGTGGTCGCCCGGTAACCGCCGCCGTAGTCCCCGCTCGCCTGCCGGCCGATCCGGGGCGTGTCCGACCACTCCGTCAGCGGCCGGCACTCCAGCAGCGGCAGCCGTACCCCGCCCGCCGCCGCGGCCCGCAGGCTCGGCCGGAACGCCTCGGCGAGCACCCGCGCGTCGTCCAGCGCGTGGTGCGCCCGCTGCTGGACGACCCCGAAGTGCGACGCCAGCGACTCCAGCTTGAAGTTGGGCAGCGGCAGCCCCAGCTCCTTCGACAGCGCGATGGTGCACAGCCGCTGACGCACCGGCGCCTCGCGCTGCGCGCGCGCGTACTCCCGCGCGATCATCTGCCAGTCGAAGACCGCGTTGTGCGCGACCAGCACCCGGCCGTCGAGGCGGGCGGCGAACTCCTCGGCGACGTCCGCGAACAGCGGCGCCCCTTCGAGCACCTCGCTCGTCAGACCGTGTATCCACACGGGGCCCGGATCGCGCTCCGGGTTGACCAGCGTGTACCAGTGGTCCTCGACCTCGCCGCGCGCGTCCAGCCGGTAGACGGCCGCGGAGATGATCCGGTCGTCGCGGGCCAGGCCGGTGGTCTCCACGTCAACGACCGCGTATCCCTGCGGATACGCGGCCGGCCACCGGGTGGGGGAGGACACTGCGGTCCCACGGTCTTCGAGCATGGTCATTGAGGATACGGGCCGTGACCGACAGCGCCGACCCGCAGGGGCCGGTCCCGCTCTCCCGCGCCCGCCCTCCCGCTCGGCCACCGCACACGCGTGCGTGCCGCTGACCGCGCACGCGTGCGTGCCGCTGACCGCATACGCGTGCGTGCCGCTGACCGCACGCGCGCGTGCGGGCCCGTAACCGCGCGCGGGCCCGTAACGCGGCGGACCCGCAGGACAGTTCGGGACGGGCCGTCGGCTGTCTCCGGGCGAGCGGCCGGCTGTCTCCGGCGGGGCCGTCGGCTGTCCCGGGGCGGAGCGGCCGGCCGCCTCGGCGCGGGTGGTCGCCGGTCATCCTCCGGGCGGTGCGAGAAGTGCCCCCACCAGGGCCCGTACGGAGGTGACGAACAGCCGCTCGGTGTCCACGGGCAGCGCCAGTGCGCGGGCCAGGGCGGGGTCGTCACCGGCGGTCTCGGCGCTCCACAGCTCCTCCTCGCCCGGGCTCTGCACCGGGGCGCGCTCGCGGTTGCGCTCGACCAGCACATGGCCGACGACCTGGAACTGCACCGCCTGCACGAACGCGGCGGCCCGGGCGCCGCGCAGGCCCGCCGCGTGCGCCTCCTGCACCAGGGCCTGCTGGGCGGGCAGGAACATCCGCTCGGTCAGTCCGCGCTCGTGCACCAGGGCCACCAGGTGCGGACGCTCGCGCAGCTGCCGCCGCAGGGCGCGGGCCACCGAGACGACCCGCTGTTCGGGCGTGCGGCCCAGCGGGCGGATCTCGCCGAGGCCGGCCACGGTCCGCTCCACCAGGGCGTCCAGCAGGGCCTCACGGCCCCCCACGTGCCAGTAGATCGAGGTCACGGCGGTGTTCAGCTCGGCCGCGAGTCCCCGCATGGTCAGCGCGTCCGGGCCGTGCTGCCGCACCAGCTCGGCGGCGGCCTCCAGGACCTCCTCCCGACTGAGTGCCCCTCGCGGCATGATCCCCCCCAACTCCTGTCGGTGCACGCGTATTTACCCCGCACGCAGTCTGCTGTAACTGTGTTACAGATGACGGTCCGTCAGAAGAAGGGCGGTACGGCGTATGGCACGCGTACGGTACGGCGCACGGACCGAGCGGGAGATCGCCGCCACACGCACCGCGAGTGCACGGCTCCCGGAGATCTGGTCCACCGGCGTGGTGGCCGTCTGGGAGACCGACCCGGACGCGGTGGCGGCGGTGCTCCCACCCCCGCTCAAACCCACCGCACGGCCCCTCGTGCGGGTGAACATCAGCAAGGTCGACCTGCCCGGATACCCGCTCGGCGCGGGCTCCTTCGCGGTCGCCGCGGCCCACGCGGGCGTCGACGGCTGGTATCCGCTCGTGATGCCGATGACCCACGAGCGGGCCCTCACCGGCGGCCGCGAGGTCTTCGGCGAGCCCAAGAAACTCGGCGAGGTGGCCGTCGAGCGCGACGGCCTCGTCGTACGAGCGTCGCTGGCCCGGCACGGCATCGCGTTCGTGGAGATACGCGGGGCGGTGAGCGGCGCGCTGCCCCTGCCGGAGCCCTCCCGCAAGACCGACTTCTACTTCAAGTTCCTCCCGGCCGTGGACGGTTCCGGCTTCGACGGCGACCCCGTACTGGTGCACTGCGTACGGCACGAGAAGGTGCGCCGGCTGGAACGGGTCACCGGGGACGTGGTGCTCCGCGAGTCCCTGTACGACCCCGTCGCCGACCTTCCCGTGCTGCGCCTGCTGGAGATCACCCTCGGCGAGAAGACCAGCGACCAGAGCGGCCGGGTGGTCGAACGGGTCGACGCCCAGGCCCTGCTGCCGTACGTCCACCAGCGCTACGACGACCCGCTCCAGGCCCATGACGGGCCGCCCGAGGGGAGTGCCTGATGCTGTGCCTGCCCGGGGGACAACCCCCGGACCCCCGGCCGGGAGCCGCGTCGGCGAGGTGGGGAGATGAGCGGACGTGGAGCTGAGGGCAGGACAGGTCGCCGTCGTCACCGGCGCGGCGAGCGGGATCGGGCTGGCGATGGCACAGCGGTTCGCCGCCGAGGGGCTGAAGGTCGTCCTCGCCGACGTCGAGGAGGCCGCGCTGGACAAGGCCGTGGAGGCCCTGCGCGCCCGGGGCGCCGACGTCCACGCGCGCGTGGTCGACGTCGGCGTGCGCGAACAGGTCCTGGAACTGGCCGAGTCGGCGTACGAGGCCTACGGCGCCGTGCACGTGCTGTGCAACAACGCAGGGGTCGGCTCGGGCGCCGAGGGGCGCATGTGGGAGCACGAGCCGAACGACTGGCAGTGGGCCTTCGCCGTCAACGTGTGGGGCGTCTTCCACGGCGTCCAGGCGTTCGTGCCACGGATGATCAAGTCCGGTCAACCCGGTCATGTCGTCAACACGTCCTCCGGCGACGGCGGCATCGCACCGCTGCCGACCGCCTCCGTCTACGCGGTCACCAAGGCGGCCGTCGTCACCCTGACCGAGTCCCTGTACGCCCATCTGAAGGCGGAGCACGCGCGCGTGGGCGCCTCGGTGCTCTTCCCGGGGCCGCACATGCTGCGCACCGGCCTGTGGGAGTCCCAGCGCAACCGGCCCGAACGCTACGCCAAGGAGCGTCCCCGCAGGACGCCGTACCGCAGCCTCGACCAGTGGGAGGCGGCGATGCGGGCGTCCGGCAAGGAGGTCCGCTTCACCCCCGTGGAGGAGGTCGCCGCACTGGTCGTGGACGGCATCCGCGCCGACCGCTTCTGGCTGCTGCCGGCGAGCGATCACAGCGACGCCCAGATCCGCGCGCGGGCACGCTCGATGCTCGACCGCGCGAACCCGTCGTACCTGGAGCACTTCATCCTTGACTGAGCGCTGCCGAACCTCCCGGCCGGCGGTGACGCCCGCTCGGCCGGGGGGCCGGGGCCCGCGGCGGCAGCCGCCGACGCGCCGGCTCCCGGGGACGCGGCCTTCCGGACCCAGAGGGACTGCGATGACCGACCAGGACCCGTACCTGATCATCTCCTCCGACTGCCACGCCGGGCTGCCCACCGAGCGGTACCGGCCCTACCTGGAGTCCCGCTTCCACCGGGACTTCGACGAGTTCCTCGCGGGCCGCGACCGGCGCCGCGAGGAGGCGACGCGGCTCGGCATCCGCAACGAGGCGTTCGCGGCCAAGTGGTTCCAGGACAACGAGGAGGGCCTGCGCGGCGGCTGGGACAGCGCACAGCGCCTCAAGGAACTGGACGGTGACGGCGTGGCCGCCGAGGTCGTCTTCCCGGACGCCGATGCCGTCGACAGCCGGACCGCCGCGCCCTTCGGCGTGGGCCTCGGCCTCTCCGGCGACCAGGATCCGGTCCTCGGCATGGCGGGCGCGCAGGCGCACAACCGCTGGCTGGCGGAGTTCGTGTCCGAGCACCCCGAACGGCACTGCGGAGTGGCCCTGCTGCCGGTCACCGGCGAGGTGTCCGAGGTCGTCGCCGAGGTCCGCCGGGCCAGGGAGTCCGGCCTGGGAGCCCTGATGATCCCGGCCATGTGGGCGGGCCGGCAGCCGTACCACGACCGCCGTTACGACCCCGTGTGGGCGGCCGCCGCCGAGTGCGGGATGCCGGTGCTCACCCACTCCGGTGCGGCCCCGCGCGAGGAGTACGGCGACCACCTCGGCATCTACGTGAGCGAAGTGACCTGGTGGCCCGCCCGGCCGCTGTGGTTCCTGCTCTGGTCCGGGGTCTTCGAACGCCACCCCGGCCTGCGGTTCGGGGTCGCCGAGTCGGGCTGCTGGTGGCTGCCCAACCTGCTGTGGTTCATGGACCGCCTCTACCTCGGCGCGCACGGCGGCAAGAAGCTCTCCCCGTTCCAGGAGCTGAAGCGCCCACCGCACGAGTACCTGGACCGGCAGGTCTTCGTCTGCGCCACCAACACCAAGCGGCGCGAGCTGGCCCAGCGCTACGAGATCGGCGTCGGCAACATCCTCTGGGGCAGCGACTTCCCGCATCCCGAGGGGACCTGGCCCGACACGCGCGCGTGGTTGCGCCGTACCTTCCACGACATCCCGGTCGGCGAGACGCGACGGATGCTGGGCCTGTCGGCGGCGGAGGTCTTCGGCTTCGACGTCGGAAGGCTCGCCCCGCTGGCCCGGCGCATCGGCCCGACCCCGGCCGACCTCGGCCAGCCGGCCGACCAGGCGGCCGTGGAGGCCTCCTGGGCACGCTCGCGCGAGACGGGCCGGCACTGGCTGACCGACCACGACTTCCCGGTACTGGGGGTGACACGGTGAGCGACCGGTACACGGTGATCTCCGCGGACTGCCATGCGGGGGCCGACCTGCTGGACTACAGGCCGTACCTGGACAAGCGTCACCACGACGACTTCGACGTGTGGGCGGCCACCTACGTCAACCCGCACGAGGACCTGCTCGCCGACACGGCCGACCGCAACTGGAACTCCGAGCGGCGCCTCGCGGAGCTGGAGGCGGACGGGATCGTCGCGGAGGTGATCTTCCCGAACACCATCCCGCCGTTCTTCCCGTCGAGTTCGCTGATGACGCAGCCACGGACCGCCGAGGATCTCGAACGGCGCTGGGCGGGCCTGCGCGCCCACAACCGCTGGCTGGCGGACTTCTGCGCGGCCGCGCCGGGCCGCCGGGCGGGCGTCTTCCAGATCCTGCTCGGCGACGTCGACGAGGCGGTCAAGGAGATCAGGTGGGCCGCCTCGGCGGGTCTCAAGGGAGGCCTGATGCTGCCCGGCACCCCGCCGGGCTCCGGCCTGCCCGAACTGTACGCCCGCGCCTACGACCCGATCTGGGCCGCCTGCGCGGAGCTCGGCGTCCCCGTCAACCACCACGCGGGCTCCGCCTCCCCGCCGCTCGGTGACGAACCGGCCGCCCGCGCGGTCTTCATGGTCGAGACGACCTGGTTCTCCCACCGCGCGCTGTGGCACCTGGTCTTCGGCGGCGCCTTCCGCCGCCACCCCGGGCTGAAGCTGGTGCTCACCGAGCAGGGCTCCGGCTGGATCCCGGGCGTCCTGGACATGCTGGACTACTACCACGGCCGCCTGGTCGCGGCGGCGTCGGCGGCCGACACCGCCGAGGCCAGGTTCGGCGCCGGACTGGCCGAGGGCATGGGCGAGGCGCCGTCGCGGGTCTGGCGCGACCACTGCTACGTCGGCGCGAGCTTCATGCGCCCGCACGAGGTCCCGCTGCGCGACCGCATCGGCGTCGACAAGATCATGTGGGGCAGCGACTACCCGCACGACGAGGGCACCTACCCGTACACACGTGAGGGCCTGCGGTTCTCCTACGCAGGCGTCCCGCGCGCTCAGGTCGCGGCCATGCTCGGCGGCAACGCGGCCCGCGTCTACGGCTTCGACCTGGACCTCCTGGACCCGATCGCGGCGAAGGTCGGGCCGACGGTCGAGGAGATCGCCGAGCCGCTGCAGACGCCTCCGGCGGACGCGACGAGCCCGGTGTTCGCGCGGGGGGCGAAGGTGCGGGTCTGGTGAGGCGCACGGCACCGGCTGTACTTCCGGCGATTCCTTGGGGGGGTGTCGGCGGGGGTGCGGTGACCTCGGGGGCACCGCGGAGGGGGAGCGGCGGCGGAGGGAGGAACGACGGCGGAGGGCGGTGACCCGGGGGCGCGTCGGCGTCCGTGCGGATCCTCCCCGTGCGGTCCCTCCGTGCGGCCCGGTGCGGCCCCCTGTGCGGTGCCCCCGTGCGGCCCGCTGTGCGGCACCCCATGCGGTGCCCTTCCCCACGGGCGTGTCGGGTACTGCTCGGGCGGGGAGGGGGCGTGCGTATCGGGTACTGCTCGGGGAGGGCCGTGCGTGTCGGGTCTCGCTCGGGGAGGGCGGTGCGTGCCGGGTCCCGCTCGGGGAGCGTCGGTGCGCCTCCGGTGCCGCCTCGGGTGCGATCCTCCGTCGTGTGACGGAGCAACCGATCCATGACGAGGCCCACGGCGGCGCGCTCGGCTCCCGGCTGAACTGGCTGCGGGCCGCCGTGCTGGGTGCGAACGACGGCATCGTCTCCACCGCGGGACTCGTCGTCGGCGTGGCCGGTGCGACCCAGAACCGGGCCGCCCTGCTCACCGCCGGCCTGGCCGGACTGCTCGCCGGGTCGATGTCCATGGCCGCGGGCGAGTACGTCTCCGTCTCCACCCAGCGCGACTCCGAGAGGGCCGCGCTGGCCGTGGAGAGGCGGGAACTGAAGGAGCAGCCGGAGGCCGAACTGGAAGAGCTGGCCGAGCTGCTGCGCAGGCGCGGCCTGACCCCGGACGTGGCCCGGGAGGCCGCCGAGCAGCTCACCGCACGGGACGCGCTGAAGGCGCACGCGCGCGTGGAGCTGGGCATCGACCCGGACCAGCTGACCAACCCCTGGCACGCGGCCTGGGCGAGCTTCCTGGCCTTCACGGCCGGCGCGCTGCTGCCCCTGCTGGCCATCGTCCTGCCCCCGTCCGGCTGGCGGGTCCCGGTCACCGTGGTCTCCGTGCTGGGCGCACTCGTCCTCACCGGATGGAGCAGCGCCCGCCTCGGAGCGGCCGACCCGAAGCGCGCGGTGCTGCGGAACATGGCGGGCGGCGCGCTCGCCATGGGGGTGACCTACGCGGCGGGCAGCCTGCTGGGGGCGGCTGGGGTGTGACCGGGCCGCGACACCACACCCGCCGCGCGCGCCGGCCCCGGTCATCCGTCGTGCCTCCCGGCCCCGGTGATCCGTCGTGTCTCCCGGTCCTGGTCATCTGCCGTGCCTGCCGTCCCGGTGGTCCGTCGTGCGTGCCGGTCCCGGTCACCCGCCGTGTCTGTCGGCCCCGGTGGTCCGTCGTGCGTGGCGCCCCCTGTCACGCACCGTCCGTGTCGGCCCCGGGCACCCGCCGTCCGTGTCGGCCCCGGGCACCCGCCGTCCGTGTCGGCCCCGCTCGTCGCCCGTCCGCACCGGCTCCGCTCACCCGTCGTGCGTGCTGGTCCGGGCCCCTCGGCGAGCGGCCCGCGGAGGCGGCGGCGTACGGTGAAGTGCGCTCGACCACCCCCGGGCGCACCCCACCCCACCCCGCACGAGAAGGACCCTCGCCATGCGCGCCACCACCATCCACGCTCCGTACGACATGCGCGTGGAGAACGTGCCCGAGCCCGTGGTGCAGCTGCCCACCGATGCCGTGGTGCGCGTGCTGCGCGCCTGCATCTGCGGCAGCGACCTGTGGGCGTACCGGGGCGAGGCGGCCCGGCAGCCCGGGCAGCGCATCGGGCACGAGTTCCTCGGCGTCGTCGAGGGGACCGGCTCCGAGGTGAGCACCGTCCGGCGCGGTGACCTGGTGGTCGCGCCCTTCATGTGGTCCGACGGCGTCTGCGACTACTGCCGCGAGGGCCTGACGACGTCCTGCGAGCACGGCGGCTTCTGGGGCTCCGTCGGCTACGACGGCGGCCAGGGCGAGGCCGTGCGGGTCCCGTTCGCCGACGGAACCCTCGTCCAGCTGCCCAAGGACGCGGCCTCCGACGACCACCTGCTGTCCGCCCTGCTGACCCTCTCCGACGTCCTCGGTACCGGCCACCACGCCGCCCTCGGCGCCGGCGCCCGTCCCGGTGCCACGGTCGCCGTCGTCGGCGACGGCGCGGTGGGCCTGTGCGCCGTCCTGGCCGCCAAGCGGCTGGGCGCCGAGCGGATCATCGCGCTGGGCCGGCACGAGGTCCGCACCGACATCGCGCGCCGCTTCGGCGCCACCGACGTCGTCGCCGAGCGCGGGGACGCGGCGGTCGAGGCCGTCCGGGAACTCACCCGTGGCCAGGGCGCCCACGCCGTCGTCGAGGCGGTCGGCACCGAGCAGTCCATGCGCACGGCCGTGAACATCACCCGCGACGGCGGCGCGATCGGCTTCGTGGGCGTGCCCCACGGCAGCGGCACCGGCCTGGACCTCGGTGTCATGTTCGACCGGAACATCGCCCTGCGCGGCGGCGTCGCACCGGTCCGCGCCTACATCCCCGACCTGCTGCCCGACGTCCTCGACGGCACGATCGACCCCTCGCCCGTGTTCGACATGACCGTCGGCATCGAGGAGGTGCCGGACGGCTACAAGGCGATGGACGAGCGCACCGCCCTCAAGGTGCTCGTCACCAACGACCGGTAACCCCGCTACGACCAGCGGATCGGCAGCGGCAGTGCCGTGAGCAGACCCGAGACCGCGATCACCGCGCCCAGGGCGGTCACCTCGGCCCGGGCGGGGGCGTACGCGGTCAGCGGGTCGGCCGCCCGGCGCAGCCGGATCCGCGCCCGCAGGGCGAGCACGGCGACGGCGGCGACCAGGACCACCTTGGCCAGCAGGGTGCGTCCGTACGCCGTCGTCGTCAGCTGGTCCAGGATCGTGGCCGCCGGCATCCGCCGCAGCGCGCTGCACACGCCCGTCGCGGTGAGGGCCGCGAGCAGGACGGCCGCCACGCGCGCGTAGAGCCCGAGCAGCGCGGCCCCGGCCGCGTCGCCCTGCCACCTGCGCAGGGTCCGCAGCGCGTGCAGCAGACCGCCCACCCACAGCGCGGCGCAGGTCAGATGCACCAGTGTCAGACCCGAGCCGGTCAGCGGACTCTGCTCGGTCACGGGGTGCGCGCGCAGCGCCTCGGCGACCACCACCGCGGACAGCGGCCACACCTGGGCCGCCGGGCGGCGCGAGCGCGAGCACAGCGCCGCCGCAAGGAAGGCGTTCACCTCCAGCAAGGCCAACCTGCCGTCACGGGAGTCGTACAGGCCGCCGGGGTCGATCTCGCCAAGACGGTGCGGGACCAGATTGCCGGTGGCGACCACCGAGGCGAGCACCAGCGCGGCGGCGAACCCGGCGGCATTCGCGAACGCGGCCCAGCTGCGCGGCCGTTCGGGCGGGGCACCGGGCAGGAGCCGGGCCAGTCGGAGCACGAACAGCTCGCCCAGCGGGACGCACAGCGCGGCGAACAGCACCCCGCGCAGCAGAGCGATGCCCCCGACGCCGGGAGCGGCGGCCTCGCCCGTGCCGTCCAGCGCGGCGGACGGCCCGAGCAGGGGTATCAGGGCGGCCAGGGCCGCAAGGACCAGGACGGCGACCGCCCGGCCCGTCCCGGGACGTCGGGCCGGGTCGTCGGCGTCGGCGGCATCGGCACTCGGTCGTGACAAGGTCCCCCCGTGATCTCCGCCGGCCGTCGCAGAACCGGGCAAGTCCCGGAAAACAACGGTGGCTACGGCATTCCACCCATACGTACGTTTCCGGTCGCTCCTGCGCTCATGCCCAGCGGGCCGGGTCCGAACCCCACGGCGCCGGAGGCCGCGCCCAGTCGGTGGGGCCGCCCGTGAAGGACACCGGCGGCCGGGCGTGCCGCAGCCGCCCGAGCGGGCCGTCCGTCTCGGCCAGCCAGGGGTCCGGGCCCCGGTACCGAGTGCCTCCCCCGCCCCCGCTGCCGTCCCCGCTGCCGTCCTCGTCCTCGTCCTCGGCCCGGTCCGCCGGTGTCCCGTCCGTCAGCCAGTGCGCGGTCCGGGCGAGGGCCAGGCGGACGAGCCGCGCGCCCCCGTCGTAGGACTGCTCGGTCAGTGCCCGCAGTACGGCCGCCGCCAGCAGATAGCCGGTGCCGTGGTCCAGGGCCTGCGCGGGCAGCGCGCCGGGCTGTCCGGGCGAACCCTCGGTCACCGCGATCCCGGTCGCGACCTGCACCAGGCTGTCGAAGCCGCGCCGCCCGCCCCAGGGGCCGTACGCGCCCCACGCCGACACCTGCGCCACGACCAGACCGGGCCGCCGCTCGGCCAGTGCCCGGGGGGAGAGCCCGAACCGGTCCAGGGCGCCCGGACGGTAGCCCGTGACCACGACGTCCGCCGAGGCCAGCAGTTCCTCGAAGGTGTCCCGGCCGGCGGTGAGGTCGAGGGTCGCCGACCGTTTCCCGAAGCCCGTGTCGGCGTGCTGGTCGGAGAGTTCGGGCAGCTGCGGGGCGTCCAGGCGCAGCACGTCGGCGCCGAGCAGCGCGAGGGTGCGGGTGGCGACCGGGCCGGCCAGGACCCGGGTCAGGTCGAGGACCCGGAGCCCGGCGGCGGGCAGCAGGGGAGAGGCGCCGGGGCCGAGCGGGGCCGGCACGCGTGCGTGCGCGAAGTCCAGGCGCTCGCGCTCGACCAGCGGGCGTGCGGCGACCTCGGCGGCCTGCTCGTGGGCCGCCCATTCCTTCGGGGTGCGCAGGGCCACGGCGAGGCCACCGGCGCCGTAGACCGTCTCCTCCACCTCCAGGGCGGCCCGTGCGGCGAGCCGCGCGGCCACCTCCTCCACCGGGGTGCCCTCCCGCAGACCGAGCGCGCCGAGCAACCGCGCCCGGTGGTGCGGATAGTTGGCGTGCGTGCGCACCCAGCCGTCGGCCGTCCGCCAGAACCGCGACAGCGGCGCGAAGGCGACCGGTGCCCGTCCGTCGACCTGCAGGAGGCGTTCACTGTGGAAGGCGGCGGCGACCGCGCCGTCGTCCACCAGGGCCTGTGGCACCTCGGCGAGCCCGGCCCGCCGGGCCCCCAGCTCGGCCGCGGCCAGCGCGCACGCGCCGACGCACGCGCGCGCGAGCCGCCGTACGGGCAGGCGCGCCGCGAGCGCGCCCTCCCGCACCACGGTGGTGACGCGATCGGCCAGGGCCGGATCGCCGCCCAAGGCCGACCATGCGAACTTGATTTCATTCATGACTGCACTATGCAGTATTGATTGAATCAATCCATAAGGGAGAGGCGATCTAGCTGTGATCTGGACGTCCGGTCAGCCGTCCCTCCGCCGGCCGCCTGCCCGTCCGTCGGCTGCCCGTCCGTCGGCTGTCCGTCCGCCGGCTACTTGGTCACCGCGGCCAGCGCGTCCGCCGTGCCCCAGCCGTAGAAGCCGTTGTGGTTCCTCGATCCCTCGCACACCGCGTCGACCTTGCCGTCCCCGTCGATGTCGTACGGGTCCGTGCAGGGCGTCGCGTCGGCCTCGGCGTACAGCAGGGCCTTCACCAGGGCGGCGGGAGCGTGCGGATGGGTTGACTTGATCAGTGCGGCAACGCCGGCGACATGCGGCGTCGCCATCGACGTACCGGCCATGTACCCCCACTTGCCGCCCGGCAGCGGGCCCAGGATCAGGCCGCTGGTCGCCGGAGGCTCCGGCTTCTGGTAGGCCGTCGAGTCCCCGCCGGGAGCGGCGATGTCGATCACCCCGAGGCCGTAGTTGGAGAACGACGACTTCAGCCCCTTCGCACCGGTCGCCGCCACGGTCACCACACCGGGCAGCTGGGTCGGTATGTCGAAGCACTCGTGCGGGTCGATCACCCGGTCCGACGGGGTGCCGTCGTTCGGCGAGACGGGGTCGGTGATCGAGTCGGACGCGAGGTCGTAGCTCTCGTTGCCCGCCGCCGCGACGTTGACCGTGCCCTTCTTCTCCGCGTACCGCGAGGCCCGGGTGATGGCGTCGACGAGCGCCCTCTGGTCCGGGTCGGTGGTGCAGTTGAAGTACCAGGGATCGGTGTAATAGCTGTTGTTGGTCACGTCGACGTGGTGCTCGGCCGCCCACATGAAGCCGCAGACCACGGCCTCCGTGTAGAAGTAGCCGTTCGGGTTGGCGACCTTGATGCCCGCCACCTTGACGCCCGGCGCCACGCCCGTGACGCCCACGCCGTTCTTCGCCGCCGCGATCTCGCCCGCCACGTGCGTGCCGTGCGGGCTCTCCGACGCGCTCGGCCGCCAGGCGCCGTCGGTCGTGTCCGGCTTGCCCGACACGCAGTTGGCGGACGCGTCGCGGTCGAAGTTGGGCGCGATGTCCGGGTGGGTGTCGTCGACGCCCGTGTCGATGACGGCGACCGTCACCTTCGGACTGCCCAGGGTCTTCTCGTGCGCCTTGTCCGCCTTGATGGCCGGCAGGTCCCACTGGAGCGGCTCCAGCGGGTCCTGCCCGTCCGTCGCCTTCGCCCCGGCGGCGGCGACCTCCTCGGCGCCGAGCACCTTCGGTGTGCCGACGTCGGTGGTGGACTGGGCGGGCAGCGGAGCGTTGCGCGTGGCACCGGCCGAGTCGACCCCGCGCACCGTGCGGATCTCCTTGGCGAAGTCCGGGTTCGAGGAGTGCACCACGATCACGCCGATCCGGTCGTACGCGATCACCACCGACCCGCCGGCCTCGGTGACGGCCTTCTGCACACGGGCCGGAACACCGTGTCCGGGGCGGACGTTGACGACGTAGCTGAGCGAGGGGCCGTCGGCGGCCGTGGTCCTCGCGGTGTCGGCCGCGGACGCGGTGACGCCGGGCAGGAACGCGAGGGCCGTGGTCATGGCCATCCCGACCGGGATCGCCAGGGCGCGGCGGTAGCGCGGCTGGAGCGCTGTCATGTGTCTGTGTCTCCACTTCGTTCGCGATACGAGCGGGCCGTGCGGGAAGCTGTGATACGAGCGGGCCGTGCGGGACGTCGTGCCGGGGGACGTCTACCGGACCGCGCGCAGCGCGTCGACGATCCCGAACCCGTAGAAGCCGTTGACGCGCTTGCCGCCGACGCAGGTCGCGTCCACGACCCCGTCGCCGTCCCCGTCGTAGGGGTCGGTGGGGCAGCCCGGGTTGACCGCCTGGGCCTTCAGCAGGGCCTGCAGCTGGGCGGGGGTGGCGTGCGGGTGGGCCGACTTCAGCAGCGCGGCCACGGCGGCCACGTGCGGGGAGGCCATCGACGTGCCCTGGAGGAATCCGTACTGGTCGTTGGGCAGCGTGGACAGGATGCGGCCGTTCTTCGACGGCGTGTCCGGGATCTGGTACTTGTCGCCGCCCGGCCCCGCCACGTCGACCACGCCGCGGCCGTAGCTGGAGTAGTACGACTTGGCGCCCTTGACGCCGGTCGCGCTCACCGTGACCACACCGGGCAGCTGGGTCGGCACGTCGAAGCACTCGTGCGGGTCGACCGTCCGGGGCACGGCGGTGGAGTCGTCGGGACTGGAGGCGTCCGTGAGCGCGCTCGCGTCGAGGTCGTCGTCGGAGTTGCCGGCGGAGGCCACATTGAGCGTGCCCCTGCGCTGGGCGTACATCTGCGCACGGTTGACCGCATCCACAATGGCACGTTGATCGGGGTCGTCCATGCAGTTGTACAGCCACGGATCAACGTAGTAGCTGTTGTTGGTGATCTCGATGCCGTGGTCGGCGGCGAACACGAAGGCGCAGACCACGCTCTCCGGGTAGAACAGCGAGGTCGCGTCCGGCTGGGCCACCGTGATGCTCGCGACCTTCACCCCGGGTGCCACGCCCGCCACACCGATGCCGTTGCGGGCCGCGGCTATCTCACCCGCCACGTGCGTGCCGTGGTAGTGGCCGGCGTCCACCGGCCGCCAGGCGCCGTACGTCGTGTCCGCCTTGCCGCTCACGCAGTTCGCCGACTGGGAGGCGGAGAAGTTCGGGGCGATGTCCGGGTGGGTGTCGTCGACTCCCGTGTCGATCACACCGACGGTCACGTCCCTGCTGCCCGGGTCGATCGTCGCGGCCTTGTCGGCGCCGATCGCCCGCAGGTCCCACTGGTCGGCCTCGAGGGGCTCCTGGCCCGCCGTCGCACTCCTGGCGATCTTCGAGGCCTCGGCCTTCGACAGGACCTGGACCGCGCCCTCGTCCGTCGTGCCCGCCGCGCTCAGCGGCGCGGTGCGCGTGGCACCCGCCGACTGCACCCCGGGTACCGCGCGCATCAGCGCGCCGAAGTCCGGGTTCGCCGAATGGACGACGATCACGCCGATCCGGTCGTAACTCGCCACGACGGTGCCACCGTTGTGGGTGATCGCCCGCTGCACCGACCCGATCGTGCGGTGGTCCGTCCGGGTGTTGACCACATACGCGAGGGCCGGGCCGTCCGCCGCCCGCGCCGCCGTGGGTGCCGGGGCCGCCGCCGAGGCCGTCGCCGGCAGGAAGCCGAGCGAGGCGGTCAGCGACAGCACCACCGGTACGGCGAGCGCGAGCCGGCGTCTGGAACGCAGATGAGCCATGGGATCTCCACATCATCCGGATACGAAACCGCCCGAGACACGGATGGTGCTCGGGCAGGTGCATGACGAGTGGTGCAGGGCGAAGCTATCCGCACATCCCGATCTCCGAAAGGGCGCGGCGGACTTGAACCGCTGCGCGCGTGGCGTCGTGACCGTGGGCGAAGGGCCCAGCAGGATCGTGCTCCCGCGGGGATCGCAGCGAGGAGTCGCTCGGTGACATTCGGTAACGTGATCCCCGCCCCTGTGAGGTCCGTAGACGCACGCCCGCAACGCGAGGAGACTCCGTGGCCACCGAGACACCGCCGCCCGCCAGACCCCAAGTCCACCTTCCCTCCACCGAGGAGTTCATCGAGGTGCAGCAGAGCGCGGAGTTCGGTGAACTGCGCCGCGCCCACCGCTCCTTCGCCTTCCCCCTGACGATCGCCTTCATCACCTGGTACCTGCTGTACGTCCTGCTCTCCAACTACGCGGGCGACTTCATGGGAACCAAGGTGGCCGGCAACATCAACGTGGCCCTTGTCCTGGGCCTCGCCCAGTTCCTCACCACGTTCCTCATCGCCTGGTGGTACGCGCGGCACGCCGCCGCCAAGCTCGACCCCCGGGCCGAGGCCATCAAGTCCCGGATGGAGGGCGGCGCATGAGCCCCGCACAGCACACCCTGCTCGCCGCCGGCGAGGCTAGCCAGCACCGGACGCTGATCGTCACCCTGTTCGCGGTGTTCGTCGCCGCGACCCTCGTCATCACCGTGTGGGCGGGCCGGCAGACCAAGGACGCCTCCGACTTCTACGCCGGAGGCCGCCAGTTCACCGGATTCCAGAACGGCCTCGCCGTTTCCGGCGACTACATGTCCGCCGCGTCCTTCCTCGGCATCGCCGGCGCCATCGCCCTCTTCGGCTACGACGGCTTCCTCTACTCCATCGGCTTCCTGGTCGCCTGGCTCGTCGCCCTGCTCCTGGTCGCAGAGCCGCTGCGCAACTCCGGCCGCTACACGATGGGCGACGTGCTGGCCTACCGGATGCGGCAGCGCCCCGTCCGCACGGCCGCCGGCACCTCCACGATCGTGGTCTCGATCTTCTACCTGCTCGCCCAGATGGCCGGCGCGGGTGTGCTCGTCTCCCTGCTGCTGGGCATCACCAGCGACGGCGGCAAGATCGGCATCGTCGCCCTGGTCGGCCTCCTGATGATCGTCTACGTCACCATCGGCGGCATGAAGGGCACCACCTGGGTCCAGATGGTCAAGGCGGTGCTGCTGATCGCGGGCGCCCTGCTGCTCACCTTCCTGGTTCTGCTGAAGTTCCACTTCAACATCTCGGACCTGCTCGGCAAGGCCGCCGACAACAGCGGCAAGGGCTCGGCGTTCCTGGAGCCCGGCCTGAAGTACGGCGCCACCGGCACCACCAAGCTGGACTTCATCTCGCTCGGCATCGCCCTGGTCCTCGGCACCGCCGGCCTGCCGCACATCCTGATCCGCTTCTACACGGTCCCGACGGCCAAGGCCGCCCGCAAGTCCGTGATCTGGGCGATCGGCCTGATCGGCGCCTTCTACCTGATGACCCTCGCCCTCGGCTTCGGCGCGGCCGCGCTGATCAAACCGGACGAGATCATCGCCTCCAACAAGGCGGGCAACACGGCCGCACCCCTGCTCGCCCTGCACCTGGGCGGAGTGGACTCCGACTGGGGCGCGATCCTGCTGGCCACGATCTCCGCCGTCGCCTTCGCCACCATCCTCGCGGTCGTCGCGGGCCTCACCCTGGCCTCGTCCTCGTCCTTCGCCCACGACATCTACGCCAACGTCATCAAGAGGGGGCAGGCCACCGAGAAGCAGGAGATCAACGCGGCCCGCTACGCGACCGTCGGCATCGGCGCGGTCTCGATCGTCCTCGGCGCCCTCTCCCGCGACCTGAACGTGGCCGGCCTCGTCGCCCTCGCCTTCGCGGTCGCCGCGTCCGCCAACCTGCCGACCATCCTCTACAGCCTGTTCTGGAAGCGGTTCACCACCGCGGGCGCCCTGTGGTCGATCTACGGCGGCCTGGTCACCGCGGTCGGCCTGGTGCTGTTCTCGCCGGTGGTGTCCGGCAAGCCGACCTCGATGTTCCCCGACGTCGACTTCCACTGGTTCCCGCTGGAGAACCCCGGCATCATCTCGATCCCGGTCGGCTTCCTCCTGGGCGCCGTGGGCACCCTGCTCTCCAAGGAGGCCCCGGACGCCGGCAAGTACGCGGAGCTGGAGGTCCGGTCCCTGACCGGGACGGGAGCGCACTGACGGGACGGGCGTGCACTGACCGGACGGGCGTGCACTGACGACGGGACGGAAGTGCACCGACCGGTCGGGAGCGCGCCGACCGGTCGGGAGCGCGCCGGATCTGCGCAGCTCACGCAGGTGCGCGGCGCACCGGGACGCAGCACCGGGATTCATACGGGCGGCCGCGTCGTTCAGGATCGTAGGGTCCTACGACGCGGCCGCGTCGTACCTCGTGGGATCGGGCTGCTGTCGTTGTCGGTGGCCTCACGTAGGCTCGCAGGTAACAGAGAAGGCAAGTGCTCCGGATCGAGGGAGGGGGCCCACGTGCTCATCGACACGTACGGCCGCGTGGCCACCGACCTGAGGGTCTCACTGACCGACCGGTGCAATCTGCGGTGCACGTACTGCATGCCAGAAGAGGGTCTGCAGTGGCTGGCCAAGCCCGACCTGCTCACCGACGACGAGATCGTCCGTCTCATCGGCATAGCGGTCCGCCTGCTCGGCATCGAGGAGGTCCGCTTCACCGGCGGTGAGCCGCTGCTGCGCCCCGGCCTGGTCGGCATCGTCGAGCGCGTCGCGGCCCTGGCCCCCCGCCCCCAGATGTCGCTCACGACCAACGGGATCGGCCTCAAGCGCACCGCGACCGCCCTGAAGGCGGCGGGACTGGACCGGGTCAACGTCTCCCTGGACACCCTGCGCCCGGATGTCTTCAAAGCCCTGACCCGCCGCGACCGTCACAAGGACGTCATCGAGGGCCTGGGCGCCGCCCACGGGGCAGGCCTCACCCCGGTCAAGATCAACACCGTCCTGATGCCGGGCCTGAACGACGACGAGGCCCCGGACCTGCTGGCCTGGGCGCTGGAGCACGGGTACGAACTGCGCTTCATCGAGCAGATGCCCCTCGACGCCCAGCACGGCTGGAAGCGCGAGGGCATGGTCACCGCCGGAGACATCCTGGCCTCCCTGCGCACCCGCTTCGACCTCACCCCCGAGGGCGCGGACGAGCGCGGCTCGGCACCGGCGGAGCGGTGGCTGGTCGACGGCGGTCCGCAGCGGGTCGGCGTGATCGCCTCGGTCACCCGCCCGTTCTGCGCGGCCTGCGACCGCACCCGCCTCACGGCCGACGGCCAGATACGGACCTGCCTGTTCGCCACGGAGGAGACGGACCTGCGGGCGGCCCTGCGCTCCGGGGCCCCCGACGAGGAGATCGCCCGCATCTGGCGCCTGGCGATGTGGGGCAAGAAGGCCGGGGCGGGCCTGGACGACCCGTCGTTCGTCCAGCCGGACCGGCCTATGTCGGCGATCGGCGGCTGACCGGCCCACTCGAAGGGGTGTGACGATTTGTCGACATATGGCTCCGCCGTGCGGGCTCGATGAGGCCGTGAGAGCCCCGGTCTGGAGTCGGCCTCGGCTCTGGAGTCGGCCTCGGCTCTGGAGTCGGCCTCAGCCGTTCCCGTCCTCGCGTTCCGCCTGCTGCTCCCACTCCTTCAGCGGCACGACGTCCTTCAAGAACCCCCGGACCCCGAGGAACTGCGAAAGATGCTCGCGGTGTTCCTCGCAGGCGAGCCACGTCTTGCGCCGCTCCGGCGAATGAATCTTCGGGTTGTTCCACGCCAGCACCCACACCGCATCGGCATGGCACCCCTTGGCGGAACAGATGGGTGTCTCACTCATGGGTTCGTCTCACAAGAGGGATGCAAACAAGGCGACGCCGAGCAGCCACGGGGGGAGCTGCCCGGCGTCGGTCCGTCGCTCCGACGGGGGATGCGGAGCGCGTACGCAGTATGTCACGGGTAACCCGTCGCCCGGCACTGGAACAACGCGATTGATCTGAGCTTTTCTTGAGCTTGACGAGGGGTCCCGAACGGCCTCTTTCGTATCCGCCGTGGTCAGGCCTTGTGGGGTCGCTCACCATGTGTCCCCGCCGCCGGATCCGGTGGCACATCCTCCGGAACGGATTCCGTCCGCGCGGCCTCGTCCTGGCCCCGCGGCGGCGCGATCTCCCCCCCTGCCGAAAGCGCGGGAGGCGCCCCCACCCTCGCGGGTGGGACGCCGAAGGTCGAGGGCAGCGTGGGCGGCCGCTCCCGGCCGGCGTTCGCGATCACCACGGCGACATAGGGGAGGAGCGCACCGAGCACCAGCGCCACGACGGCGACATGCCGTTCGACGTTCCACAGCGTGGCCGCCAGGATCACCGAAGCGGTACGGACCGTCATCGAGATGACGTACCGCCGCTGCCTGCCCCGTACGTCCTCGGCCAGTCCGGTCCGGGCTCCGGTGATCCGGAACACCTGGACACCGCCGCGCTCCTTGCGCATCACAACCCACCATCCGCCCGCATCGGACTCTCCCCGGCCCGTTCCCTGGTCGTCCGGACCCGGTGGGGACCAGGACCGGAACACCTCCCACGGTACGCCGCGGCCCTGCCGCCCACGAGACCGGGTCGCCTCCTGCCTGCGCGAATGCCGTCGGCTCCGGCGCGTACGGGGGAACCCGACGTGCGCCGTACGGCGGACGGTCCCAGACTTGCCCTGAGGTCATCCAGAGCCATAGGAGGAGGCAGCCATGGGCTGGTTGTGGGCGATCATCGTGGGATTCGTGCTGGGCCTCATCGCGAAGGCGGTCATCCCGGGCAAGCAGCACAGTCCCCTGTGGCTGACGACCATCTGCGGCATTCTGGGCGCCATCGCGGGCAACGCGATCGCCCGTGCCCTCGGTGTCGCGGAGACCCGCGGCATCGACTGGAGCCGCCACGCCTTCCAGCTCGTCGCCGCGATCATCATCGTCTTCGCCGTGGACCGGCTCTACATGGCCACGCTGGGCAAGAGGAAACAACGGGTCTGAAGTGCGCCCCTGACAGGCCTGAACTGCGCCCGCGAGGGGCGCGAGGACCTGTACGGGCAACCACGACAATCCGCAGCCCGCACACACCCCACGCCCCCATGGCGCCACGCGGGGACGACCTCCGCGGCGGAGGTCCTCCGCATCGGCAGGCGCCGCCACGCCTCCGCATCGGCAGGCGCCGCTACGCGGGGACGACCTCCACCGCGGCAAGGTTCTTCTTGCCGCGCCGCAGCACCAGCCACCGCCCCTGCAGCAGGTCCTCCCGCGCGGGCACCGCGTCCTCGGCGGTGACCTTCGCGTTGTTCACGTAGGCGCCGCCCTCCTTCACCGTCCGCCGCGCGGCGGACTTGCTGGCCACCAGACCGACCTCGGCGAACAGGTCGACCACCGGGCCCAGCTCGGCGACCTGGATGTGCGGCACCTCGGACAGCGCCGCGGCCAGGGTCCGCTCGTCCAGCTCCGCCAGCTCGCCCTGGCCGAACAGAGCCCTGGACGCGGCGATCACGGCGGCCGTCTGCTCGGCGCCGTGCACCAGGGTCGTCAGCTCCTCGGCGAGCGCGCGCTGCGCGGCGCGGGCCTGCGGACGCTCCGCGGTCTGCTCCTCCAGCTCCTCCAGCTCCTCGCGGGACCTGAAGGACAGGATCCGCAGGTACTTCGAGATGTCACGGTCGTCCACGTTCAGCCAGAACTGGTAGAACGCGTACGGCGTCGTCATCTCCGGGTCCAGCCAGACGGCGCCGCCCTCGGTCTTGCCGAACTTGGTGCCGTCCGCCTTGGTCATCAGCGGGGTGGCCAGGGCGTGTGCCTCGGCGTCCGGCTCCAGCCGGTGGATCAGGTCGAGGCCGGCCGTGAGGTTGCCCCACTGGTCGCTGCCGCCCTGCTGGAGCGTGCAGCCGTAGCGGCGGTACAGCTGCAGGAAGTCCATGCCCTGCAGGATCTGGTAGCTGAACTCCGTGTAGCTGATGCCCTGGTCGGACTCCAGGCGGCGGGCCACGGAGTCCTTCGTCAGCATCTTGTTGACGCGGAAGTGCTTGCCGATGTCCCGCAGGAACTCGATCGCGGAGAGGTTCGCGGTCCAGTCCAGGTTGTTCACCATGACCGCCGCGTTCTCGCCCTCGAAGGACAGGAACGGCTCGATCTGGGCGCGCAGCCTGCCCACCCAGCCGGCCACCGTCTCCGGGTCGTTCAGCGTGCGCTCGGCCGTCGGGCGCGGGTCACCGATCAGGCCCGTCGCGCCGCCGACCAGCGCCAGCGGCCGGTGCCCGGCCTGCTGGAGCCGGCGCACGGTGAGCACCTGGACCAGATGCCCCACGTGCAGCGACGGCGCCGTCGGGTCGAAACCGCAATAGAACGTGACGGGACCGTCCGCGAGCGCCTTGCGCAAAGCGTCCTCGTCGGTGGACAGGGCGAACAGCCCACGCCACTTCAGCTCGTCGACGATGTCCGTCACGGTTCTCGTGTCTCCTCAGTGGTCTTCGGGCAGTCGGGTGACAGCCGAGTACGAGGTTATACGCCCTGACTGACAGAGCTCATGTTGAAATCCGGGATCCGCAACGCGGGCATCGCGGCCCGGGTGAACCAGTCGCTCCACTCGCGCGGCAGCGTCTTCTCGGTCCGCCCCGCCTCCGTGGCCCGGCCCAGCAGGCCCACCGGGGACTCGTTGAACCGGAAGTTGTTCACCTGCCCGGTCACCTCGCCGTTCTCCACGAGGTAGACGCCGTCCCGGGTCAGGCCGGTGAGCAGCAGCGTGGCCGGGTCGACCTCGCGGATGTACCACAGGCACGTCAGCAGCAGCCCGCGCTCGGTGGCCGCGACCATCTCCTCCAGGGAACGGTCCTGGCCGCCGTCCAGGATCAGATTCCCGAGCGCAGGGGCGACGGGCAGCCCGGTCAGGCCCGCGCTGTGCCGGGTGGTCGTGAGGTGGGTGAGCACACCCTCTTCGATCCAGTCGGTGGCGCGCACCGGCAGCCCGTTGTCGAACACGGACTGGTCGCCGCCCGAGGAGTGGGCGACCACGAAGGGCGCGCACTCCAGGCCCGGCTCGTCCGGGTCGCTGCGCAGCGTCAGCGGCAGCTCGGCCAGCTTGTCGCCGACGCGGGTGCCGCCGCCCGGCTTGGAGAACACCGTCCGGCCCTCGGCCGCGTCCCGGCCCGACGCCGACCACAGCTGGTAGATCAGCAGGTCGGCCACCGCGGTCGGCGGCAGCAGCGTCTCGTAGCGGCCCGCGGGCAGCTCCACGCGCCGCTCGGCCCAGCCGAGGCGCACCGCCAGCTCGGCGTCCAGGGCGCCCGGGTCGACGTCCTTGAAGTCCCGCGTGGAGTGTCCGGCCCACGCCGAGCGCGTACGGTCCGGGGACTTGGCGTTCAGCTCCAGCGTGCCGGTGGGCTGGTCGTGCCTCAGACGCAGCCCGGTGGACGTGCCCACATATGTCGAGACCAGCTCGTGGTTGGCGAACCCGTACAGCTCGCGGCCGCCGGCACGCGCGCGTGCGAAGGCCTCGCCGAGTGCCGGGGCGAAGTCCGCGAAGACGGCGGAGGAGGTCTCGGCGGGTGCGTCCGTGAAGTCCGGCGCCTGAGGGACGCCGCTGACCAGCGGCTGGGCGTCCTCGGCGGCCCCGGCCCCGTGCGCGGCGGCCTCGGCGGCCCGCACCAGCGGCTCCAGTTCACCGGCCGTCACCGCCGAGCGCGACACGACGCCGGAGGCCGTGCCCTCCTTGCCGTCCACGGTCGCGATCACCGTGAGGGTACGGCCGCGGGTGACCCCGTTGGTGGTCAGGGCGTTGCCCGCCCAGCGCAGGTTGGCGGTCGAGTGCTCGTCGGCGATGACGACACAGCCGTCGGCCCGGGACAGGGCGAGCGCCTGCTCGACGACCTCGTGCGGCTTGTTCGCCTTGCTGCTGGGCGCGCTCATCGGCCGGCCTCCTGCGTGGTGTTCAGAATGTTGACGCCCTTGAAGAGGGCGGAGGGGCATCCGTGGGACACGGCGGCGACCTGGCCCGGCTGGGCCTTGCCGCAGTTGAAGGCACCGCCCAGGACATAGGTCTGCGGACCGCCCACGGCGGCCATCGACCCCCAGAAGTCGGTGGTGGTGGCCTGGTAGGCGACGTCCTTCAGCTGGCCGGTGATCCGCCCGTTCTCGATCCTGAAGAAGCGCTGCCCGGTGAACTGGAAGTTGTACCGCTGCATGTCGATCGACCAGGACCGGTCGCCGACGACGAAGATGCCCCGGTCGACGCCTCCGATCAGGTCCTCGGTGGACAGCCCGGCGGGATCCGGCTGCAGGGACACATTGGCCATGCGCTGCACCGGCACATGCCCCGGGGAGTCGGCGAAGGCGCATCCGTTGGACCGCTCGAACCCGGTCAGCCTCGCGATCCTGCGGTCCAGCTGGTAGCCGACGAGCGTGCCGTCCTTCACCAGGTCCCAGGACTGCGCCTGGACGCCCTCGTCGTCGTACCCGATGGTGGCGAGGCCGTGCTCGGCGGTGCGGTCACCGGTGACGTTCATCAGCTCGGAGCCGTACCTGAGCTTGCCCAGCTGGTCGAAGGTGGCGAAGGAGGTGCCCGCGTAGGCCGCCTCGTACCCGAGGGCGCGGTCCAGCTCGGTGGCGTGCCCGATGGACTCGTGGATGGTCAGCCACAGGTTGGACGGGTCGACCACCAGGTCGTACAGGCCCGGCTCCACGCTCGGCGCGCGCATCTTCTCGGCGAGCAGCTCCGGGATCCGCTCCAGCTCGCCGTCCCAGTCCCAGCCGGTCCCGGTCAGGTACTCCCAGCCGCGGCCGACGGGCGGCGCGATGGTCCGCATCGAGTCGAACTCGCCGCTCGACTCGTCCACCGACACGGCCGTCAGCTGCGGATACAGCCGCACCCGCTGCTGGGTGGTCACGGTGCCCGCGGTGTCGGCGTAGAACTTGTTCTCGTGCACGGTGAGCAGGGAGGCGTCCACATGGTTCACGCCGTCCGCCGCCAGCAGCCGGCTGCTCCACTCCGCCAGCAGCGCGGCCTTCTCCTCGTCGGGCACCGAGAACGGATCGATCTCGTACGACGAGATCCACGTCTTCTCGGAGTGCACCGGCTCACCGGCCAGCTCCACCCGCTCGTCGGATCCCGCGGCCTTGATCACCTGCGCCGAGAGCTTCGCCATGGCCACCGCCTGCGAGGCGACCCTGGCGGCCGCGTCCAGGGTCAGATCCACCCCGGACGCGAAGCCCCACGTACCGCCGTGCACGACCCGCACGGCATACCCGAGGTCGGTGTCGTCCGACGATCCCGCAGGCCTGGCGTCCCTGAGCCGCCAGGACGCGCTGCGCACCCGCTCGAACCGGAAGTCCGCGTGCTCGGCCCCGAGCGCACGCGCGCGTGCGAGCGCGGCGTCCGCGAGGGCCCTTAGCGGAAGCGCTGTGAAGGCTTCGTCGATGGAATGAGGCACGGAGGTCTCCCTGTTGTCGTCGCCTGTCGGATCCGATCATGTCGCGGCAGCGGCTCGCCGGACCACAGGCGGTGCTCCCGTGCGCCTTTTTCTGTAGGGACCCGACAGGGACTGCCGCGTGCCACTGTCGGTGCCCGCTTGCCCACGGAAGGGGCGCTACCGATAGGTTTTCGATGAAGCCGCCTGCCATCCAGGTGTTCGGGCGGGTTGTCGGACCGCATCAGACCGCTATCGAAAGGGTGATCCGTTGAGCCGCTCGGTTCTCGTCACCGGAGGCAACCGGGGCATCGGCCTCGCCATCGCCCGCGCATTCGCCGACGCCGGCGACAAGGTCGCGATCACGTACCGTTCGGGAGAGCCGCCGGCCGCCCTGACGGAGTTGGGATGCCTCGCCGTCAAGTGCGACATCACCGACGCCGAGCAGGTGGAGCAGGCCTACAAGGAGATCGAGACCGAGCACGGTCCCGTCGAGGTCCTGGTCGCCAACGCCGGCATCACCAAGGACCAGCTCCTGATGCGCATGAGCGAGGAGGACTTCACCTCGGTCATCGACACCAACCTCACGGGCACCTACCGCGTGGTCAAGCGCGCCAACCGCGGCATGCTGCGCGCCAAGAAGGGCCGTGTCGTCCTCATCTCCTCGGTGGTCGGGCTGTACGGTGGCCCAGGCCAGGCGAACTACGCCGCCTCCAAGGCCGGCCTCGTCGGCTTCGCGCGCTCCCTCGCCCGTGAGCTGGGATCGCGCAACATCACCTTCAACGTCGTCGCGCCCGGCTTCGTGGACACCGACATGACCAAGGTGCTCAGCGACGAGCAGCGCGCCAACATCGTGTCGCAGGTGCCGCTCGGCCGCTACGCGCAGCCGGAGGAGATCGCCGCGACGGTGCGGTTCCTCGCCTCGGACGACGCTTCGTACATCACTGGAGCCGTCATCCCCGTTGACGGCGGACTGGGAATGGGTCACTGATCACCATGAGCGGAATCCTCGAGGGCAAGCGCATCCTGATCACGGGTGTGCTGATGGAGTCCTCCATCGCCTTCCACGTCGCCAAGCTCGCCCAGGAGCAGGGCGCCGAGATCATCCTGACCGCCTTCCCGCGGCCCACGCTGACCGAGCGCATCGCCAAGAAGCTGCCGAAGCCGGCCAAGGTCATCGAGCTGGACGTCACCAACGACGAGCACCTGGCCCGGCTGGCCGACATCGTCGGCGAGGAGCTGGGCGGCCTCGACGGCATCGTCCACTCCATCGGCTTCGCCCCGCAGGACGCGCTCGGCGGCAACTTCCTGAACACGCCGTTCGAGTCGGTCGCCACCGCCATGCACGTCTCGGCGTTCTCCCTGAAGTCGCTCACCATGGCCTGCCTGCCGCTGATGCAGAACGGCGGCTCGGTCGTCGGCCTCACTTTCGACGCCTCGTTCGCCTGGCCGCAGTACGACTGGATGGGCCCGGCCAAGGCCGCCCTGGAGGCCACCAGCCGCTACATGGCGCGCGACCTCGGCAAGCAGAACATCCGCTGCAACCTGGTCTCGGCGGGCCCGATCGGCTCCATGGCTGCCAAGTCCATCCCGGGCTTCGCGGAGCTGGCGTCCGTGTGGGACAGCCGCTCCCCGCTGGAGTGGGACCTGAAGGACCCCGAGCCGGCCGGCCGGGGTGTCGTCGCCCTGCTGAGCGACTGGTTCCCGAAGACCACCGGCGAGATCGTCCACGTCGACGGCGGTCTGCACGCCATCGGCGCGTGACCTCCTCCGTCTGACGCAGAACGCCCCGTTCCCCGCATCCGCGGGGGCGGGGCGTTCTGCGTCGCTGCGCACCCACGGGGGCCGGGCGTTCTCCGTTTCGCCGGGCCGGAGGTGACAGTGAGCCGTTCGTTTCGCCGGGCCCGAGGTGGCGGTGAGCCGTTCGTTTCGCCGGGCGGAGGTGGCGGGGCGTCGATCGTGCCTCCGCATTCGCGGTGGCGGGAGGTCACGTGTCCCTTCGTGTCCGGGGGGAGCGGCCATCACCCGTTCGGCGTATCCGGCCGGGCGGGGCCGGGAGCGGGCGGCGCACTCTGGATGAAGCGTTCACCTCGCGCATTCCTCCGCAGCCCGGCCCAGGAGGTCCTTTTGTGCGCCTGTCCCGCAGCCTGGCCCCGGTGACCGTGGCCGCAGCCCTCGTGATCTGTCTGCCGTACGACGCGATGTCCCACGCGCGCGTGGGCGGCAACCCGCCCGCGCCGAGCCTGTTCGGCGCCAGCTGCCGTACGGACGTGCGCGGCTCCCACGTGGTGGCCTACTGCCACAACCCCTACGTCGACGTCGACCGGGTGCGCCTGCACATCGAGTGCGCCCGCTGGTGGGACATCGACACGGACAGCGCGCCGGTGGACGCGGAGCCCGCGATGACCGTACGGCTCACCGGCCGCTGCTGGAAGAACGTCCAGTCGGTGTGGATCAGTCACCAGAAGAAGCGCTGAACCGGTCCGGGCGGCAGAGGAACGGATAGCTGGCGGCCTCCGTGGCCGCCGCCTCCGCGTCGCCCGCACGGACGGCGTCCACCAGCCGGGCATGGTCCATGTGCGTCTCCGGCGTCAGCTCGGCGCCGACGTCCGCGCGCAGCCAGTCCCGCAGCACCTCCCCGAGATCGGCGTACATCGCCGTCATGACGTCGTTGTGCGAGGCGGCCACCACGGCCAGGTGAAAGGTCGCGTCGGCGGTCACGAAGGCCTCGGCCTCGCCGGCCTCCCAGGCCTCCTCGCGGCGCGCCAGGAGCGCGTCCAGCTGCTTGAGGTCCTTCTCGGTGCGCCGTTCGGCGGCCAGTCTCGCCGCCGCCGACTCCAGGGCCGCGCGCAGCTCGGCGATGTGCCGGGGGTCGGCCTCGGCGAACCGGCGGTGCATCACGCCGGCCAGCTCGCTGGTCGCCACGACGTACGTGCCCGAGCCCTGGCGGATGTCCAGCAGGCCGTTGTGCGCGAGCGCGCGGACGGCCTCGCGGACCGTGTTGCGGGCGACCCCGAGCTGCTCGACCAGTTCCGGCTCGGTCGGGATGCGCGAGCCGACCGGCCACTCGCCGGAGGCGATCTGATTGCGCAGCGCGGCGATGACCTGCTCGGACAGCGCCGAACGGCGCGGGTGGCTCAGGGGCATGGCACACCTTCGCACGGGGAGCCCGGGCGGTGGTGCCGCGGGAGTGGACAACCAATCATCCCATGATTCTATGATGGGCCGCATGGCTAGTGAGGAAACCCGGACCGCGGAGACCCGTACGGAGATGGCTTCGGCCCAGAGGCCGTGGACGGAGCCGTCCACGGAGCCGTCGGCATCCTCGTCGACGAAGCCGTCGACGAAGCCGTCGACGAAGCCGTCGACGAAGCCGTCGACGAGGATGCCGGTCGAAGGGCCTGCGACCGCGGTGGCGGGACCGCGTCGGACGCCACCCGCGCGCGCGTGGATGACACGTCTGGTCGTCGTGGGCATCGTGCTGTCCGCGCTGAACCTCCGCCCGGCCATCACCAGCCTCGGCGCGCTCCTGGAGGAGGTCCGCGACGGCCTCGGCATGAGCGGGAGCGTGGCCGGCCTGCTGACCTCCGTGCCCCCGCTCTGCTTCGCCGTCTTCGGTGTCACCGCGCCGCGTCTGGCCCGCCGCTTCGGACCGGGCGCCGTCGTGTGCGCCGGCATGGCCGCCATCACGGCGGGCCTGCTGATACGGCCGTACACCGGCAGCACGGCCGGCTTCCTGGCCGCCAGCGCACTCGCCCTCATGGGCATCGCCGTCAGCAATGTGCTGATGCCGGTCATCGTCAAGCGCTGGTTCCCCGACCGGGTCGGCTCCATGACCGGCCTGTACTCGATGGCCCTCGCCCTCGGCACCTCGCTCGCCGCCGCCGTGACCGTGCCCCTGACCGACGCCCTGGGCGGCAACTGGAAGTCCGGGCTCACGGTGTGGGCGGGGCTCGCGGCCGCCGCCGTCCTGCCCTGGGTGCCGCTCGCGCGCGAGCGGGGTGCGAGCCACACCCCGGAGCAGTCGCCTGCGCCGGGGGAGCGGTCGCGGGAGGCGGGCGCGGGGCGGGAGCAGGCCCCGCTGCGCATCACCCGGAGCCGCACGGCCTGGGCGCTCGCCGTCTTCTTCGGACTGCAGGCCACCGCGGCCTACATCACGATGGGCTGGATGGCGCAGATCTTCCGGGACGCCGGCGTCCCGGCGGGCACGGCCGGTCTGCTCCTCGCGGTGACCATGGTGATGGGTGTGCCACTGGCCTTCGTCATCCCGCGCCTCGCCACCCGGCTGCCTCATCAGGGGCCGATCGCGCTGGCCCTGGGCGTCTGCGGCCTCGCGGGCTATGCCGGTCTGTACGTCGCGCCGGCCGGCGGCGCCTGGGCCTGGGCCGTGCTGCTCGGCATCTCGAACTGTGCGTTCCCGCTCGCGCTCACGATGGTCGGCATGCGGGCCAGGACCGGGCAGGGCGTGGCCCAGCTGTCCGCGTTCGCGCAGAGCACCGGCTATCTGATCTCCATTCCCGGCCCGCTGCTGGTCGGCGTGCTCTACCAGCAGAGCGGCAGCTGGGGGCTGCCGATCGCCCTGATGGCGGGCCTGATGGTGCCCCAGATGGCGGTGGGCTTCCTGGCCGGCCGCAACCGGACGGTGGAGGACGAGGCCGTCCGCCGGTCCGCCCCTGCGGCCGGCCTGCCGGCTCCTCGCTGATCAGGCGGTCTCCGAGCGATCGGGCGGCCTCCCGCCGACTCGCCCCGCCCCCGACTCGCCCCGCCCCCGATCCGCCCCCGTCGATCCGTTCCGGACGAAGGGTGCGAGACTGGGCGCATGCAGCCTGTGCTCGACCCGAACCCCAAGAACAGCCAGAAGAAGATGCTGCTCGTCTTCGGCGCGTTCTTCGCCATCTTCGCCGTCATCGCCGTCATCGCGACGATCGCCTCCCCCTGACCCGGCCGACCCGCTCCGGCTCGCTCGGCGGCCGGGGGGTGGGGCTGTCCCCACCATCCCCTAGGGGGGCAGGGTCAGGGTCAACTGGGTGGATGCCCGGATGGGTTGGCAGAGCGAAGTTCCGTAGCTTCGAGATGTGACCGCACCATGCGGCCAGGACCGCTCGAAGGACCACGGAGGCGACCATGTCGGCCCGCACGCACACCCGGCTCCACCCGGCGACCACGGGCAGCGTCGACGTCCGGCTGCCCTGGTGGGCGCTCGCCCTGCCCGCGCTCGCCTTCATCACCCTGCTCGCGCTGATACTGAACCCGTCGGACGCCCACGCGGCGAGCAGCGATCCGGCGATCACGCACCTTCTCGAGCGCGTGCAGGAACTCCTCGCGCGCTGACGCAGAGCCCCCTCACGCGGTGAATCCGCATGTCAACTCCCTGCGCCAGGTGGCCTGTTTCATGCGAAGCTGGGTCCCATGAGCGTCGCAGAACCCCGCAGGATCATCCTCTTCCGGCATGCGAAAGCCGACTGGCCCCAGGTGTCCGACCATGAGCGCCCGCTCGCCGAGCGGGGCCGCAAGGACGCCGCAGTCGCCGGACGCAAGCTGGCCGACACCGGCCTCACCTTCGACCTGGCCCTGTGCTCCACCGCCGTCCGCACCCGCGAGACCTGGAAGCTCGCCGTCCACGAGCTCGCGCACCGGCCGAAGACCGTCTACGAGGAGCGGGTCTACGAGGCCTCGCCCGGCGAGCTGATCGCCCTGCTCAACGAGATCCCGGACGATGTGCAGAACGCGATCCTGATCGGTCACAACCCGGGCGTGCACGGTCTGGCCGACATCCTCGCGGGCGACTCCGAGGGCGAGGCCCGCGAGCGGATGAGCCGCCGTGGCTTCCCTGCGGCCGGCTTCGCGCTGCTGACCTTCGACGGCGTCTGGAAGAGCCTGGAGCCGGGCGTGGCCACCCTGGCGGACTACTGGGCACCCTCCGAGTGACGGCACGCACGACAGGAGGGCCCGGCACCGTTGCGGTGCCGGGCCCTCCTCGTCGCGTACGCCGAACGGAGCAGTGCCGGGTCAGCCCTCGTCGTGCGTGTCGGCCGCCTCGACCTCTTCACGGGTGACGCCCAGCAGATACAGGACGGTGTCCAGGAAGGGGAAGTTCACCGACGTGTGCGCGGCCTCGCGGACCACCGGCTTGGCGTTGAAGGCGACGCCGAGACCGGCCGCGTTCAGCATGTCCAGGTCGTTGGCACCGTCGCCGATCGCCACGGTCTGCGAGAGGGGCACCCCTGCCTCCGCGGCGAACCGGCGCAGCAGCCGCGCCTTGCCCGCGCGGTCCACGACCTCGCCGGTGACCCGCCCGGTCAGCTTCCCGTCGACGATCTCCAGCGTGTTGGCCTGCGCGAAGTCCAGTCCCAGCCGCTCCTTCAGATCGTCCGTGACCTGGGTGAAACCGCCGGAGACGACACCGACTTGGTAGCCGAGGCGCTTCAGGGTGCGGATCAGCGTGCGCGCGCCCGGCGTCAGCCGGACCTCGTTGCGCACCTTGTCCACCACCGAGACGTCCAGTCCCTTCAGCAGCGCCACGCGTGCGTGCAGCGACTGCTCGAAGTCCAGCTCCCCGCGCATCGCCGCCGCCGTCACCTCGGCGACCTGGTCCTCGCAGCCGGCATGCGCGGCGAACAGCTCGATGACCTCGTCCTGGATGAGCGTGGAGTCCACGTCCATGACCACCAGCCGCTGAGCGCGCCGGTGCAGGCCCGCCGCGACGACCGCGATGTCGACACCCAGTGCCGCCGCATCGGTCGCCAGGGCGGTGCGCAGCGGTTCCGTCTCGACACCGGACACGGCGAACTCCACCGCCGTCACCGGGTACTTGGCGAGCCGGAAGATACGGTCGATGTTGCCGCCCGCCTTGGCGATCCGGGCGGCGACGGCGGCCGTCGACTCGGCGGTGAGCGGGTGACCGAGGACGGTGACCAGGGAGCGCCCGAGACCTCGCGGACGGTTGTCGCCGTGCCCCGAGATGATCTCCGCCTGCATCTTCATCGACTCGGCCCAGCTGTGCACGGTGGCCCGCAGGTCCCCCTCCAGGCCGGCCGGGGGCTGGGTGACCAGCACGCACAGCACCAGTCGGCCCCGCGTGACGACCTGCTCGATGTCGACCACGTCGACGAGGTACGCGGCGAGGGTGTCGAAGAGGCCGGCCGTGATGCCCGGCCTGTCCTTGCCGAAGATCTTGACGAGGAGAGTGGGGACCTCGGAGGTCTGCGAAGCGCTCATGGTGTCACCACCGTATCCGGCACCCAGTGCCTCGCGCCCTCGAGGTCCGCCTGACGGACACGGAACAATGGGTGTCCGTCCGATGTAGGGGATCTTGCCTGTCGGCGACGGCTCGTACGGTCGGACCCGTGGCGCGGCGACGCCGCCCGGGCCCCGGCGGACTCCTCCCACCCACCTCTCACGGTCGGACGGAACCGGTCGAAACCGATGGGGTTCGATACCGATGGGGTTCCACGGAGGCCGGACGAGGCCGGATGACGTCGGACGAGGTCCAATGACGGTGGACGGGCCGGACGGGACCGCACGAGAAGTACCGCCTCACCATGACTGTGCCACGGCGGCGCCCTCGGCGCACAGGCCCATCAGGACGGGCGCCGGGCCTTCCGCCCTCATCCACACCGTGGGCGCCGCGGGCTCACCGTCTGGGCTTCCCGGGCGGTCGCGGGGGCAGGGGCGGCGGAGGCGGTGGTCCGTCGTCCGGTTCGTCCTGCGAGCGATCACGCGCCTGCCCGCGGGGACGGTTCCGGCGCGCAGGCGGAGGCGGGTCGAAGGGCCGGGCGACGGTGGGGGCGCCGTACACGTCGTCCCCGGACGAGGCCGGTCGCGCGTCCTCGGGCTCCGCCCGCAGTTCCTCCGGCACCTGGAGGTAGGGGTTCGTGTCGGGGTTCGGCGGCCGGTACGGCAGGCCCGGCGCGTACGGGCCGGCCACCCCACCGTGCCCGGCCACCCCACCGTGCCCGGCCACCCCACCGTGCCCGGGCTGCCCGGCTCCGCCCCCGTGCCCTGCCACCCCACCATGCACACCGTGCCCGGCCTGCCCGGGTGCCCCGCCGCCGTAGCCACCACGCCCGGACGTCCCGTCGTCGTACCCCGGGTGCCCCGGGCCCGTGCCGTCGTACCCGGAATGCCCGGCATACCCGGGGGGCCCGGAGTACTCCGAGCGCCTGACCCCGCCGTGTCCGCCCTCGCCGTGTCCGCCCTCGCCGTGCCCGCCCCCGCCCCCTCCAGTGGCCGTCCCGCCTCGTGCGTCACCCGAGGCTGGCCACACCGCCCGGGATCCCGCGGCCCCCGTCGCCCGGGCGAGCAGGGCTCCCAGCGCGCCGGCCCCCGCGCCCCACACGCCGCCAAGGAGCAGCGCCATGCCCAGGTGGCCGTGGAGTTCGATGCCCGCCCCGAAGGCGTCGAAGCCCAGGACGGACAGCGAGGCGTCCACCGAGACGTCGGTCAGCCAGGCGAGCAGGGGCAGGGCCAGCGCCGTCACGATCCCGAGCCGCAGGGCGCAGCGCCCGGCGAAGCCCACGGCGCCGCCCGGCTCGGCGGACGAGCCCCGTACCGGTGTCCGGACCGCCGTGAGCACCCCGGCGAGCACCATCATCAGCGCCGCCGCCACCGCGAGCAGCCACACCCGCCCGTCCAGACCGGCCAGCCGGCCCAGGGTGACGGGCTGGTCCGACCGGGTGCTCAGCACCTGGTCGAGCGGGTGGGGCAGCACCCCGCCCAGCGCGCCGGTCGCCCTGCCGTCCCAGGGCACGAACAGGCCGAGGGGAACGCCCAGCCACACGCCGTTGGGGGCGCCGAGCAGGGCGGCGCCCGCGATCCGGCGCGGATGGTCGTCGCCGGTCGCCGCGTACGCCGCCGCCGCGAGCCCGGCGACGACGGCCACCAGCAGCACGGTGACGAGCGCGGAGGCGGCGGGCCGCACCACCCGGTGCACGGCCTCCCAGCCGCGCGGCAGGGGAGTGCGGCGGGAGGCGAGCAGGGCGATCAGCAGGATGCCTGCGGACCAGCCGAGACCGCCGAGGAGGGTGGGTACCGTGTCCACGGTGAAGCCGACGGCGGCCTTGGCATGGATCAGGTCGGTGATCCGGTCCGGCAGCAGCCCGCCGACATCCCCCAGGCCGGGGATCTTCAGGCCGCCCCCCTTGCCGCCCCCGCCGGGCAGCCCGCCGAGGCCGAGCGCGCCTCCGTCGATCGTGATGACGTCATGTCCGGCCCAGGCCAGCCCGCCGAGCATCGCCACGAAGAGCGCGACCACCGTGCCTGCGCGCGCGAGGAGTTCGGCGGGCGCGACGACAACTCCGGCCGAGCGCAGGGACCGCAGGAAGAACCAGGAGAGCAGCAGGGCTCCGACCAGGCTGACGCCGAGTGGCGTGATCTCGACGGCCGTGTGGGCCTCGGCGCCTTTCAGTCCGAAAGCGGACACATCGCCCGCCGGAGAGACCGAACCACCCGCCCCGAGCGCCACAACCGCCGCCGTCATGGGGCCCAGTGAACCCGCCGCGTCCGCCTGCAGCAGATGCAGACCGAGCGCGGCCGTGCCCGCCATCCCCATCAACGCCCAGCTCACCGAGGCGATCGCGGACAGCAGGATGTCGCCCCACGGCAGCGATGTGCCGTGCCGTGCGGTCTCGACGCCCGTGGCAGCGCTCATGGCAGACCCCCCGATCCGCGGCGCGGCACCGCAGCCGCGCCTGTCCCCCTCGCGGGGGATTACCACTCTCCGGCCCGGTTTCAACCCCGTCAACGGGGCGAGTTGAAGCGCGCGCGGGCGCCCTTCACAAGGCCCGACTTTCGGTCACCGGGCCGAGCCTGAAATAGTTCCCCACGATGTTCGACATCCCTAGACTCCCTGTGATGGGGGTAACTCGGGGGACAACTCAGTGGGGCATGGAGTGCCGGAACTCGTACTGGAATCAAACGGACGGACCTGGACGCTCGATTCGTCCAGGGCCTACACACTCGGACGCGATCCGCAGGGAGACGTCGTGTTCGACGACGCCAGGGTCTCCTGGCGGCACGCCACGGTCAGCTTCAACGGCCGCAGTTGGGTCATCGAGGACCACGGCAGCACCAACGGCACCTTCGTGCAGGGCCAGCGGGTCCAGCAGATGGAGATCGGCGCCGGCTCGGCGGTGCACCTCGGCAACGCGACCGACGGACCGCGCCTGAGCCTGTCCGCCGCCGCGGCCGCAGTGGCGCAGCCTCAGCAGCAGCCGCAGCAGGCGGCGCCGTACGCCGCCCAGGGCGCGGGCCCCGGCTGGGCACAGCAGGTGCCGCAGCAGGCGGCTCCGGGCGACTGGCAGCAGGCGCAGCAGCCCGCGCCGTTCCCGCAGCAGCAGAGCGGGCCGCCGGAGCAGTTCGCACAGAAGGCACCCGGTGGTGGCGCGGGGGCGCCGCCGGTCTACGGTGACCGCAGCCCCACGACGTTCCACCAGTTCGCGGTCGGCCGCGTGATGCGCATCGGCCGTGCCCTGGAGAACGAGCTGGTCGTCTCCGACCTGCAGGTCTCCCGGCACCACGCCGAGTTCCACTCGACGCCCGACGGCCGCTTCGAGATCCGCGACCTGGGCTCGCACAACGGCACGTACGTCAACGGCCAGCCGATCGCCAAGGGCGGCTCGGTACTGCTCGGCCCGAGCGACATCGTCGGCGTCGGCCACTCCACCTTCCGTATCGTCGGCGACCGCCTCGAGGAGTTCGTCGACACCGGTGAGGTCTCCTTCTCGGCGCGCCATCTGACGGTCACCGTCGACGGCGGCAAGCAGATCCTGAAGGACGTCTCCTTCGGCGTCCCGGAGAAGTCGCTGATCGCGGTCATCGGCCCGTCCGGCTCCGGCAAGTCGACCCTGCTGAAGGCGCTGACCGGCTACCGGCCCGCCAACCAGGGCGAGGTGCTGTACGACAACCGGAACCTCTACAAGCAGTTCGCCGAGCTGCGCCAGCGCATCGGTCTGGTCCCGCAGGACGACATCCTGCACAAGGAGCTGACCGTCAAGAAGGCCCTGAAGTACGCGGCCAAGCTGCGCTTCCCGGCCGACACCACGGCCCAGGAGCGCGACGCCCGTATCGACGAGGTGCTGCGCGAGCTGAAGCTCGACATCCACAAGGACAAGAAGGTCACCTCCCTGTCCGGTGGTCAGCGCAAGCGTGTGTCGGTGGCCCTGGAGCTGCTCACCAAGCCGTCGCTGATCTTCCTGGACGAGCCGACCTCGGGCCTCGACCCGGGCATGGACCGCGACGTCATGCAGCTGCTGCGCGGCCTGGCGGACGACGGCCGCACGGTCCTGGTGGTCACCCACTCCGTGGCCGAGCTGGCGATCTGCGACAAGCTCCTGGTGATGGCGCCCGGCGGTGCGGTGGCCTACTTCGGACCGCCGGAGGAAGCGCTGAACTTCTTCGGCTACGACAGCTGGGCCGACGTCTTCTCCGCCTTCGAGAACTACCGCGACTACGACTGGGCGGGCCGCTGGAAGGGCTCGCAGCACTACCAGATGTACGCCGCGGACATCGACGCGGTCGCCCCGCAGTCCGTACACATGCCTCCGCCGCAGGCGATGAAGCCGCCCAAGCCGCAGGGCTGGGGCTCCCAGCTGATGACCCTGATCCGGCGGTACGTGGCGGTCATCGTCTCCGACAAGGGATTCCTGGCGCTGACGGTGATCCTGCCGGCGGTGCTCGGCGCGGTCAGCCTGCTCATCGACCACAACCGGGGCCTGCTGGTCAACGCGGCGGTCAACCCGCGCACCGGCCAGCACGTGCCGAACGGCACGGCCACCACCGTGCTGCTGATCCTCGCGGTCGGTGCGTGCTTCGCGGGTGCCGCGAACTCCGTGCGTGAGCTGATCAAGGAACGGGTCATCTACGAGCGGGAGCGCGCGACCGGTCTGTCCCGGTCGGCCTACCTGATGTCCAAGGTCGTCGTCCTCGGCGCCGTCACGGTGCTCCAGGGCCTGATGGTCGGCCTGATCGGCTTCTCCAGCCGGGAGATCCCCGACCAGGGCCTCGTCCTCGGCAGTTCCACGCTGTTCGAGCTGTGCCTGCCGATCATGGCGCTCGGCTTCACCTCGATGATGTTCGGCCTGGTGATCTCCTCGCTGGTGAAGACCGCCGAGAAGACCATGCCGCTGCTGGTGATGTTCGCGATCATCCAGGTCGTCTTCACCGGCTGCCTCTTCACCCTGCACGGCACCCTCGGCGTCAACGAGTTCTCGTACCTGATGCCGTCGCGCTGGGCGGTGGCCGCCGCGGGCGCCACGCTGGACTTCAACAACATCGCGCCGAACGCCGACGACCCGGGCAACACGGACCCGCTGTGGAACCACCAGGCCTCGGCCTGGGGCATCGACATGGTCGCGCTGATCGTCCTCGGTGTGATCTGCGGCTTCTTCGTGGCCCGCTTCCTGCGCCGCCACGAGCCGGAGGTCATGCGGAAGTAACCGCACCTGCAACGACGCGAAGGGCGGCATCCCCCCGAGGGGTGCCGCCCTTCCGCGTATGTCAGAGGTCCCGCGCCTGACCTCAGTACGCGCTGTTGACGTTGTCGATCGAGCCGTACTTGTCCGCCGCGTAGTTGGCGGCGGCGGTGATGTTGGCGACCGGGTTGTAGATGTCCCAGGACGTGCCGGCGACGTGGTACGCGTTGAAGGTCGGCGGGATGACCTGCAGCAGGCCCTTCGACGGGATGCCGTTGATCGCGTTGATGTCCCAGTTGTTGATGGCCATCGGGTTGCCGGACGACTCGCGCATGATGTTCTTGTGCAGGCCGTTGTAGCTGCCCGGGATGCCCTTGGACTTCATGATGTCCAGGGCCTGACGGATCCAGCCGTCGAGGTTGTTCGCGTAGGACTTCGCGGCGACCAGCTGCATCTGGGGGCGCTGGGCGGAGCGGCTCGCGGTGTCCTGGGCGGCGCGCACCTGGGTGACCTTCTTGGCGGCCTCGGCGGCCTTCTGCTTCGCCTGGGCCTGGGCCTGCTGCTTGGCGGCCGCGGTCGCGGCCTTCTGCTTGGCGGCGAAGGCGTCGAGCTTGACGGTCTGGGCGGCGAGCTGGGTGGTCAGCGTGCCCTGGACATCCTTGACCGGCTGGGTGGCGAACTGCACCTGGGCGGCCGGGGCACCGGTGGTGACGGTCTGGGCGTTGCCGGGGACGGCCGAGAAGGCCACGGCGGCGGCACCGAGCGCGGCGACACCGGCGATCGCGATCTTGTGCTGCTTGGTCAGCGTACGACTATGACCACGGGTGAGGATGTTCTTGGGCATGGCTGATGGACCTCTTCGTGTAGCGCGGAGGTCGCTCCTGCGTCCGCCGGGGGAATCGGTCCCTCCGCACGAACGCCGAGGGGGGGAACCCCTGCGGCGCTGAGCGACGGGAGTAATTCTTAGCGGGCGCAAAATGCCGTGGCAAAGGTGTGACGTACGATCCCTCATAGTGGATCAGGGAGGGGCAAAACAGGACAGACTGGACCGTCTGTCCCGTTCATCTGGGGCCGGTATATCTCCTATGTCCGTTCGTACGTGATGCGCGCCCTATGTGCGGGCTCACATCGGAGGCGCAACAGTCTCACCAGGAGTTGCCGTCGCAACGCTCTGTGTGAGGGGTCTCCTCCGGTAGGACGAGGTGGACGTCCCCGAACTCGTGCCACAGGTAGAGCCCGCGCAGTGCCTCCTCGTACGCCCGGGCTACCGCGGCCCGCCCCGCCACGGCCTGCAACATCAGCAGATGCGAGGCCTCCGGCTCGTGCAGCCCGGTCAGCAGCCCGTCGACGGCGCGTACCCCGCGCTCGGGGGTGACCACCAGGTCGGTCCACCCGCCGACGGCCCGCACCACCCCGTCCGGCCCGGCCGCCGACTCCAGGGCCCGCACGGCCGTCGTTCCCACCGCGATCACCCGCCCGCCCCCGGCCCTCGCGGCGTTGACCGACCGCGCCGACGCCTCGGGCACCGTGAACCGCTCCGGATACGGCGGCTCGTGCGCCTCCACCGACGCGACCCCCGTGTGCAGCGAGACCGGCGCGAACTGTATGCCGCGGCTCACCAGCTGCGTCACCAGCCCGGTGGTGAAGGGCCGCGCCGCACTCGGCATCTCCGCGCTGCCCGCCCCGTCCGGCCCGGGCAGCGCGAACACCGTCTGGTAGGCAGACAGCGGCTGGTCCCGGTCCGTGTACGCATAGCGGATGGGGCGCCCGTGCTCCCGCAGCAGCCGAAGGACCTCCGCCCCGGACACCCGCGCCCACCACAGCCGCTCACCGCGGCCGTCGACCGGCTCCTCCAGGACCAGCCGCGCCCCGCCCGGCAGCCGTACTTCTGTCCCTGAGGGACTCGGCTCCTCCAGGACCAGCCGCGCGCCGCCCGGCAGCCGTACCTCTGTCCCCGCGGGACCGTCCGTCCCTCGCCCGTCGGCGCCCTCCCGGGGAGCGCTGCTTTCTCCACGCGCGCGTGCGCCGCCCGACGCGCCCGCACGCGCGCGTTCCGTATCCCGTCCGCCCGCCCGCACACGCGTGGTACCCCGGCCGTCCGGCTCGCGCAGCTCGACCGCCCAGCGCCCGTCGTCCCCAGCGGTGGAGAAATGCACCACCACGCGCGCGTGCCCGATCCGCCCGTCCACCGCGGCGGCCAGCGTCGGCGAGGTGTTCACCACCAGCAGGTCCCCGGCCCGCAGCAGCCGCGGCAGCTCGGCGAACACGTGGTGCGACACCTCGGTGCCCCGCGAGACCAGCAGCCGCACGGCATCCCGGCCCAGGCCCGGCCCGCGCTGTTCGGCAGGCACCCGCGCCGACAGCTCCTCGGGCACCGTCAGAGCCAGAGGCGAAGGGGCGAACGCATCGGACACGGTCATCGCCCCTGGGCCGGCGAAGCCGCCGCATACCGCCCGCTCGCCGGCCGCTCGTCCAGCAGCCGCAGGAACGCCGGTACGACGGTGGCGGGCGCCGGACGCGGATCGTCGTCGTCCGGTACGGCCGCCGCGTACAGGTCCGTCGCCATGTCCCCGGGATCCACCGCCCACACCCTCAGCCACGGCTCCTCCGTGCCGAGCACCGCGGCGAGCTGGTCCAGGGCCGCCTTGGAGGCGCCGTAGCCGCCCCAAGTCCCGTACGCCTCGGCAGCCGCGTCCGAGCTGACCGTGATCACCGCCCCCGCCGCCGACTCCCGCAGCAACGGCAGCGCCTCCTGGACCAGGCCCAGCGCGGCCACCACGTTCACCTCCAGCGCCCGCCGCAGCCCCTCCAGAGGCAGCTCCGCAAGGCGCACCAGCGGCTCGGCGCCCAGCGCGCTCGCATTGCTCACCAGCAGATCCGCACCGCCGAGGGCTCGCGCGGCGGCCAAAAGCTCGGCTCGGTGACCGGCGTCCGCGACATCCCCGGGCAGCGCTGTCACGTGCGTGCCGTGCCCCGCGACCGCCTCCGCGGCCTCCTTGAGGGGCTCGGCGCCCCGCGCGTCGAGTACGAGATCCCACCCCCGCGCGGCCAGCGCCCCGGCGAGTGCCCGCCCCAGCCCCTTGGACGCCCCCGTGATGATCGCTACCGGCATGACAACCGTCCCCTCGTTGCGTTCCGCCCCGGCCGGGCGGTGCTCACAACGTAGGAACGGCACCCCGTCGGCCGCCTCGGGCGGCAGCCGCAGGACTACGGGGCCCTTCGGCGTACACCGCACGCCCGGGGTCCTTCGGCGTACACCGCACGCCCGGGGTCCTTCGGCGTACACCGCACGCCCCGGGTCCTTCGGCGTACATCCCACGCCCGGGGCCCGTGGACCTACCCCGCCGGACCTAGGCCCACCGGCGCAGTCCGGGCCGCCACAGGTCCGATCCGTGCTGTCACACCCCGCCGGTACCGTGAGGACATGAGCCACCGCCCCCGGTCCGGCCTCGCCGCGGTGAGTTCCGCGCTGCTGGCCATGAGCAGACACCTGGAGGTGCGCGACGTCCTGAAGACGATCGTCGCCTCCGCCCGCGAGCTGCTCGACGCGCACTACGCCGCGCTCGGCGTCCCCGACGACCACGGCGGCTTCGCCCAGTTCGTCGTCGACGGTGTCAGCGACGCCCAGTGGAAGGCCATCGGCCCGCTGCCCCGCCAGCACGGCATCCTCGCCGCGATGCTGCACGAGGCGCGGCCCGAGCGCCTCGCCGACGTGCGCAAGGACCCGCGCTTCGAGGGCTGGCCGTCCGCCCACCCCGAGATGTCCGACTTCCTCGGGCTGCCGATCAAGGACGGCGAGGACGTGCTCGGCGCGCTGTTCCTCGCGAACAAGCGCTGTCCCAAGCCGGAGGGCAGCTGCGGCTTCACCGAGGAGGACGAGGAACTGCTCGCCACCCTCGCCCAGCACGCCGCCATCGCCCTCACCAACGCCCGCCTCTACGAGCGCAGCCGCGAGCTGACCATCGCCGAGGAACGCTCCCGCCTCGCCCACGAACTGCACGACGCGGTCAGCCAGAAGCTCTTCTCGCTGCGCCTGACCGCCCAGGCCGCCGCCGCACTGGTCGACCGCGACCCGGCCCGCGCCAAGGGCGAGCTGCACCAGGTCGCCGCGCTCGCCGCCGAGGCGGCCGACGAACTGCGCGCCGCCGTCGTGGAGTTGCGTCCCGCCGCCCTCGACGAGGACGGTCTGATCGCCACCCTGCGCACCCAGATACAGGTCCTCGACCGCGCCCACAGCGCGCGCGTCTCCTTCGACGCCACCGGGCTGCGCGCCCTGCCCGCCGCGCAGGAGGAGGCCGTGCTGCGGGTCGCCCAGGAAGCCCTGCACAACGCCCTGCGCCACTCCGGCGCCGACCACGTCCACGTGAGCGTGGAGCGGCGCGGCCACGGAGCCGTCCTGCGCGTCACCGACGACGGCACCGGCTTCGACCCGACGGCGGTCCGCCGCGCCGGACGCCACCTGGGCCTGGTCTCGATGCGGGACCGGGCGGGCGGAGCCGGCGGCACGCTGACCGTGGAATCGGCGCCCGGCAAGGGCACCACGATCGAGATGGAGGTCCCCGGTGGCTGAGCCAATCAGGGTGCTGCTCGTCGACGACCACCAGGTCGTCCGCCGGGGCCTGCGCACCTTCCTGGAGGTGCAGGACGACATCGAGGTCGTCGGCGAGGCCGCCGACGGCGCCGAGGGCGTCGCCCGCGCCGAGGAACTGCGGCCGGACGTCGTCCTCATGGACATCAAGATGCCGGGCACGGACGGCATCGACGCCCTGCGCAGGCTCCGCGAACTCGACAACCCCGCGCGCGTGCTGATCGTCACCAGCTTCACCGAGCAGCGCACGGTGGTCCCGGCGCTGCGCGCGGGCGCCGCCGGGTACGTGTACAAGGACGTGGACCCCGACGCGCTCGCCGGCGCCATCCGCTCCGTGCACGCCGGGCACGTCCTGCTCCAGCCCGAGGTGGCCGGGGCCCTGCTCTCCCAGGAGGAGGCCAACTCGGGCCAGGGCAGGGGAGGCTCACTGACCGAACGGGAGCGCGAGGTGCTCGGCCTGATCGCCGACGGCCGCTCCAACCGCGAGATCGCCCGCGCCCTCGTCCTGTCCGAGAAGACCGTCAAGACGCACGTCTCCAACATCCTGATGAAACTTGACCTGGCCGACCGCACCCAGGCCGCCCTGTGGGCCGTACGCCATGGCGTGACGGGCTGAAACGCCCACCCCAGCACCTCACGCACGGCAACCCGGAAAGTTCCGCTATGGACTGAGATTCATACCGTCGTGGGAATGTCACCCGCATGGCGCACCCTTGGGCGATCTCCGCCGTTCTCCAGTGCGTGCTGCGGCGAACCGCCGCAGTGATCGCAAGGAGGACTCAGACAGTGAAGAACCTGAAGAAGGCTGCGGCCGTGACGATGGTGGCCGGTGGCCTCCTGGCCGCCGGCGCGGGGATGGCCTCTGCCACGGACGGCGCCTGTGCCAACGGTGAGGCCAAGGGCTCTCCGGGTGTCGTCTCGGGCAACGTCGTCCAGGTCCCGGTGCACGTGCCGGTGAACGCGGTCGGCAACACGGTGAACGTCGTCGGCGTGCTGAACCCGGCCTTCGCCAACCTCGGCCTGAACCACTGAGTCAGGCCGGACAACGACCTCAGGCCTCCCGAATCCACCGGGGGGCCTGTCAGGTTGCCGTCCGGCGGATCCGGCCGGGGTCTGTCGGGTTGCCTCCCGCGGATCCGACCGAGGCCCCCACGTTGCCGTCCGGCGAATCTGACGCGCGCCGGTCTGGTTGCCGTCCGGCGGATCCGGCCGAGGTCTGTCAGGTTGCCGTCCCGCGGGTCCGACCGGGACCTGCCACGTTGCTGTCCGGCGGATCTGACCGGCGCGCGACTCAGGGCGCCGTCCGGCGGTCCGACCGAGGTCGGCCACCGGTCAGCGAGCCCCGCGCTCCCGCTCCTCCACGATCGCGTTGTACGCCGCCACCTGCGCCCGCCGGGCGGTCCGCTCGACAGGCCGCAGCGCCTCGGAACGCGCCACCATCTCGCCGGAGCTGACCGCAGCCCCGTGCCCCCTGTCGTGCGCCAGGGACACCAGCAGCCCGACCCGCTGAGCCAGCTCCAGCACCCGCACCGCACGCGGCGGGTACCCCGGCGCCAGCACCTCGCGCCCCCGCTCGGCCCGCGCCCGGTACGCGTCGATCGCCGCCTCCGCCACCGGACCCGCCCCGGCGACATCCAGCCGCGACAGCACCGTGGTCGCCTCCCGCAGGGCCTCCGCCAGCTCCCGCTCCGCCTCGCCCAGCGACGGCACATCGGCCGGCGGCGCCTCCCGCACCGGCAGCACCTGCCACACCACCTCGACATGCAGATCGCCCTCGGGCCCGGCGGCGTACACCTCCGGGACCAGTCCGAACGCGGCACCGAAGCAGACCACCGCCTCCTCGGCCTCCAGCGCCCGCGCGTTGAACTCCGGCGGCCCGCTCAGCCCCAGCGGATGGCCGGGCGCGGGCAGCGCCACGCGCAGACCGGTCACCCCCAGCGTCCGCAGCCGCCCCAGCGCGAGCGTGAGCCCGACCGGTGCCGGTTCGCCCGGCAGCCCCTCCACCCGGTGCACCGCGTCCTCGCCCACGATGGCGAGCACGGCGTCGTCCGGAGAGGCAAGTCCGGCCAAAAGGGCATTTCCCCAAGCGGCGAGGCGTCCTGAACGCGGTTCCGAGAGCATGCCCCCACCCTAAGGACCGGACCGATGGAATGGAGCGGCGCACTCGTGGCGTAGATTTCATATGGGCTGCGCCCACCGGCGCGGCGGACCGAGCCACAGGCGTACGCGAGAGCCGAGACCGGCCACACTGCAAGGGGAGACAACACGCTCATGAGCGATGTTCTGGAGCTTGAGGACGTATCCGTGGTCCGCGAGGGCCGGGCTCTGGTCGACCAGGTCTCCTGGTCGGTGAAGGAGGGTGAGCGCTGGGTCATCCTGGGCCCCAACGGCGCCGGCAAGACCACCCTCCTGAACGTCGCCTCGAGCTACCTCTTCCCCAGCAAGGGCACCGCCACCATCCTCGGCGACACCCTCGGCAAGGTCGACGTCTTCGAGCTGCGCCCCCGCATCGGCGTGGCCGGCATCGCCATGACCGAGAAGCTCCCCAAGAGCCAGACCGTCCTCCAGACCGTCCTGACCGCGGCCTACGGCATGACCGCCGGCTGGCACGAGGAGTACGACGAGGTCGACGAACAGCGCGCCCGCGCCTTCCTCGACCGCCTCGGCATGACCGAGTACGTGGACCGCCGCTTCGGCACCCTCTCCGAGGGCGAGCGCAAGCGCACCCTGATCGCCCGTGCCCTCATGACCGACCCCGAGCTGCTCCTGCTCGACGAGCCGGCCGCCGGCCTCGACCTCGGTGGCCGCGAGGACCTGGTGCGCCGCCTCGGCCGCCTCGCCCGCGACCCCATCGCCCCCTCGATGATCATGGTGACCCACCATGTCGAGGAGATCGCCCCCGGCTTCACCCACGTCCTCATGATCCGTCAGGGCAAGGTCCTCGCCGCAGGCCCGATCGAACTGGAACTCACCTCCCGCAACCTCTCCCGGTGCTTCGGCCTCCCGCTCGTCGTCGAGCAGGTCGGCGACCGCTGGACCGCCCACGGCCTGCCCCTGTCCTGACGCCCACCCACTCCCGTTCGCGCCCTGTCCGCCGCCCGACCCGCGGTCCTACCATGACCATGTGAACGACATCGACGCATGGGTGTGGTGGCTCGTCGGCGCGGCGGCGCTCGGAATCCCGCTCGTCATCACCGCGATGCCGGAGTTCGGCATGCTCGCGGTGGGAGCGGTCGCGGCCGCGGTCGTCGCCGCCCTCGGCGTCGGCGTCGTGGTCCAGGTCCTCGCCTTCCTCGCCGTCTCGGTCGCCCTCATCGCCGTCGTCCGGCCCATAGCGGCCCGGCACAGTAGACAGCGACCCCGACTCGCCACGGGTGTCGACGCGTTGAAAGGCAAGCAGGCACTCGTCCTGGAGCGCGTGGACGGCACCGGCGGCCGGATCAAGCTCGCCGGAGAAATCTGGTCGGCACGCTCCCTCGACACCGGCCGCGCCTACGACGTGGGCCAGGAGGTGGACGTCGTGGAGATCGAAGGGGCCACCGCGATCGTCATCTGACCGGCCGACCTCGATCTGACCTCGCAGGACTCAACTGAACGGAACCACCCACGAGTTCCGCGACGGTCTGTCAGACTCGTCCAGCAAGATCTTCAACAACCACAAGATCTGCCGAAGGCGCCGAGGCAGAGAGGGGCACGGGGAACACGATGGAACCGGTCATCATCGTCCTGGTCATTCTGGTGGTGTTGGTCTTCATCGCCCTGATCAAGACCATCCAGGTCATCCCACAGGCCAGCGCCGCCATCGTCGAGCGCTTCGGCCGCTACACGCGGACGCTGAACGCGGGCCTCAACATCGTGGTCCCCTTCATCGACACCATCCGCAACCGCATCGACCTGCGTGAACAGGTCGTGCCCTTCCCGCCCCAGCCGGTGATCACCCAGGACAACCTGGTCGTGAACATCGACACCGTCATCTACTACCAGGTGACCGACGCACGGGCCGCCACCTACGAGGTCGCCAGCTACATCCAGGCCATCGAGCAGCTCACCGTCACCACGCTGCGCAACATCATCGGCGGCATGGACCTCGAACGCACCCTCACCTCCCGCGAGGAGATCAACGCGGCCCTGCGCGGCGTCCTCGACGAGGCCACCGGCAAGTGGGGCATCCGCGTCAACCGTGTCGAGCTGAAGGCCATCGAGCCGCCCACCTCCATCCAGGACTCGATGGAGAAGCAGATGCGCGCCGACCGTGACAAGCGCGCCGCGATCCTCACCGCCGAAGGTACGCGCCAGGCCGCGATCCTCACCGCGGAGGGCGAGAAGCAGTCCCAGATCCTGCGCGCCGAGGGTGAGGCCAAGGCCGCCGCCCTGCGCGCCGAGGGCGAGGCCCAGGCCGTCCGTACGGTCTTCGAGGCGATCCACGCGGGCGACCCGGACCAGAAGCTTCTCTCCTACCAGTACCTCCAGATGCTCCCGAAGATCGCCGAGGGCGACGCCAACAAGCTCTGGATCGTCCCCAGCGAGATCGGCGACGCCCTCAAGGGCCTGTCCGGCGCCATGGGCAACTTCGGCTCGCTGGGCGGAGGAGGCCAGGGCGGCGGCAGCTCCGTCCCGGCCCAGAACAACGGCCCGGGCTCCGAGCGCCGCGAGAAGCCGCACATCGACTGACCGCGGCACCACAACGGCACCTGCACGACAAGGGCCCGCCTTCCCCAGGAAGGCGGGCCCTTGCTCACCCCGTGGCCCGCATGGTCCGGCGAGCCGCAGGGACGACGGTCAGTACGTGGTGGGCAGGTACTTGTAGCAGTAGCGGTCGCCGCCGATGGACTTCAGCAGTGCGTTGCCGGTCTTCCTGCCCACGATGCCGTCGGCGTTGCGGCCGGTCAGCCCGTGGTGCTCCTGGAAGTACTTCACCCACGCCTTGGTGTAGCTCCCGTACTTGGAGTCCTCCGTCAGCGCCCCCGGGTAGTTGCGGTTGACGATGCGTTGGACGCACCACACACCGTGTCCGCTGGAGCCGTTGTCCAGCGTCTTCGCGGTGGTGCTGGCCTGGGCCGCTCCGGCGGTCATCCCGGTGAACCCGAGCATTGCCGCCACGACGGCGGTGGCCGACAGCGCGGCCCGGGTGCGCAGGCTGAGCTTGCTCATGACGTGATCGTCCCTTCCGCACGCCGCGGGTCGGGGTCCCCCCGTCGGGCCCCTCCGACGACCAGCGGCCCACGAGGGGCGTTCTGCCCGGCCCCGCCGTGGTGTGCTGCTGCAAGAAGGTACGGACGCCGGCACCCTGCCGTCGTCCCGCACCGGGTTGACCTCGACGGGCAACGGCCGACGTACACCACCGGTTCCTGCAACTTTCGCGGTACAGCCCGAGTTGACCGGCCACAGCGCCCGAGGCGATCGGCTGCACCGCCCGACGTGAGCGGTCACGGCGCCCGGGGGAGCGGCTGCGCAGCCCGAGATGTCCGGCTACGCCGCCGACTGCGCCAGCCAGTCCGGCAGCGTCCTGAAGTCGTCCTCCCGCAGCGCCAGCAGCATCGCGTCCGCCGGAGTCGGCTCGAACGGCTCCTGCAGCAGCGCCATCCCCGCCTCGTCCGGAGTCCGGTTGGCCTTGCGGTGGTTGTCCTCCGCACACGCGGCGACGGTGTTCAGCCACGTGTCCTGCCCACCCTGCGCCCGCGGCACCACATGGTCCACGGTCGTCGCCCGCCGCCCGCAGTACGCGCACCGGTGCCGGTCCCGGACCAGCACACCCCGCCTCGACCACGGCGCTTGTCTTCGGAACGGCACCCGTACATACCTGCACAGCCTGATCACCCGGGGCGCAGGTATGTCCACATCGGCACCGCGCATACGCAGTTCGGGGTGGGCCTGCTCGACGACGGCCTTGTCCTGAAGCACCAGAACAACGGCTCGGTTCAGAGTCACCGTCGACAGCGGCTCGAAGCTCGCGTTCAGAACCAGCGTGTCACGCATCCAGCCCACCTCCTGTGTGCACCTGCCCACCCCCCGGCGGGCTTGGATCAACTCTGGACGGGCGCGCCGAGATGGACAACGCAATAAAAAATGCCCGCCTCCGATCACTTCCAAGACCGGAGGCGGGCAAACGTTCAATGAACGCTCGGCTGAATCAGAACCGTTCGATCAGCCCTGGGCGGGGTTCTCGTACTCACCGATGAGCTGGGCACGCGCAATCGCGTGGAACCGCAGATTGAAGCCGACGACGGCCGCGGAAACGTCCGCACCCGGGCCGAGCTTGTCCTGGTCCACCGCGTACACCGTGAACACGTACCGGTGCGGGCCGTCCCCGGGCGGCGGGGCGGCACCGCCGAAGTCCTTCGTCCCGTAGTCGTTGCGTACGTGCACCGCACCCTCGGGCAGGCCCTCGAACTTGCCGCTGCCCGCACCCGCCGGCAGCTGAGTCACGGAGGCGGGAATGTCGAACAGAACCCAGTGCCAGAACCCGCTGCCGGTCGGCGCGTCAGGGTCGTAGCAGGTCACGGCGAAGCTCTTGGTCTCCTTCGGGAAGCCCTCCCACCGCAGCTGCGGCGAGGTGTTCCCCTCCGCGTGGACCTGGGCGCTGCCCAGCGTCGCGCCCTCTTCGATGTCCTCGCTCGTCACCGTGAACGACGGCACGGGCGGGTGGAAGTCGTGCGGGAGCGGCCGCCGCTTGAGCTCGGTCACCTCGGTACCTCCTGATCGTTCTGCGTCAGTGGGGCAGAGCCTAGAACCAGTTGCGCTTGCTGCCGACCTCGGACAGCCACTGGTTCAGGTATGCCGCCCAGTCGGTCCCATGGAAGTCGTGCAGGCCCACCTGGAAGGAGCGGTAGGTGTCCGAGCCCTCGCTGAACAGACCCGGCTTCTTGTCCATCTCCAGGATGACGTCCATGGCGTGCTCGTCGGCCACGAAGCTCAGCTCGACCTGGTTCAGCCCCCGGTACTGCGCCGGCGGGTGGAACTCGATCTCCTGGTAGAACGGCAGCCGCTGGCGCGTCCCCCGGATGTGGCCACGCTCCATGTCAGCGTTCTTGAAGCGGAAGCCCAGCTGGATGAAGGCGTCCAGGATCGCCTTCTGCGCCGGCAGCGGGTGCACGTTGATCGGGTCCAGGTCGCCGGAGTCCACCGCGCGGGCGATCGCCAGCTCGGTCGTCACACCGATGTTCATGCCGCGCAGCGCCTGCCCGTCGATCATCGTGATCGGCGTCTCCCAGGGGATCTCCAGGCCGAACGGCACCGCGTGCACGGCCCCTGCCTGCAGCTCGAAGGCACCGCCGAGCCGCACCTTGGTGAACTCGATGTCCTGCTTGTACTCCTGGTCGCCGCTCTCGACCTCGACGCGCGCCTGCAGACCGACGGACAGCCCCTCGATCTCCTGGTTCACGGACCCGCCCTGGATCCGCACCTCCCCCTGGACGACACCACCCGGCACCACGTTGACCTCGGTCAGTACGGTCTCGACCGAGGCTCCACCGGCCCCGAGGCTCGCGAGCAGCTTCTTGAACGCCATGACTCTCCCTTTACGAATGGACCCTCGCCCCGTACAAACGCGATCCGCCCACGACCGGTTCCGCAGGCCCGCTGACCCGTCTGGACTACCCTCGGACGGCATGATCGTGCCCCCGGACCGTACGCCACTGCCCCGAGAGTTCTTCGACCGCCCTGTACTGGAGGTCGCCCCCGATCTCCTCGGCCGCGTCCTGGTCCGCACCACTCCCGACGGGCCGATCGCCGTCCGCCTCACAGAAGTAGAGGCATACGACGGACCGAACGACCCCGGGTCGCACGCGTACCGCGGTCGCACCCCCCGCAACGAAGTGATGTTCGGTCCCCCCGGTCACGTGTACGTCTACTTCACCTACGGCATGTGGCACTGCATGAATCTCGTGTGCGGACCCGAGGGCAGGGCGAGCGCCGTACTGCTCCGCGCCGGTGAAGTCACCGAGGGCACCGAGCTGGCCCGCAAACGTCGACTTTCGGCCCGGAACGACAAGGAACTGGCCAAGGGGCCGGCGCGTCTGGCCACGGCCCTGGAGGTCGGCCGCGCGCTGGACGGCACGGACGCGTGCGCTTCGGGCGACACCCCCCTGCGCATACTGACCGGCACGCCGACCGGCTCCGACCAGGTACGCAGTGGCCCACGCACCGGCGTCGCCGGCGAGGGCGGGAACGGCGATGTCCATCCGTGGCGCTTCTGGATCGCCAACGACCCGACGGTGAGCCCCTATCGGGCCCACACGCCACGGCGTCGCTCAAGTTGACGCGGCCTTGCAAGGTGCGTAATGTGTCCCGAGCCGCTGAACCGGGTACGGCAATCGCCTGCAGCCGGAGCGGCCACCCACTACTCAGCTACAAGCCCTCGACGGGGTCAATTTTGGCGCGCCCGCGTGCCCGAATTCGTATCCCGTGAGACTCGATTATGAGCCGCCGAGGGAATGGGTTAACGTAGTGAATGTCGAAAGGCCGACGGACGGAAGTCCGAAAGTCCAAGACAAATCCCGCCGACCGGGGATCGGACGCCGAAAGGATCTGATAGAGTCGGAACCGCCGGAAAGGGAAACGCGAGAGCGAGAACCTGGAAAGCACCGAGGAAATAGGATCGAGAAAAGATCTGATAGAGTCGGAAACACCGAAGGGAAGCCCGGAGGAAAGCCCGAGAGGGTGAGTACAAAGGAAGCGACCGTTCCTTGA